>JAYUUS010000253.1:0-25773 GCA_043754435.1 Rhodanobacteraceae bacterium
AAGGCGGTTTTTAAGTTAAATAAACCTGAAAATTGCTAATTTTTTAGTGGGCTTGACGCTGTCGGGGAAATGGGTGTGTGAATTTCAACAGCCTGCTAGCCAAAGCCACGGCCAGCGCGCTGTCCGCGCACTGGCTTGGGTCTTGGCTTGGAAATGGTCGATTTTTGGCTTCACGATTGAGTTTTGACTGTGGAATTTAGCGTTGGTTGAGGTGGAAGTGATCTTTTTAGCCGAGTTTTAGGGAAGATTCGGTTTTGAAAATTACCTTGATTGATGATGTTGGTGAATGAAAAGGACGCGGACATGACAGCGGTGCCATCGTCGCTGGTTTGCTGCAGCTGCGATGCGCAGCCCTTGCTTGTTGGGGTGGTGAGCCTGATTTTGAGTCATCGCAGGTGTTCAATGTTCGACTGCATCGAACGCTATGCCCGCATGTCGAGTCGTTAACAACCGATGGCGTCACCAAATTCTTTACTCGACTCGCCACCTTGAGTCAGTCAAGTCTTTCGTGCCATCGACTTCGCCACCGAATTGCCACGCGCTTGCTGGAGCACAATGCAACGCATATACGCAATGTCCAATCATTGTTGGGTCACACCAATGTTTCGACAACTTTGGCTTATGTCAGCCCCAACTTACGCGCACTAAAGGCCGCAATCGACTTGATTGGACCATAAACTGAATCGTACGCCTTAATAATTGTAAAAAAAGCTCGCAAAAAACCAGCTGGGCGCATATGCTCAGCTGGTCATTCTGGTGCCGAAGGTGGGACTCGAACCCACACGCTTTTAAGGGCTTCGGATTTTGAATCCGACGCGTCTACCAGTTCCACCACTCCGGCGAGAGTCTTCGCATTAGCGAGCCGCTTACTATAGCGGAGTAATTTCTCTTGTCTAGTATTTTATTCTGTCAGGCCCACCGCTCTACTCGAAACCGTCCTCCAGCAATCGGTCGGGGACAATGTTGAGGGTGAAGTTGGTGGTGCCAACTGCGTTACAGGTGTCGCGTACAAACAAGGTGACCGTGAAATTGTTCACTGGGCCAACATTGTTTAGGCTGACAATTCCAGTATCGGGGGCTACGCTTAGGCTACCAATATATCCGGATGGATCAATCTGCACATTAACGCTTTGGATAGGGCTAGTGTCCGATGGCGGTGCGCTGGGCACGACATTTCTACTGGATCCGAGTGCCAAAATTTGTCCCGCATAGTTGCCCAATACCGGCGGTAGGTTGTTGATAATATTGATATTAATGTTGGCGATGCTGCTGAGCTGCCCGTCGCTAATTTGTAAGCGCAAGGTACCGCTGCTAGCCAGACATTCCGCAGCAATCGCGGCGGTCACAGTGCCTGCGCTGTTGAGCAAATTTGTCAAATTCACGCCACCGGCACTGCCGCCGCCAATTTGGGTGACCACCAAGCTGCCAGCGGCGGTTTGCGCGTCGCTAACCACGCCTAAGCTAACGGAGCTGCTGTTTTGCTCGCCTTGGGTACGCGTGATCATTGATCCTGGAACAAAACTGGGAGCTGTATTCAAGGGTGCAACGTTGACTGGCAAGGCAACATCGGTGGCAAGATTGCAATTGTCAAGCGCGCGGATGGTAATCGTGTGATTCCCGGCGGGCTGAGCGGTATTCAAGCTGACCACGCCCGACGCTGCGAGCGAGGCACCGCCGGTATAGGTTCCGGCGCTAATGATCGAAATCGCTAGTGCGCCATTGTCACTCGGGCCCGCACTGGGATTGACCGATAAGCTGCTGCCAAAGACCAAATTGGCGCTGGCGTAGCTCAAACTGGGCGCGGTATTCGTAGTTACCGCAACGGTGATCGTGCTTTCGCTACTCAAACCGCCTGCATCGGTGACGCGCAACCCAAAACTGCTGCTGGCAGGTGCGCTGCAATTTGCGGCAATAGATAGGCTGACACTGCCGTTGGTGTTGACCGGCGTGCCGACAGTTAAACCGGTGGCGACATTGAATGTCGCCACCGTCAAGCTATTAGCACTAGTTTGCGCATCGCTAATATTTGCCAGCACCGAGCTGCTTGCGGGGGAACCCTGCTGACGTGTGGGCGCTGAACTCAGCGCAATCGTGGGCGGCGTATTGGCCACTGCAATCGTGAAATTCGCCGCTGAACTGCCCGCCAAGTCGGCAAAATCGAACTCACGCACCCGCACGCGCGCTTGCGTGCTGGCGATAGTATTCGGCACATTCCAGGCAAAGCTGCCGGTAGCGCCGGTATTAACAATGCCAAGTGCAGGTTGGGTGGGCGTGGTAATTGGGCTGTAGTTCACGCCCCCATCTAGGGACAACTCAACCACGACATTTCTATTGAACCCGCCCTGATTCGTCCAGCTAATTGTTGTGGTGCTGCCCAAAGCGACGGTGTTGCCGCTGGGTTGAACATCAGCGATGGCATCGGCCACGCCATCCAAATTGCTGTCGCGATACCAACCGATATCGCGCAGCTGTTGGCGCGTTAAATCCAGCGTCAACGGAATGCCGATATTGATGGCGGGTTCCATTAGCAAATTCGGCGCAGCGCTGGTATCAAAGTGCGATACCGAAGAACCTTGCTGGAGGGTAGTCGGCGCGTATAGGCGCACGCGGTTCATCGTATCTGCGCCCACATTTAAAATTCCGGGTGCCGCAACCCGCATGCTGGGGCTATCCCAAAATAGCGTGTTATTGACCGCTGACGTCGCACGCTGTGCGGGGGTCATTTGCAACCACGTTTTATTTTGCGCGCTATCAAACATAAAGCGCGCCCAAATATCCGGCACATTATTTTGGAAATTGCCGGTGACTTCATCGGCATAGCTTGCCGAGCCTAAACCGTGGCCGATTTCATGCAGCACAACCACGAGCAAGTTGATCGTGTTACTCGGCGTTGCGTTGTCCAGCCCGTAATAAAACCGAGTGCCGGGGCCTAAACATGCGTTGTCGACCAAAGAATTAAACTGCGCGTTAATTTCTGCGCCCGGATTACCGTCCGCACGTCGAATTTTGTTTGCCAGTGCAGCGGGGTAGTAGGTGTTAGCAAACGGTGCGTTGTTAAAATTTTGATAGAGTGCGGCGGTGCCCGCCCCGCCTAAAACGCCGCCGCTGCTGCTACAGGGGGATAAATCATCGAATTTGGCAGCGATTTGTGTGCTGACGGTGCTATCTAAAAACTGGCCCCAAATTTGGGCGGCTTGGTTAAAAACGTTAAGCCGCTGCCCGCCTAAGGTAGTCGCGTTATTGCCGCCTTCACTGGCACGGAAAACCGTACTGTTAAAACCTTCACCGGGGCCATCGCCATTAAGTATAGTAATGCTGGCACTTAAAGGTGCCGCCGGAGCACGTAGCGAGGCTTGAGCAGAAGCCTCCGCAATCATGGATGTGATCTGTATGAATTCCTCTGCACTCATGCCATGGCGCGCCGCTATTTCGGACGTGCTCGTTGCTGTGGTTTTGGGCAAGGGGCGCCCTAAGAAAGCCTCCGTCTCGACTATGGAACCCACACACATCGCGATTAGATTGCCGCCCGCATTTTGCTTGGCTATCGTTAAATGTTGAGCTTTTCCCGCTAGCTCAAGCACGCCTTCTCCGGTGGGGAGTTTTATTTCCTGGTCTAAAGACGCACGTGAAGTGCGCGCTGCAATCAGGGCAGACAAAGCGATGTCATCAGTATCCGCAAAAGCTGGCTGCGTGATTGCCCCAATAAATAGCAAGCCGCTACATAGCAAGACCCTACAAAGTGAGCCCCGTGAAAGCGCTAAACGCATCATAGTAATTCCTATTAGCAATATCGTATTGTGGGGTTATTGTGGCCGTACTAAACCCGCGCTCTAATCTTGTTTTACTACCCTAACGTTTGCCTATGTCTGAGTTCAAGTTAATCCATGAGATTGCGCAACGCATCAAACCCCGCGCGGACGTGCTGTTGGGCATCGGTGACGATTGCGCAATTTTGATGCCGCCGAAAGGCAAACGCCTAGCGTTGAGCACCGACACCCTGGTCGCTGGCGTGCATTTTTTTGCCAATACTGAGCCGTATCTAATTGGCTACAAAGCGCTGGCGGTTAATTTAAGTGATTTAGCCGCAATGGGGGCCAAGCCGCTGTGGTACAGCATGGCGTTGACTCTGCCCAATGCCGATGCGCATTTCGCGCGCGAGCTTACCCGTGGCATGCACACGCTCAGCGTCGAGTACGATATTGCCTTGATTGGCGGCGACACCACACGCGGCCCGCTGGCGATCACGATCACCGTGATTGGCGCGTTGGATCCCGGTGTAGGTTCGGCGAGCGTGGCGTTAAAACGCTCAGGCGCGCAAATAGGTGACGGCGTTTATGTCTCAGGCACACTTGGCGACGCGGCAGGCGCGTTGAAGTTACGCACCGACGGCAAGATCGAACCCATATGGCTAGCACAGCGTTTGGATCAGCCTACACCGCGCGTTGCTTTGGGCTTGGCGCTGCACGGCATTGCCAGCAGCGCCATTGACGTTTCGGACGGCTTAGTGGCTGACCTTAGCCATATTTGTCGGCAAAGTGGCTGTAGCGCAACCCTGCACGCGGAACGTTTACCGATTTCGCATGAATTGGTGATTGCGCATGGATTGCCTAGCGCTTGGCAATACGCCTTGGGCGGCGGCGATGACTATGAACTCCTATTTACCGCTGCTCCACAACATGAGGCGGCATTAACCAAACTGGCAAGCGCACAAACTTTAGCGATTACCCGCATCGGCACGATTGGTGCGCGGCATGCAAGCGAAGAATGGGTGCAAGTGCTTGATGGCAACAATTTGCCAATTGTTATTTTAAAGCGAGGCTACGAACACTTTTCCGCGTAACGAAAGAAAGGCAACGAAAGAAAGGCAATGCAAAGCCGGTCAACCATCCGCTTACCCATACCATTCAAGGCTAGTGCAATACTTATGTCACGCAGAAGTTATCTAAACCCGCTTATTGCTTTTGCGCTGTTCGCGCTGAGCGCTTTTTCATTCGCAGCACCTACACCTGACGCGCCCGCTGGCTTGGAAAAAGCCACCTTTGCAGGCGGCTGTTTTTGGTGTATGGAATCGCCCTTTCACGGTCTTTCTGGCGTGACTAGCGTTGCTTCAGGCTACACCGGCGGCGCCGTGGTGGATGCCAGTTACGAGCAGGTTTCCGCCGGTGGTACGGGCCATGCGGAGTCTGTCGAAGTTGTATTTGACCCAAAGAAAATTAGTTACGCCAAGCTTCTAGAGATTTTTTGGGCCAATATTGATCCCACGGTGGCTAATCAGCAGTTTTGCGATCATGGCAACCAATATCGCAGTGCAATTTTCACACACACAGCTGAGCAAGCAGCGACAGCAGCAACCAGCAAAGCCAAGTGGCAAGCCGATAAACGCTTTGCGGGGCGCACGATTTATACGGAAATAAAGCCAGCATCAGCCTTTTATGCCGCCGAGGAATATCATCAAAACTACGCGCAGAAAAACCCCGTACGCTACAAATACTATCGTTGGAACTGCGGCCGGGATCAACGCCTAGAAGAAATCTGGGGTAGCGCGCCCTCGCATTAAACAAACTTAAGCTAGTAACCCTTGCCCGATCACTACTGAGAAAACCCATGCAAAGACGCGACGTTATCCGCTATACGCTGTTCACTTTAGCCACAGGAGCCACCACAATGAGCCTATTTAACCGCAGCAGCCAAGCCGCAGCCACAAAAACTGAAACCTTTGAAGTGCATTTCACGCAAGATCAGTGGCGCGCCCGACTGAGCAAAGAGCAGTTTTATGTGCTGCGCGAACACGGCACCGAGCGTTCTGGCAGCAGCCCCCTTGACCATGAAAAGCGCGTCGGCGTGTTTCACTGCGCGGGCTGCGATTTAGCGCTGTTCGACTCGAAAACAAAATTCGATTCGGGCACCGGCTGGCCCAGCTTCTTTCAGCCGATTACCAATGCGATTGGCACCAGCGTCGATAAGAGCTTCTTCTCGACCCGCACCGAAGTGCACTGCCGACGCTGCGGCGGGCATTTAGGCCATGTTTTTGAAGATGGCCCAAAACCAACCGGGCTACGCTACTGCATGAATGGCGTGGCGATGGTGTTCAAGGCGCAAGGTTAAAAAGCCCACGGTGATAGGTATCCACATTGCCTGAGTTTTCAGTCATGTGGGTACAAAAACGAAAATTACGTTTCAAAAGCCCTATTGGTACTAGCCTGAATAACGCGTTCACGCTAAGGTATAAAACTTAAGGTGGATGCCTTAATAACCCATTTTATGTGAGGCTTGACCGATGCGTTCTTTTCGCAGAAGCTCTAAACTGTTTTGTTTTACCCTGCTTGCGGCACTATCGTCACCCGCATTTGCCCAAGTCAACGGTATTGAAAATAGCCGGGGTGTTGACTCAAAAGTTAATTATTCCCAGCTCACCCAGTTAGGCCCTTGGGATGATCGTAACTATCAAATTACCCAAGCTGATTTAGCGCTTTTGCCGGTCAATGACGTCCCCGTGCCGGGCGTAGTACATGGACTAGCGCCACGGGCATTAGCAACACCTGCTGTGATGCGTCGAATGAATGGTCAGTTGATGGCAGTGTTGTGTATGCCGCAACTTTAGGCAATGTCGGCACGACTTTGCGTGCTTCTGTGTATCGCTCCACCGATCAAGGGCAGACTTGGACTGGGCGCATCGACGTGAGTAATGCGAGTTCGGATAAAGAATGGATTCACGTGGATCGCTCACCGACATCGCCTTACAAAGACAATGTTTATCTAAGCTGGCACCAGAGCAATGTGCAGCAGTTCTCTCGCTCTACCGATAAAGGGCTGACTTGGGCACCACAAACCTCCTTTCCATCGGCCCCGACCGGCATCGGCAGTGACTTGACCACCGACGCCCAAGGCCGTCTATTTTATTTTTACCCGGCCTTGTTGGCGACGGATGCGACCTGCAACCTAAACTCGATTCGCATGCTGCGTTCCGACGATGGTGGCGCAACGTTTGTCAATCCCGCGAGTACGAAAGTCGTTGGAATTTGCGGCCGTTTTGAAGCAGCAGTGCCCTCAATGGAAACACGTCGAACGTTTATCTATACCTCGGTAGATACTGATTTATCCAGTGGCCCACACGCCGGGCGTATGTATGTGGCATTCACCGATGCCGTGCCGCCCACAGTATTTCCTTATGCCGCAGCTACCCCAGCAAACAACCATGTGGCTATAAAAATCGTTTATTCGGATGATCAAGGAACCACCTGGAGTGCGCCGACTTTCCCGCATCCTACTGGTGATTTTGCCGCAGTTGATCGCTTCCATCCTTGGCTGGATGTCGATGCCAATGGCGTGGTACACGTGGGTTACTACGACACCGTAAACTCAGGTGTGCCGCGTAATAAAGTTGATTTCTATTATTCCTACTCAACTGACGGTGGTGCAACTTGGGCGACGCAAAAACGTGTCAGCACAGTGACCAGCGAAAATATTACCAATGGTCAAGAATGGGGCGACTACAACGGGCTTAGCGTCAATTTGCAGCAAGATCGCATTTTGACGGTATGGACCGACAACCGTATTACCGCAGGTTCAGCGGCGCAGCGTGCATATGTCGGCGCGATTGAAAACTTGACCGATGGCCCAAGTTATTCGCTCAGCGCTGCTGGCACAGCACAAAGCCTTTGCGCGGCAAATTTACCGCTAAACGCAGCGCCCGTAACACTGACTTATGGCTCGCAAAACGGCTTCAACTCGGCGGTCAATGTCGCCTACACCGGCGGCTTCCCACCCGGTTTTAGCGGCACGCTGAGCACACCTTCCATCACACCTCCTGGCAATATCACGGCCAATATCACGCTCAACACCGGCGTCGCTCCTGGCCCTGCAACGGTGTCGATTCAAAGCGTAAGCGGCACGCAGATTCGCACCACCAATGTGTCGTTTAACTTAACCACGCAGCCACCTACCGCGCCAAGCTTGAGTGCACCCGCAAACGCAGCCCTAGGCGTTGTCCTTACGCCAACATTAAGCTGGGCTGCAGCACCGCAAACTGAAACTTACTTGCTGGAACTTTCGACAAGCCCAAGTTTTGTACCGATCGTGGCACAGCAAGTGCTGACTGGCACCTCGTTTACAGTACCGGCTTTGCTCAGCAGCACAACCTATTACTGGCGCGTTTCGCGCCCGTAACGCCTGCCCAACGGCACCAGCACCGACCGAGCTGTTTGCAAATGGGTTTGAGTCGCTCACCGGAACCGGCAGCGTGTCGTCCGCTGTCCGTAGCTTCACCACGCAAGCTGGCCCTGGCGATTGCTCAGTGGGCACGACAACCAGTGTGATTTTCACCGAAGACATGGAAAATGGTGCTGCTGGTTGGACGCATTCGGCAACTGTTGGCACCGACAGCTGGGCTCTTTCACCCGCATTCCCAGCGGCAGGTTTAAATGCCTATCGCGGCATTGGGCCAGCGACACAGTCAGATCAACGCTTGCAAACACCGAGTATCGCAATTCCTGCAGGTACCGCTCAGCGCTTCTTGAGCTTTAGCCAACGTCTTGGTTTAGAGCCACAAGGTACTACTGGCTGCTATGACGCTGGCGTGTTAGAAGTCAGCACCGATGGTGGCACTGTGTTTACGCAAGTAACTGCCGGCATTTCTGGCGTTCCTTACACAGGCGTAGTGAACTCAGGAAACACTGCCTTGAGCGGACGCCAAGGTTGGTGCGGTGCAGCGGGAACGCCATACGCCTTAACGGCCGTGGATTTGGCGCCTTATGGCGGTCAAAACGTGCAGTTCCGCTTCCATTTAGGGTCTGACAGCAGCGTAAGCGTCGCAGACGGTTGGAACATCGACAATGTGCGCGTGGTTAGCTGCACACCTTAGTCTTTTTCTGCATTAAATGTTTGTCAAAACGCCCGACTTGTTCGGGCGTTTTTAGTTTGAGCTTTAAGCATTCATGCTGTCTGTGTTCGGTATTTGCGCAAGGAATAGGCCGCGAGCTTGAAATCCACTATCCCGACCGCAGCTCTTGATGCCCCATCCCTTCTATTCGGCGCATAAATGTCTGACCTATTTTCACCGCTTACCGTCGGCAACTTAGCCCTGCCCAATCGCATTTTGATGGCAGCACTAACCCGCGCCCGCGCGGGGCGCAGCCATCTTCCTAACGCATTGATGGCGGAGTATTACGCACAGCGCGCCAGTGCGGGCTTGATCTTCACCGAAGCGACGATGGTTGCCAGTGACGGCTGCGCCTTTACCGGGGAAGGTGGACTGTTTGATGAAGACTGCGTTGCTGGGTGGAAAATCGTTACCGATGCCGTACACGTCAAAGGCGGGCGCATTGCGGTGCAGCTTTGGCACCCTGGACGCGCTGCGCATTCTTCGCTCAATAGCGGTGCGCAACCGGTTTCATCGAGTGACCGCGCCATTACTGGCGATACTATCCACACACCTACCGGCGCGCACGCCTATGAAGTGCCGCGCAAGCTGGAAACGCACGAAATTCCAGAGTACGTTGCGCTATTTGCGGCGGCTGCGGAACGCGCAATGCGGGCCGGTTTTGACGGGGTGCAAATCCACGCTGCGCACGGCTATTTGATCGACCAGTTCCTGCGCGACTCGGTGAATGATCGCAGCGATGGCTATGGCGGTAGTTTGGCCGCACGCGCGCGCTTTTTGTTGGAAATTGTCGACGCCGTCGCTGCCGTGATTGGTGCGGATAAAATAAGCGTACGCATCTCGCCTTTGGTGCCGTTTAACGACATTCAAGATTCCAATCCTGAAAGCTTAGTCACCTATGTGGCACAACAGCTGCAACTGCGTGGGATTGCGTCATTGGAACTGCGCCACGGTGATCATGCGGGGCCTGGTGAACACGCACTTGCCGAGATTGCGCGTAAGCATTTTCACGGCACTCTAATGGCGAATGGCGGCTATGATTTCGCCAGTGGGCAGGCAGCAATTCAAAGTGGTCGCCTGGATGCGGTGGTGTTTGGTAAAGCATTTATCGGCAACGCTAATTTGGTGGAACGCTTGAAAAATGGCAGCGCGCTCAACCCGGTCGATTTCACCACGCTCTACACGCCCGGTCCGAAAGGCTATACCGATTATCCGGCCTAAGAGTGTTGCGCTGTTGCAATAAGCAAAAGTGTAAATCGATTGCCGCCCATAGCCAGAAATCATGAATAATATTTTCACACCTATTAACAAACTCTATGGCAGCCACGCTGCTCTGCGCCTTGCCCAGGCGCATATTTGTATTGTGGGCGTGGGGGGCGTGGGATCGTGGGCCGCAGAAGCATTCGCGCGAAGCGGCGTGGGTCGGATTACGATGATCGACGGCGACGAGGTATGCGTTAGTAATACTAATCGCCAGCTGCACGCAATCGCCGGGAATTATGGCAAAGCCAAAGTCGCAGTACTGGCCGAACGCTTGCGGGCGATCAATCCCGACATTGAGCTCAACGCAATCCAAGAAATGCTGACCAGCCATTCGCTAGAGCGCCATCTGAAACAGGGCTATGACTACGTGCTAGACGCCTGTGACAGCTTTCGCGTGAAGGTGGAAATGATCGCGTACTGCAAACGCAATAAAATCAAGCTGCTGGTAGTGGGTGCGGCCGGCGGGCGATCTGACCCGACGCTGATTCGCGTCAAAGATTTAAGCAACACCGAACAAGACAAACTGCTTGCACTCACCCGGGCAAAGTTGCGCGAGGAGTTTAATTTCACCCGCAATCCCAAGCGCTACTTTGGCGTGCGCGCGGTGTATTCCTTAGAAAACGTGCGCTACCCTGCCCCAGATGGTGGCGTTTGTTTTAATCGCTTAGAAAAAAACGCTGCAGAAAGCGGCAAACTCGATTGCGATGGCGGCTTGGGCGTAGCGGTTTTTGTCACCGCCAGTTTTGGAATGGTGGCTGTGGCAGAGATTGTTGCAAAGCTGTGCGCGCCGTCGCCTAATTCCAATTTTAAATCAAATAGCTAACTGCGTTGCCTCGCTCCGCCCTCGTCGACGTACAACCAGTATGCCTTCCTCGGTACTCACTTCGGCGCCTTGTTATCGTCTTGATTTAGAAATGGAATAAGTCTGGATGATTTGAGGAACCAGCCATCATTTCGACTGGCGCGACAATAGCCAGCCCACACCAAAAACCAACAAAAATACAAATAGCGCCCCAATCGCACCCTGCACCAATGGCCAAATGCGATGTGAGGTGCCGACCCAGGAATAGCGTGTCGCAACCGCACAGCAGGAAATTGCGCTCACGCAGCTGACTGCAGCCAAATTGAAGTTATAACGTCCTTGCGCTGGATACGCAATAAAGCGCAGCCAAATTAATAGCGCAAAAAATGGTGCCAGCAGCCAAAAACCCAGCGTCAATAAAATGAGCTGCATCATTTATACAATATCGCTTAAGCCCGCGCGCACATCAGCGATCGAGTCACCTGCGCCGTTGGCGACTATTGTGCCGTCAATCTCATATTCAACGCCAAACTCCAGTTCACGAAATAAGCCCTGCCCGGCTTTCAGTGCCGCCATCATTTGCCCGCAGCTGCGCGCGTCTTCAAAGGCGATGCTTTCAAGCAGCACCGTTTGCTGATCTGGTGCAACCAGCTTAAAGCGAAAGCCTTCGCTATCCTTAAAAGTCGTCAATTTTGCGAACTTTTTAGCTTCTACTTTGGCGGGCTTGGGTGCCAAGGAATTCAGAGACCGCAAACCAACGGCGTCACGCAGACGTGCCATAAAAGGCATCGATTCCAGACGCACTTTCGCGGCACCTGCAGCTAATATTTCCTCGACCTCAGCCGGATTCGCCAGCAGCGCTTCATAACGTGCGCGCGCTGGCGCGATTTTACTTTCCACTAAATCACCCAAGTGCGATTTCACTTCACCCCAGGCCATACCGCCCGCCATTGCCTCGGCCAGCGCCGCGCTCTCAGCGGGTGTTGCGAACGCCTGATAAATCGCGAATAGCGCGGATTCGTCTTTCGTTTTCGGTTCGCCGGGCAGCTTCGAGTTGGTCACAATTTGCGCAATAGCCGCGCGCATTTGCTTCGGTGGCAAAAATAGGCCGATGGTGTTGTCGTAGCTTTTGCTCATTTTTCGGCCGTCTAAGCCGGGCAAAACCGCACAATGCTCGTCAACCAGCGCTTCTGGTAACGTAAAATATTCGGCGCCATAGACATGGTTAAAGCGCTGCGCAATATCGCGAGCGATCTCAATATGCTGCACTTGATCCCGCCCAACGGGCACTGCGTGCGCATTGAACATCAAAATATCCGCTGACATCAGCACCGGGTACGTGTAAAGCCCCGCTGTTACGCCTAAGTCCGCATCGTGCCCGGCCGCTGCATTGTGATCGACCGCGGCTTTATAGGCGTGCGCGCGGTTGAGCAGGCCTTTCGCGGCCACACAGCTCAGCAGCCAATTGAGCTCGGCAATCTCATAAATATCTGACTGGCGATAAAACGCGACGCAGTTTGGATCAAGCCCTAGCGCTAGCCAGCTTGCCGCAATTTCGAGCGTTGCGCGTTGGACTTTGGCGGGATCTGTGCCGCCAATCAGGGCATGCAAGTCGGCCAAGAAATAATACGAGCGCACACCCACCTGCAGGCTAGCATCGATGGCGGGCTTGATCGCGCCGACGTAATTGCCTAGGTGCGGACTACCGGTTGGTTTGATGCCGGTCAAAACCCGGCGAATGATTTCGGTCATAACGATTTCCCTAACTATGTTCAGCCTTAAGTTTAGCCTACGCGCGAGCTGTATTCGCAGCTATGCTTGAGTGTCTAAAATTAAGGAACTCATGCTATGTCCAAGCAAGTCAGAATCGTTGAAGTCGGGCCACGCGATGGCTTGCAAAATGAAGCCGTTATTGTACCGGCAAGCGTAAAAATCGAACTCATCAATCGCCTAGCGGCCTGCGGCCACAGCGCAATTGAAGTCACCAGTTTTGTTTCGCCTAAATGGATTCCGCAGTTCAGTGATGCAGCAGAGGTTTTCGCCGGCGTAACTGTAAAGCCCAGTGTGCGCTATCCCGTTTTGGTACCCAACCTAATCGGCTACGAGCGCGCTATTGCCGTTGGTGCACGCGAGGTTGCAGTTTTCACGGCCGCAAGTGAGGCATTTTCAGAAAAAAACACCAATGCCAGCATTGCTGAGACACTCGAACGGTTTCAGCCGATTTTTGAGCGCGCTAAAGCGGACGGAGTCCTTGTGCGGGGCTATGTTTCTTGCGTGCTCGGCTGCCCCTATCAGGGCGAAGTCCCCGTCAATGACGTCGTCAGGCTCGCCCGCACCATGCACCTAATGGGCTGTTATGAAGTGTCCTTGGGCGATACGATTGGCGTGGGCACACCCAATAAAGCCCGTGCACTGATGCGCGCCGTAGCTCAAGAAATTCCTGTCAGCGCCATCGCCGGGCATTTTCATGACACCTACGGTCAAGCGCTTGTGAACGTTGCTGCCAGTCTGGACGAAGGCATTCGAGTATTTGATAGCTCTATTGCCGGCTTAGGCGGTTGCCCCTATGCAAAAGGCGCTACCGGAAACGTTGCCACTGAAGATTTAGTGTATTTACTGGATGGCTTGGGACTGCGCAGTGGCATAAATTTAGTCGCGCTCGCGCAGGTTGGCGCGTGGATTAGTCAAGAGTTAGGGCGTGAAAATCAAAGCCGCGCTGGCCGGGCGGTACTCGCGAAACTATGACTGAGTAGCGCTCACCTTTCTCAATATTCAAAGGTTCAAAAACAAACCCCGCACTAGGCGGGGTTTGTTTTATTCCGTTATTGCAACTTGGTTAGAACGTTGGGCAGCCGGCAGGCCCAGTTTCCGAGAACACTGCTACACAGGTGAGGTTCGTATTCATCAGAACCTGTACTGTGGGTTGCGTCCCAACACAACCTGGTGCGCCGGTCCACCGACAGAAGCTAGCCGCATTAGGTACACCGTTAATACCCGTGGACGCCGTAAGGCCAACAACCGAGCTGTCTGGAATGGACGACCCAACGCAGTTGGTAGGAGGGTTAGTTGTCGACACGCAGTTGATACCGCCTGCGTTACCGATAACCTGAACTTGAGGGAGGGTTGAGACATAAACGCCGCCATCCGCCTTCTGAAGTTGCACAGTTAACGTCCTGCTGGGCTGAGGCGGTGGAGGCGGTGGAGGCGGTGGCACTACGATTGGCGGGCAACCAGTAGGTGGTGGCGAGTAGCCAAGATTACAGGTGTTAACGCCCTGCAGCCTGACGATCGCAGTAGATCCGAATGCCGAGAATGTACACTCTGCCATTAACATCGTAGTAGGGCCGTTTAAGTTTGCAGTGATGGTAGCGGATGTTTCACCTTGGGCGTTTGTCGCTCCAGGTGGAACCGCCAGACTAGCTCCGGCACCACATGTCCCGGCCACCTGGATACCTGAAATCGGGTTTCCGCTGCCATCAACAAGTCGCAAGGTGACGTTACCCCCATTGCCACCGAGTCCGCCGGGAATAGCGAACAGTTGAGCAGAACCACCGCCTTTGGTGATCTTCACTATGCCGCCGCCGCCGACAATACCGGCACCACTTGGAAATCCATTCGCTGTAAAGCTTATTGTACCGTCCTCAGTACCGGTTAAAGTGGCACGAACCAACGCAGTTGTACATCCGTTAGCTCCAGTAGCATTGGCTACCACACCCGTTGATGCGCCATCAACCGTACCGAACGACTTGCTGAACCCATAGCGCACAAACACTGCAGGGACGGGATTGCTGAAATTATCCTTCAAGCAGATCAGCACCAAGCTACCGGGACCCGCAATAATAGAATCAGGCGACGCAATCAGCGAAACATTTGCTCCAGCAGCGCCCGGAAAGCGGCCTGGGTCAGCAGCTGTGACCAACTCTGGAGTGGTTTGCCCTGTTGGGGTATCACCAAAGCCACGCGCCCAAACAATATATCCATGACCAATTTTGCTTACCGGATAATTAATGGTAGTAGTAACATCACTGAACTGATCAGTTGTTTGTCGACTTGAAGACACATTACCGATCGTAGCGCGTCCAATAACGTAAGGCACAACTGGCCCGCGATCAACGGCAATCCCGTTAGTTGAATCATCATTTAAATTGAACCGCGTACTAGATGCAATATCCAAGCTGGTTGGTCCGTTAATACGTGAAATTAAGCGCGCACTCTCCAGATCACGAATTGGCGAATTATCTTCCCCAAATAAAATCAGCGTGTCGCCTGGGCCAGCACCGCCGCCCGCAGTTGTAAACTGTCCAGTGGGCGCGGTGAATCGCGTACCGCCCTCTACCGGATCACCATCAAGCCCCGCAATTTCAAAAGTACCCGAACCTTGCGTTGGATAGCCAACAAGAGGTGCATCAATCATACCAAATTCGATTACTGTGCCCGGTATTACAGGCCTTCCCAAACGGTCAGTAGCGTGTGCAGTAATAAAGTAGCCATACGTTCCATTCTGAGCGGTTCCCGGCGTGCCGTTTGCACCCGGACGAAATTCCGTCGAAATGAAGCGTCGTTCAACTAGCGATTCTAGTACTGAACTGGTTATTTTGATGTCAAAAAGCTTGCCGTCTGAAACGGTGACATCTGTAGTTGTAAATATGGGTGATTGAATACCGTTATCAACGTTATTGTCCGAGCGGTCACCCGTTGCGCGAATTTGCACCGATCCTTGACGGCCCGCAGCACGAAACACTGCGGAGGCAATGCTTTGGGAAGTGCGAGTGCGAATACTGGTTCCCTCAGTGGCAGTGCCAGCAGCATTGGTCGCAATTAACGTCTCTCCATTAGGATTGACAATTTCCAGCAAGATATTGTTAACGCCAGGACTTGGGTCAGGAATGCTCTCACCCCTATCGTCAGTGGCACGTATCTGTATCGGCAGCACAGAGTTAGCGTTGGAGTTATTAACATAAACCGCACGCATGTCTGAGGTTATCGCAATGTTGGCGATTCCCGCCACACTAGACCCTACCGTAAAACTTAATTCGATGCCGTTTCCATATATTGGTATTATTTGAGTGCCCAGAGTAGTAACCCCGTCCTGTGGTTGTACCGTCACAGTTGCGGTGCCAGCACGTTGCCGCGAATGCACATAAAACAACGCCTTGCCAGCGACAATTTTTGGCCTAACTGTACTTTGCAGATCGGTAAACTCATTCACCGCTGTTGCTGGATCATCTGCTATTGACAGTTGAATGATATCAGGGCGGGCAACCGTCACTTGCACGGTGCCATCGGTCACTAAAGCACCGAACGCAGTTTTTTGAGTGACTTCCACAGCAGTCACAAACGGCGAGCCGGGAGTTGCCACTACATTAAACGTATTGACTGGTAGGGTGGTGCGTCCTGGAACAGCGGCCAGACGTACAAAAGGTTCAGGGCCAACGTTTACACTATAGTCAAAGGTTTTACGAACATCGCGAGCACCCGTTTGAAACTCGGTGGTGCAAATCCCTGTGACTGGATCGATTTTCCCCGACTTTAGGGGAGCTGTAACGGACGTGGTAATTTGTGCGGTGCCCGCTTGTGGGCCGGAAACAAAAAAATAGGTCGCAATACTTGAGGCTGTTCCTGCGCAACCCCGGATTGCGGTTGGATTCCAACCACCACTTGTTAATAAGCTAAAAATATTACCATTAGATATCTGCAAATCAACAATCGTCAAACCTGGAGCCGGAAAACCATTGTCATCCGTAATTTTAAAATTGGCTTGAGTAAAATACGGGGAAGTAGAGTCAACGGGAAAACCACTTCGGTTGGAAAGCAAACTAGGTTTTTGGGGAAAAAATTCAATTTTTGGGTCAGCGCGACCAAAGGCAGGCGTGTCGTCATTGCCGCCTGTTGATCCACCGCCGCATCCGGCCAGTACCGCACAGAGTGCAAATGCTGCCGTCAATTTAATCATGTTAGTCATATTTACTCCAATTTTCAATGACGTTAGCGCAAGCTATCTTGCAAGATTTTCGGGGTAACAAAGATCAACAGCTCAGCCCTGGAATCGCGTCGCGTCTTTTTCTTAAATAACGTACCGACCCCGGGCAGATCACCCAAAAACGGCACCTGAGTTTTATCATCGCGTGAAGAACGTTCTAAAATGCCGCCGAGAACGACTGTTTGGCCGTTATCAACCAGCACAGCCGTGTTGATATTGCGCGTATTAATAGCCGGCTGACCCTGCACGGCGAAACTAGCTACCGTGTCCTGCTTGACTTCAAGATTCATAAAAATCCGCTGGTCTGGCGAAATCGTTGGAGTCACCTTTAATTCTAAAACGACCGGCTTAAATTGAACTGAGGTCGTAACTGCACCCGTTTTAGGATCAGCCACCTGAACAGTGTAGGGTAATTCATTACCTTGACGAATCGTTGCTTCACGTTGGCTGGCAGTGATGACGCGCGGACTAGAAATAATCTCACCACGTCCTTCATTTTCCAGCGCAGAAAGCTCCAGATCTAATAGGTAGTCATTCCCTAGCACCGTAAATCCAAATGACCCAGCCGGGCTAAGAACGGGCAGATTTACGCCTAGACGATTATTTAATGAGGGCACAACGATTCCGCTCGAAGCACTATTTAAACCCACGGGTAACGCCGAATTCGCACGATTTAACCGATTCCCAAGAGCGAGATTGCTCATGGTATCTGTCGCATCTAACGTCCCACCCACACTTAACACATTGCCATTTCTGTCTTCTGAAGCACCTGACAAACCAAAACGAACCCCCAATTCCTTTGAATAATTATCGTTAGCCACCACAATGCGCGATTCGATCAATACCTGCTGAACAGGCTTATCCAATCGAGCGACAAGTTCCCGAATCGCTGCCACTTTTGAAGGAATATCTACGATCAACAAAGTGTTAGTTCGCTGATCGAAAGAAAGACTTCCTCTGTTGGATAAAAAACCTTGTTCCTTACCTTTCTGATCGCCCGTTGAGCCGCCGCTTTGTCCAGTCAAACTTTCGGATGTCAATAGTTTGGCTATATCCTCAGCTTTGCCATAGCTAATAGGAATAAAGTCTGTAATCAACGATTGCCTATCTTCGAGGGCTAACCGTGCATCTTCTAAGGCCTGTTCACGTTTGGCAATTTCATCAGTTGGAGCAATATAAATAATGTTGCCGTTGCGACGCTTATCCAATCCTTTAGATTGCAAAACGATATCGAGCGCCTGATCCCAAGGCACATTAATCATGCGCACAGTTACGTTACCTTGTACGGTATCGGCGACAACAATGTTGAGATCGGACACATCAGCGATAAGCTGCAAAACAGAGCGAACTGGGATATCTTGAAAGTTGTAGGTAGCGCGCGCACCTGCATAAACCGGTGGTTCATTGGCGCTTTTCTTCGCATCTGCAACGGTTCGTTTCGGTGAAATCTCGACTACAAACTGATTGCCAGCTTGATAGGCAAGCTGCTCATATTCGCCGATAGCACCAATCTCGATTCGAGCACCATTTGCACGAGCTTTTACGTCAACAAATTGCACTGGCGTAGCAAAGTCAATTACGTCCATGCGTTGCGCAACATTAGCTAGTAATTTAGCGTTGTATACATCAACTACAAGCTTTCCGCCTTCTGTCTTTAAATCGGCGGTTGCCCCATCGCCATTAAAGTCTATTAATACTCGACCTTCACCCTGCTTACCACGCCGAAAATCAACGTTTTTAACCGCAAGCGCGGTGGCAGCAGTCGCAAGCTGAATGCCGGCAGGTGATTGCGCGATAGCCCGCCCACTTGCTGCGGTTTCGCCGGAAAAACCGTTGCTTACTCTAACTACCAAAGTATTTCCGTCCATACGCGTTTCATAGCCAGAAGCACGAAACAAATCGATTACTACCCGGGATCGATTTCCGGCTTCAACCGCAGTGATCGTTTTCGTCGCCCCTGTGCCCACGTTGATCGCACGACTTTTTACTGCCAGTTTCGTGTCAGCGAAATCCAGAGCAATCCGAGCGGGATTTTCCGTAGAAAAAATTTGCGGATCGACTGCGCCATCAAGCTTAATGGCAACCTCGACTTCGCCACCCGGAAGCGGCGTAAAACCGATCCCCTGAATGCTGGCCGCAAAAAGCTCAGAACTGAGCATAAAACTGAGCGCGAGACCGAAGAATAGCGGTCGGCGCGTGCTTTGGATTGTTTCCGTTGTCATAGTCGCTATCCGTTGTTGCCGAGTCATCTCAAGCCCTACCTTAGTTATTGTCATCGAGGGAAACTGATTGCAATTTGCGTTCGCAATTGCTTCCGTCTTTTATGCGCTCTTCCAATTCAATCTTGTCTTCCGCGATTGACAAGATCTGACCATAGCTTTGGCCCATATAATTATTCACTTGAACTCGATGTACAATGCCATCAGGGGCTTTTATCAAACCATAATAATTGGCACCCTGCCCCATCGTTCCGACCATATCGAGCGAGTCAAGCGGAAACCCTTCAAGTTCCTCTGGAATGCGAGTCAAATCTGGGCAATCAGGGTCATCGGCATTCATCTGCGCTTGTTTTTCTTCACTGATTAGTTCGCTCTCAGTCGCAAAAGGATCCCTCAAGCCACCAATTGGATACTCTCGAATTGGGAAAATCTTGATAGCGGGTATTGGTTCAAGCAAAGGCGGAGCTGTTTTTAGAGTCGTATCCACGAAACCTTGCACTTCGGAAAATGGCTTCGTGCAGGCAGCAAGGGCAACACTCATTGCCACCGCACTCAACACCTTCGCCATTGAAATTTCACTGGGCATTTGAGTCATCTCCTAATGAATTGGCGCAGGAGCCGGTGCAGCGGCTGGCAATGCAGCCCCTGCTTCAGCGGCAGCTTGAGCGGCAGCTTCATCTTCGTCTAAATATCGGTAAGTTTTCACCGTACCCTCCAGCACGAGAGAACCCGGAGGTGCCGTTATTCCAAGTTGCGAAGAGGCAGGGGTGATCGCGATATCGTGCATTGTTAAGATAACGACTCGAGGCAAAGTCGCAACACCACTAACAAAGTTTCCGAATTGATTGTAATTTCCAACCATTCTTAAGAGGATCGGCTTTTCCGCATAAAATTCTTTTACCGACTCTGTTTGAGGTTGAAATAAACGCACCTGTATCCCAGCTGCCAGCGCTTGTTCAGACACATTCACCAGTAAGTCAGCTAACTGCGTCTTACTCGGAAGCTGTTTTAACATCTGTTCCAGCATGGCGTTCATCGTGACAAGCTGTTCTTTCAGGGGCTCTAAATTCGCAGCTTTTTTCTGCCGATCTATAAAATCCGCCCGCAAATTTGCTTCCTTCGCTTCCAAAGCGTCATGCGCCGTAAGCTTGTCTTGGATCATAAAATACCAACCCAGGGCGCATATTAATAACAGCGCACCTAAAGCGACCGTCATTCGCGCAGATCCTGACAAAGTTCCAGGGTTTTGCCAATTGACACGCTGAAGTTCTTGAATGATGTTCATTTTGCCCCCTTTTCAGGCGTTGCTTCCGGCTGCGGAACAACGGCAGAAGACTTAGGTGATACTGCAGTTGGATCAGCGCCAGAAACCGGCGCAGCAGCGACTGGATCAGCTGTGGTTTGCCCAGGCTCTGGTAAAACTGTCATATCTTTCGGGCGATCAATGTTGATTTTAAGGGTAAATCCTTTTCGATACCCGCCACTTTTGACATCAACTGTTTTCGCTGCGCCTGATTGGCCAGGAGCAAGTGGAGCATTGGGGTCTTGCACCAAGACAATATTTAAGTCTGGATCTTTCAAGTAAGGTGAATCATCAAGATTGCGCATGTATTGCGCGACTCTAGCCTCCGATTGTGCCTTACCATCAAGCTGAATTGAATCTGAGGTCTGCTTAATGGCGGTAAGCGCCACGCCATCTGGAATAGTGCGCGCCATCTGCTCAAAAATATGCACCATCAAGGATCGGTCGCCCTGAAGATTTTCGATAATTTCTTTCTTTTTCAACAGTTTCGCTTTGCTTTTTTCCATCGCCTGGATTTCAACAATTTTGGCATCCAGTTTTGCAATTTCAGCGGTTAGAAAGGTGTTATTGGCTTCCTGAAGCTCATTTTGCTTGTCCATGAACATCATGCCGCCGAATACAGCTAACACCGATGCAGCGGCAGCAACGCCCATTTGCGTCCAAAATTCCCGCTTTCGAATTTGACGCCGATCATCGCGCCAAGGAAGTAAATTTATCCTTGCCATTGGTCAAAACTCCTCAATGCTAGGCCGCAAGCAATCATTAACGCCGGCGCGTCTGCCTGCAACGCTTGCGCTTGTACTTTTGGGGAAAGTGTCATTGATGCGACAGGCGAAGCAATCACCGTGGGTACGCCGATTTGTTCCTCCACCATTTCTTTAACACCAGCGATTGAGGCACAGCCGCCTGCTAAGACAATTTGATCTACACGATTGTGCTCGCTACCTGCAAAAAAGAACTGCAAAAGGCGACTTACCTGTTGCGCCATAGCTTCTTTGAACGGCTCCAGTACTTCTATTTCATAGCTTTCGGGCAATCCGCCTTGACGTTTCGCTAAGCCCGCCTCTTCGTATGACAATCCATAGCGACGCATCACTTCATCAGTCAGCTGCTTACCGCCAAAAACTTGTTCGCGCGTGTAAATACTGCGCTGGTTTTTCAACACGTTAAGCGTCGTCATGGTAGCGCCAATATCAACGATCGCGACTAATCCATCGCGCCCGCCTGGAAGCTGATCGGCGATCAGACGAAACGCGTTTTCCATTGCAAACGCTTCAACGTCGATCACTTTCGCGGTCAACCCGCCCAAACTGAGCGCCGCTGAACGCATTTCAACGTTTTCAGTTCTAGATGCTGCCAGCAGGACATTCACCATTTCGGGATTGTCTTTCACCGGCCCGAGCACCTCAAAGTCCATGCTGACTTCTTCAAGAGGATAAGGAATGTATTGGTTGGCTTCAGCTTGAATTTGCCCCTCAAGCTCATCCTCACTCAGATCGGCCTGCATGGGCAGAACCTTAGTAATAATAGCGGAACCGGCGACAGCGGCGGCGGCAAATCGGGTTTTAATGCCTGATCGCTGTACCGCGCGGCGAATTGCTTCACCGACCGCCTCAACCTCAACTATGTTTTTTTCCACGACCGCGTTCGGCGGCAACGGTTCCACTGCGTAATGTTCAATACGATACCGCCCGCCCGACTGGGAGAGCTGTAACAACTTGACGGCAGTGGAGCTAATGTCCAGCCCGACTAGCGGTGGTGCTTTTGGAGTAAACAATCCCACAAACTTTCCCTCTCGTGGCGCACATTTACGAGCTAAACCTGATTCCTTGCATTAAATACCAAAGTTGCGCCGCTGGCAACTAAGAATTTACTCAAAGAGTGTGCGCCATGCCATTGATATGCCAAAAGAACTTGCAGACAAATAGCGTGTTAAGCAGAACTGTAGGGAGCAATTATCTATTTTGCGACGAAGTTCAACTTAACGATTATTGGGATTTCAACGGCTCAAAATTTTACTTTAGCCCGCCTGATTGGGTGTGACCCGTGACCCTCAGGCAACGCAATAAACTTTAATAACTTCAGCGACATGTAGCATCCACTCAGGTCGCAAAATTAACCGTTTTTAACGCAGGTTACGCATAATTCTTGGCATTACCATTTGCCCGCGCGCTGCCCGAGGTCTATTCAGCCATGTTGCCTATACTTAGCGCTTCATAGACAAAATGTGCGCCCATGCTAAAGCTCAAAAAAATTTTGAAAATATTTTTTTATTTGACGCTTGGCGGCCTCATTGTAACGGCACTGAGTATCGCAGGCGCTTATTGGTATGTTGCTAAGGAACTGCCAGACGTTGCCAGTGCCAGACACATAGAACTGCAAGTCCCGCTCAAAATCGTTTCTGCAGAAGGTTTATTGATCGCCAGTTTCGGCGAAACGCGGCGCAACCCAATGCCAATATCGCGCATTCCGTTGAGCTTGCGTCAAGCTTTTATCGCTGTTGAGGACGGCAATTTTTATACTCATTACGGCATCGATCCTAAAGGAATTGCTCGGGCTTTATGGGAAATCGTGACCACCGGTGAAAAAGGCGTGGGCGGCAGTACCATTACCCAACAGTTAGCACGTGGGCTGTATTTAAGTAACGAAAAAACCTTTAAACGCAAAATTATTGAGATTTTTACCGCGATACGCTTAGAGCGCTCCATGTCTAAAGACGAAATTTTGGAACTTTATCTCAACAAAATTTTTCTAGGTCAGCGCGCTTATGGCGTGGCCGCAGCCGCTGAAGTTTATTACGGCAAAACGCTCGATCAACTCAATGTCTCCGAATGTGCAATGTTGGCGGCCTTACCGAAAGCACCGAGTGATCTCAATCCAATCCACAATCCAAAAGCTGCTTTTGAGCGGCGAAATTATGTGTTGCAACGCATGTTTGAAGAAAACTATCTAACTGCTGCGCAACTCAAGTCTGCTTTGGCTGAACCTGATCTCGCAACGCTTCACAACCCACCCGTTGAGTTGGATGCACCCTACATCGCGGAAATGGCACGTCTGGAAGTCGAAAAAATTCTTGGCGTAGAGAAAGCGCAAACAGGCGGCTACCGCGTCATCACTACCGTAGAAGCCATGCTGCAAAATGCCGCGTCTGCAGCCGTGTCTAATGCGCTTGAAAACTATGATCGCCGCCATGGCTGGCGCGGCGCTGAAGCTAAAATCGAGCCATCGTTATTGGCCTCACCGGCCGAACTTGATCGCGCGCTAGAACCCTATTGGACAGTGAACGGCCTGACAGCAGGTGTCGCTACGGCTGTTAGCGCGCAAGAGCTAACGCTGCATCTTAACGACGGACAAGATATCGCTGTACCGTTTACCAGCGCCAAATGGGCTAGGCGATATAAATCCGAAGGCTATGTCGGCGCAGTGCCAAAAAGTTTCGCTGAGCTTGTGCAGCTGGGCGACGTTGTGCGGGTATCGCGCACGCCAGACGGCGGCTGGCAGCTGGCACAAATCCCCAAAGTGCAAGGGGCTTTCACCGCGATGGATCCAGAAAACGGTGCAATTCGGGCGTTGATTGGTGGCTTTTCATTTGGTCTTAGCAAATTTAATCGCGCTACCCAAAGTTTGCGTCAGCCCGGTTCTAGCTTTAAACCCTTTGTTTACTCGGCTGCACTTGAGAAAGGCTTTACCACCGCCTCAATCATTAATGATGCGCCGCTAGTATTTGAAGACGCCTCGGTCGGTAAAGTATGGAAGCCACAGAATTCTGATGATAAATTTGGTGGCCCAACGCGCATGCGCGAAGCGATGGTAACCTCACGCAATTTAGTATCGGTACGGCTACTAGACGCCATCGGCGTGAAATATGCGCGCCGCTACATCCAAAAATTCGGCTTTTCGGCGCAATCACTGCCCGAAAACCTTTCTATGGCGCTAGGCACAAGTTCTGCAGCACCGATTGCCATGTCGCGTGGATACGCGGTTTTTGCCAACTCTGGGTTTTTGGTGACGCCGCACCTCATTTCGCAAATTGAGGACAATACCGGCAAAATTATTTTTGATGCGAATGCCCCTCGGGCATGCAGGCTGTGTCCTGAACGTTTGGAAGTAGAGCTTAATCGGCAAGATCTTGCGCGCGCAGCCGCTGAGCAAGCAGTGGATACCCAAAGCGAGCCCCAAGCCGAGAGCGGTGAACTGGCACCGAGCGAAACGCAACCCATCAAAGTAGCCGGTGGCATCGTGTTAGCACCACGCGCAATCGACGAGCGCAACGCCTACATTATCACCACCATGATGCGTGACGTGATCAAGCGCGGCACAGGCATAAAGGCGATGGAACTTGGACGCAATGACCTTGCCGGCAAAACGGGTACAACTAACGACCATCGCGATGCTTGGTTCTCTGGGTTTAGCGCGCACATGGTCGCCAGCGCGTGGGTAGGCTTTGATGACTTTAGCTCGCTTGGTGAAGGGGAATTCGGCGGCAAAGCAGCGCTACCGATGTGGATGGACTTTATGGGCGCCGCCCTTGAAGGCAAACCGGAAGAAATTCTTGAGCAGCCAACGGGCGTCACCACCGCACGCATTAACGGCAATAACGGTTTGTTAACGAGCGCCGGGGACCCGGCAGGCATTATGGAAGTCTTTCGCACCGAAGACTTGACCAAGCTTGGCAGCTCACTGGGTGCCACTAACACACAAAGTGAAAGCGATCCGTATGAGTTGTTCTAGCCTGCTGTCGTGAGGTGACCGCTGGTGCCAATGTTGAATGATCAAAATGCAGCGCTTATTGAATGCGCTGCTACCCTCATGCAGCAAGAACAGATTGAGGACGCGCACGAAGCCCTGCGGCGGGCAGCCAAGCGCTTAAATTTTACGCCTACGCGCTGGCCCAAAGTGGAGCAAGTACACATTGCGCTGTTGACTCGATTGAAGCTATTTGACCCTGATCGGGATGCTCGAATTTTCTCAATGCGCCAAGCTGCCATGGAAGCGATCACTTTTTTCGAGCAGTTCCAAGCACGCGCAGTCGGCGGCGTCGTGGATGGCAGTGCTGCTGCAGGAAGTTCTATACAAATTGACTGTATCTGTGAACATCCTGAGCGGCTGCGTGATCGGCTGTTCGAGCTGAATATTCCCGCACAGCAGCATGAAACGCTGAAAACAGGCGTGCGGCGCACATGGTTTGAGTTCACCGCCGGTGCCTTCAATTTTCATTTGCGTGCAATAACGCTTGGGGAACGCGGTTTTCCTGCCGAGCTAAGCGCAAATGCCCGCAAGCTAGCGAAGTTGATCCAGCAGAAAAATTAATGGAACTTCCAGCTTTTA
>JAYUUS010000254.1:0-2831 GCA_043754435.1 Rhodanobacteraceae bacterium
TCCGCGCATTATGGTCACACCGCTAAAGCAATGAGCTATTGTACACTATAATTAAGTAACTAACTATATGTTTTGGGTAGAAAATCAACAGCCTGCTAAGATTTTGGGTGCAACTTTTGCTTTTAATCATCCGCGGGCTTTTTAACTTCGCCCCAATACCACCCGCACAAAACACCGTCCCAACCCGCAAACCATCGCAGGTTTTTGCGTTTTGGGAAATCGAATTGACCGCGCCACGCCATTTCCGGCGTGCGGTAACCCAGATTTTGATGCAGCCGAATGTGGTTGTAGAAAAACGCGAACTCGCCAACAGCTTGTTCGAGTCGATCTTTGCTGTCGATTTGAATGTGTCGAATCGCGCGCTTGAAGGTTCCAAAAAAGCGTTCGATGCGGCCATTCATCCAAGGCGAATGTGGATTGCTTCGCTGATGTTTGATGCCCAATCGCTGCATCGCCAGCGCAAAGAAAGTCGATACCAAAGCGCCATCATTATCCGTCCGAAGCGATTTCGGTTTTCCAAACGTTTTAATCAGTCGATCCAACACAGCCAAAACCATATTTGCGCTTCTGTCCACGAAACACAGCGCCAGCAATCTTCTGCTGCCGTGATCAATCACACCAAGCAGTGTGTGGGTTTCAGAGCCTATGGTCACATGTGTCCAATCCAAAGCCCAAGTTTGATTGGGTTTGCCTGGTCTGGGTGGTTTCCGCAGTATTTTGCGCAGCTGCGCAATTTCATAACGCGATTTTTTGCGCAGCTCTGCCACATAGGTTTTGCTGACCGATTGACCACGAAAGGCAAAGCGGGCGTTGAACATGGCTGCGACGGTTCGGCAGCCAACGTGGCCGCGCGTCATGGCAAGCAGGCGCAGCACTTCGGTTTGCACCCAGCCGGGTTTGCGCTTTTTGCTTGTGCGATTGCTTTGAGTTTGAGCTTGAGTCAGGGGCTTGCGGCGGGTGAATGGATGCGGAGTCCGGTGTTGGCAGGGCAATTGGACGCGCGTGCGCCCGACGCTATTGCTTCTGTTGCGCAAAATCAGGATCAAAATCATCAGCAAAATCAGGAGTTTGAGCGCGCTGCTGAGGGTGACTGGCATGGGGCTTTGGCGTGGTTGGATGAATTCGCGAGCGTGGCGTCGGATGAAAAGCACGAACAAAGTCTGCAGCAAAATACAGCGATTCAACCGTGTCATGGCTTGCTGCTTGAGCAGGTGAGCAAAACCGAGAGGATTTGGCTCTGGGCTAGGGTAGGGACACTTTGCTCGCCCGTGGGTAAAACCTACACGCAGAGCTGGGTTTACAAACTGCCCGAGGTGTTCACTGACAAGCCTTTTATCAAAGACCGGGTCGCCACCTCGAGCGACAATCGCAGCATTAGTGACACCTATAGCTATGATGCTCGCGGTAATTTGACCGGGCATCAGCGCGGCAGCTTGAGTGAAAGTTGGACGGTGGCGATGAATGGCGACATCACCGGACATACGGATTATCGCAACAATGCGATGACGCAAAGCTTCGATGAATATGGCTTGCCCAAGCTTACTGTCGATGCGCTCGGCGGCAGGGTGGATCAACGCTTTGATGCGCGCGGGCGTTTGCTGAGCACAAGCGATCAGAACCAGCACAGTGAAAGCTATCAATACGACCAGCGGGATCGGCGCATCTTGACCACGTATGCGGATCGAACGACGTTGGCGATCGCGTATTCGGATACGCTCAATACCCAAACCAGCACCGATGCGCTGGAGCGCAAAACGATTAGCGCTTTTGATTTGATGGGGCGTTTGCTGAAAACCACGGATGCGAATAATCGTTCGATGACTTATGTGCCGGATAAAAACGGCAATGTCACCCGGATGACCGACTACCGCGGCAATGTCACCGAGCAAACGTTTAACGGCGCGAATTTTATAACGGACAAGGTGGAGCCTGAGGGGAAAGTCAGCGCTTACGTGGTCGATGGCCTAGGCCACGTCACCCGTGAAACCGTGTCTGGCGTGGGCGGCAGCAGGACGACGACGCGCGAGTATCAACACCCGAGCTATCAAGTGACCTCGGAAACGCGGGAAGGCAGCAGCGCCGGCGCGCTGCAAGTACGTTTTGAATATGACGGCAACGGCAATAAAATCAAGCAAATCGACGCGCGCAGCAACGCCACGTCGATGACGTATGACGACTTTGACCGGGTGCTGACCACCACCGAGCCGCTGAGCAAACTCACCACTTTGACGCGCGATGCAAACGGCAATGTGCTGACGCAAACGCGCACGCGCGGCGGGGTGTATGGCAATCAAGTGCGCAGCATGGCTTACGACAGTTTGAATCGCGTTACCAGCTCGACGGATGCTACCGGCGCCGTCACGCGCATGGATTATGACGCTGTCGGCAATCTGCTGAGCACGACCAACGCGCGCAATGCCACGCTGCGCTCAAGCTTTGATAGCCGCAACCGCAAGCTTAGCGATAGCGGTCCGGAAGCGGGGATGAGTACGACGTATGCTTATGATTTGATGGGCAATGTCAAAATAGAAACCCACGGCAACGGGCAAGCAATTACGCATGAATATGACCGATTGAACCGCCGCACCTTAAGTACCGATGGCATTGGCACGATCAATATGCAGGGTTACGATGAAAACGGCAATGTGACGAGTAGCAGGCTGTTGATTTTCTACCCAAAACATATAGTTAGTTACTTAATTATAGTGTACAATAGCTCATTGCTTTAGCGGCGTGACCATAATGCGCGGACGTGACTTTACCCAAACAGCCTTGTTCTCAACCAAGCCGCTGAATTGCCGGATACCGCACCGTCATCCGCTGCGCAAATT
>JAYUUS010000255.1:0-2817 GCA_043754435.1 Rhodanobacteraceae bacterium
TTCAGCTTCCGTAGCTGCCCCACGAAAGTCATTCAAGCTCATGGTTGGCGTTTCGCGCCAGCGTGCTGCGCCGCGTAGTCAGTCTTCCGGCGCGGCCCAGGTTGCGCAATGCCATTTTATCGGGTAACGTGGGACGCTCTTAATTTTCACCGCCACAGCGAGCTTCACCAATCAAGTGATTCGGCAGGTTCAATGAAAACAGTTTATGTTTCGTTGTCAATCGTTGTCATTTGGCGTCTAGCGTCCAAAGTGGTGAGGCCTAACCCATCGCTCAAGCGGAATACCAAAAGCGGGCCGAGCTACAGCGCTTCGCTTTAGAACTTTCGCCCGGCCCGCTTTTGGTATCCGCTTAGCTCAAACGTTAGGCCTCGCAAACATGCCGCATCTCCAATCGAACGCAGTTGAAGCTATGACACGGGCACTCCGACATATGGAGTCCGTGATTCAACCCCCGCAGCGCGTAAAGCACAAAGACTCGTTTGTATATCGATATCTAAACAAAGGAATACGTGAGGCCATTATACAGAAATTGGCGCGAAGTATCAGTGGATTAAATGCAGTCACTGTGCTGTTGAGCGCTGGCTATACTCAAGAAGTCGGCGTAATATTTCGAACTCTTGACGAAATTAACGAAGATATCATCTTCCTCGCTAGCGCGGAGACAAACAACGCACGAACGGATCGTCACACCCAATACCTAGATGCGTTCTACTCGGAGCCCGTGTTTTCTCGTTCTGAAGACACACTGGATATGCTCAAACCTAACATGGTTCCTCGTAAGAAGATCAGAGCCCACACGATGAATACCCTTGGCAAAGGCATAAACGCATCTCAAGCGTTAACTGCCGGAGAGAGCATCAGTACTGCGTACTCAGGCTATGTTCACGCAGCGTCAGAAAATATAATGGATATGTACGGCGGACAACCAGCACATTTTCATGTCTCAGGCATGGGCGGAACACCGCGAGTTGCCGCTTGCGTACAAGACGCCGAGAATTATGTTTATCGCGGTATAATTGCCACGACGGTTGCAGCAAAGGCATTCGGAGACGCTCCACTTGTAGCGGCACTCTACAAATTCATGACCGAATATGAATCAGCAAATGGACACCCGACTCCCGGCAAATCGCCCAGCGAGGCCTAACCATTCGCTCAACCGGACCCATTGCGGCGGGCTGGCATTTGGGCGATAAAAGCCTAGCCCAAACACCAGCCCGCCGCAATAGGCCGGTTAGCTCAAACGTTAGGGCGCTAGCGCACTCACACCGTTTTGAAGGCCCGCTTCCGGCGTGAATACCATGCTCGGCGCCCATCCGCCGCGCGCAATTCGCAGCCACGCCTCATAGCTGGCGCCATCGTTGCCAAACGCGCTGGCGTTGGTGTCATCCAGCCAGCGGGCTAGTTCCTCGGGCGTTGCGAAGGCCGGGCTGATCGGCGTTCCTTCGCTGGTGTCCTCGTACATCATCAGGTGCGTGCGCTGCTCGGGCGGCCAGTTCGGCATGTAGTTTTCCGATGCAGGCCGCTCGCCATCCCACTCTTCGTAGGTTTTCGCAGCAATGTCACCAATCGGCTGCCACCCGCCGTTGTAGTTCATGCGCAGGCCTTCATCCCACTTGGCGGCACCCTCGCTCCACTCGCGCACCAGGCGCTCGTAGTCCTTGCCGTCATACAGCGGCTTGTGTTCACCGGTGCTCGGGTCAATCGGGTGTTGCCAGTCGGCCGGCACTCGCCTTACTTCTCGTCCCATGCTTACTCCTTTACGTTTCTCAACCAGCGCCCTAACCCATCGGTCAACCGGACCTTGGCCGGCATGCGTTCGTTGTTCATCGTTGCTTTCGTGGCGGCCAAGGCCGGTTACCTCAATCGTTAGGCCTCACTGCTCACCAGCAGTTCACGTCACCACGAAAGGCGGTTGCCACGGCGCGTCCGGCACCCAATACGGCTTCAGCGCGGGGTAGGGCGGCAAATACTGAGGCACTGGCACTTGGGTCGCTTGACGCCGCCTAAACTCCAACACCAGCGCCGTCAATTCCTGCGGCGATTTCTGAACCCAGTCTCCATAGCCTTTGCAGTCTCGCGGAGACATCCGCCAACACAAAACGCCATCGACAATTTGCTCTTCATAGATCATGCTGCTCCTTCCGTATCGGTGAGGCCTAACCCATCGCTCAAGCGGAATACCAAAAGCGGGCCGTGCTACAGCGCTGCGCTTTTGAACTTCCGCCCGGCCCGCTTTTGGCATCCGCTTAGCTCAAACGTTAGGCCACACATTCTCAAAGCCGTGCGCCGCCATCGTCCGTGAAAACAAAACAGTGGAGGCGCGTTGCTTTTGCGAAATTGCATGTTGTCAAAAAAAAGACCGCGCTCCATAATCATGTCAAGCCTGACGCAACAAATTGGCCCGCTGGGAATCGGCAATGGGAATCAGGAACAGAGAAGTTATGTGCCCACTCAACAACGACAAGCAAGCAATTACTGCTTCAGCTTCCGTAGCTGCCCCACGAAAGTCATTCAAGTTCGTGGTTGGCGTTTCGCGTCAGCGTGCTGCGACGCGTAGTCAGTCTTCCGGCGCGGCCCAGGTTGCGCAATGCCACTTTATCGGGTAGCGTGGGAAACTCTTAATTTTCATCGCCAAAGCGAGCTTTACCAATCAAGTGCTTCGGCAGGTTCAATGAAAGCAGTTTATGTTTCGTTGTCAATCGTTGTCATTTGGTGTCGAGCGTCCAAAGTGGTGAGGCCTAACCCATCGCTCAAGCGGAATACCAAAAGCGGGCCGAGCTACAGCGCTTCGCTTTAGAACTTCCGCTCGGCCCGCTT
>JAYUUS010000256.1:0-25631 GCA_043754435.1 Rhodanobacteraceae bacterium
TCCTCAACGTAAAAATAGTCGCGAATAAACTTGCCATCGGATCGAATAACGGGTGCCTCACCGCGCAGCAGCGAGCGAATCGTGCCCGGCACAATGCGATTCCAGTTCAAATCACCGCCACCATAAAAATTGCCGCATCGGGTAATCGCAACCGGCGCGCCATAGCTTTTCGCATACGCCAAGGCAATCAGGTCGGCGCAACTCTTGCTGACATCATACGGATGCCTGCCCTCCAGCGGCGTGGCTTCGTCATAGGGCAATTGTTCTTGATCGCCATACGCTTTGTCGCTACTAGCCACCACAATTTCACTCACCAAAGGCGAGCGTCGGCACGCTTCCAGCAGTGCCCATGTGCCTTGAATATTGGTCTCAAACGTGGCAACGGGATTGCGGTTGGCAACACCGACGATCGTTTGCGCCGCCAAATGAATTACGGTGCGAATCTCGTATTCGCCCAGCACCCGCTCAGCCAACGCTTGATCGCAAATATCGCCGCGCACAACGCGCACTTTGCTGAGCGCGCCTGCGTTAAGTAATTCACTTTGCGGCACCCAATCGCGAATCAAGCAAACGACCTCTGCGCCCGCTGCAAGCAGCCGCTTGACCACCCATGACCCGACCAAACCGGTCGCACCGGTGACATAAACCGGCCGATCACGCCAAAAATTACTTGCCACGGCAATACTCACGACCAAAGCTTCCAAGGCGCATGGCCGTTTACCCATAAATTTTGCAAAAGCGTCTTATCGCGGATCGTATCCATACATTGCCAAAAACCTGGGTGGCGATAGGCCATTAACTGCCCGACAGCCGCCAGTGCTTCCAAACCATCTGCCTCAAGACTCGTCGCATCACCGCGCGTGAGGTAGTCGAACACGCCAGGCTCGAACACTAAAAACCCACCGTTGATCCAGCCTTCGCCGCCAACTGGTTTTTCACTGAAACGCTCGACTCGATCACCATCGAACACCAGGGCACCAAAACGCGCGGGCGGACGTACCGCAGTAATCGTCGCTAACTTGCCATGGCTGCGATGAAACGCCAACAGGGCGTCAATATCAACATCGGCCACGCCATCACCGTACGTCACGATAAATGTGCCGCCGGAAAGCTGGGACTTTAAGCGCAACACACGACCACCAGTGTTGCTGTCGGCACCCGTTTCCATCAGGTGCACCCGCCACTGCTCGGTCACATCGTCCGGCACCATGCGGTCTAAGCGGCCGTTAACCAGATCCAGAGTAATTGAGCCATTTAGCAGCTGAAAATCACGAAAGTAACGCTTGATAGCTTCGCCTTTGTACCCTAGTGCCACGAAAAACTCGTTGCATTGGTAGTGGGAAAAAATCTTCATAATGTGCCATAAGATCGGCTTCCCCCCCACTTCCACCATGGGTTTAGGACGCACCTCGGTCTCTTCGGCTAGGCGCGTACCAAGCCCTCCGGCGAGTAAAACAATGGGTATAGACATGCTTGCCAAATGAAAAAACACTAGCTCAACACTTTACGTTGCTTACATTGGCACTGTCAATCTTAAGCCTTGTCCAATGAGGTATGAACCTGAACTGGGCGCATTTCCACCCAAGTATGAGCCTAAAACTAGATTCAGCCCGTCTAACCCGCAAACGCCGCCAATAGCGCATCCATACGCGCCAGCGCACCCGCTTTACCTGCCAGATAAATCGTCTGATCCAGCGCCGGCGAAACGGTCGTGCCGGTGATCGCAATGCGCGTTGCTGGGCCTAATTTGCCCATGCCAATGCCAAGCTCGGCCAGGGTTTGCTCCAAAACCGCGTGAATGCTGGCGGGTGTGAATTCGCTTAAATTGGCTAGGTGACTGCGCAACGTTTTCAGCGCGCCCAGCGATACCGGGTTAATTTGCTTAGCCACTGCCGCCGCATCGTAGCTTGCCACTGGCTTAAACCACACCGCTGATTTTTCCGCCATCTCTTTCAAGGTCGGGCAGCGCTCGCGCAAGGCGACAATTAAATCCAGCGCGCTCGGGCCGTTTTCCTTAAGCAAACCCTGCTGGGCTAAATGCCAGCGAAATTCTTCGACAATGGCCTCGGGCGCTAGCGTTTTGATGTAGTGGTGGTTGAGCCAGGTCAGCTTTTCGACATCGAAGCGGCTGGCTGAATGGTTGACGCGGTCCGCGCTGAAGTGCTCAATCATCTCCGCCAACGAAAAAATTTCCTGATCGCCATGACTCCAGCCTAAGCGCACCAAATAATTCAGCACCGCGTGTGGCAAAAAGCCGTCGCTGCGATATTGCATCACATTTACGGCACCGTGGCGCTTGCTTAATTTTGCGCCGTCGGGGCCTAAAATCATCGGCAAATGCGCGAATCTGGGCGGCGTCAGGCCCAGCGCGTGATAAATATTGATTTGGCGCGGCGTATTGTTGAGGTGATCGTCGCCGCGAATCACGTCGGTCACGCTCATATCGGCGTCGTCGACGACTACGGCAAAGTTATAGGTCGGTGCGTCATCACTGCGCCAAATCACCAAATCGTCGAGCTCAGCGTTCTCAAACATTACATTGCCGCGCACGCGGTCATTGACCACCACCTGCCCTGTTTGTGGGTTTTTAAACCGAATCACGCCCTTGATCGGCGTACCGCTCGCGTCCAGCGGCGGTGCATCGCTGCAGTCGCGCCAATAGCCGTTATAGCGTGGCTTTTCACCGTTGGCTTCAGCGGCATTGCGCATGACTTCTAGCTCGTCTTTCGTGCAGTAGCAGCGATACGCCTTGCCTTCGCCCAGCAATTTTTCCGCCACTTCCCGATAGCGCGCAAAACGCTGGGTTTGATAGTACGGGCCATCGTCATGGTGCAGCCCAAGCCAGTGCATGCCGTCCAAAATCGCCTGGACTGCAGAGGCCGTGGAGCGCTCTAAATCGGTATCTTCAATGCGCAAAATAAACTCACCACCACGATGTTTGGCTTCCAAATAGCTAAACAGCGCAGTGCGGGCACCGCCGACATGTAAATCGCCTGTTGGCGAGGGTGCGAAGCGAGTACGAACGAGAGTATTCATTGTTTTGCCGCCCCAGTTTTGACCGCTATTGATTTTGCCGCCATTGAAGCATCCCGAATCGCCCGGAACTCCGATTTTGGATACCAGTTCGGCCAAGTTTTGCCATTCGCCACGGTAAGGCCTACCTGCACTAACAGCTCTAAATCTTGCACAATGCCCCGGTAGTCCGCTTTATCGTCGTATTCATCGCTAGGTTTGTGATAGCGCAAGTCGTTGTAGTCCTTAGCCCACTGTGCCCCATAGGCAAAACCTTTTTCCACATGCGTTTGGCCGGTTTTGATATACAGCGCGGGCACGCCCATTTTGGCAAAGTTGAAGTGATCCGAGCGAAAATAAAAGCCGTTTTCCGGGGTAGGCTCAGGCACCAGCACGCGGTTTTGGGCGCGGGCAAAGGGCTTCAGAATATCTTCTAGTTCGGAATTGGCGAAGCCCACCACTTCGACGTCTTTGCTCGGCCCGATCAATTTCAGCGCATCCATATTGATATTAGCCAAGGTTTTATTCATCGGAAACACCGGGTTTTCCGCGTAATAGCGGCTGCCCAGCAGGCCAGACTCTTCCAAGGTTACCGCTAACATCAGCACACTTCGCTTCGGCTTTTGCAGAACAATGTTGCGGCTCATTTCCAATAGCGCCGCAACGCCGGTGCCGTTGTCAATCGCGCCGTTGAAAATTTGGTCGCCCGGCAAGCCGAAATTGCGGCCTAAGTGATCCCAGTGCGCCGTATAAACCACAACTTCGTCCGGGTGTTCGCTGCCTTTGATTAGCCCCATCACGTTTTGACTGGTAGTAGTGCGGATTTTGTGCCTGATCACCGCACTTGCGGTGGTATTCAGCGGCACCGCTTTGAAGCCGCGCTTGTTTGCCGCCGTGCGCAGCGCGATAAAATCCAGCCCAGCATTGCTGAATAAGGCGTTTGCGGCACCGGCGCTCAGCCAGCCCTGAACCGCTAGCGGCGCTTGCTCTCCGGCTTTCACAGGCAGTTCAAACTCGGGCCGAGCGGAACCATTTTTGACCACGTCCCAACCATATGCCGCGCCCAAATCATCGTGCACAATCAAACAGCCAATCGCACCCTTGCGCGCGGCTTCTTCAAATTTATAGCCCCAGCGGCCCGCGTAGGTCATTGCTTTACCGTTGAATAAGCTGCTGTCACCTACGTGAAAGCCAGGGTCGTTGATGAGCACCACGACAGTTTTGCCTTTGACATCGACATCTTTATAGTCGTTCCAGTTTTCGCTGGCCTGATCGACGCCATAGCCCATGAAAACTAGCTCAGAGTCGGCCAATTTAACTTGTGCGGCTAGATCGCGTGAGCTGAGCACAAAATCCTCAAAAGGCTTGAGCGTCGTCACTACACCTTTGTGCTTAAAGCTTAAAGGCTGCACAATTTCATTCGTGATTTCGGTCATTGGCACCGCTTGCAGATAGCTGTCGCCATTGCCTGGGCTTAAGCCAATCGCTTTAAATTGTGCTTCCAGCCAGGGCACGAAGCGCTTTTCGCCAACCGAACCCGGGCCACGGCCTTCATAGTGATCGGAGGAAATTTCTTTTAAATCCGCCTTATAGCGGGCTTCGTTGATGCTAATGGGTATCGGTTTCGTTCGGTTTTGGCTCGCCGTACACGGCGCCAAAATCGCAGCGGTTGCGATCAAGATCGTAATCGCACATAGTTTTTTGCTCATCGATTAATTGCTCTTTGTAAAATGTAAGTTCAACCCTGAGAATAGCGCACGAAAAATAGAAAAGAAGCGAGTGAACGCAAATGAAAGAAAAACATGAAATTGTCAGCAACTGGCTGCCGCGCTACACCGGCACCGAACTGAAAGACTTCGGTGCCTACATTTTGCTGACCAATTTTGGCGGCTACCTGGAATTATTCGCGCAAATGACCGGTGCGCAAGTGAAGGGCCGCGATAAAGCGATGCCGAATGTGACCTTCGGCTTCATCACCATGATTAACTTTGGCATGGGCAGCGCAAATGCCGCGACCATTATGGACTTGCTCAGCGCGATCCACCCGAAAGCCGTGCTTTTTTTAGGCAAATGCGGTGGTTTAAAACGCAAAAATCAGCTCGGCGATTTGATTTTGCCGATTGCAGCGATTCGCGGTGAAGGCACCAGCGATGACTATATGCCCGCCGAAGTGCCGGCATTGCCCGCGTTTAGCCTACAGCGTGCGGTATCCACGATGATTCGGGATTTGGGCCACGATTACTGGACTGGCTCGGTCTACACCACCAACCGCCGCGTTTGGGAGCATGACCAAGAATTTAAGGAGTATTTGCGCACCACGCGCGCGATGGCGATTGATATGGAGACGGCGACGGTGTTTGCCGTGGGTTTCGCAAATAAAATTCCCACCGGCGCACTGCTGTTGGTGAGCGATCAGCCAATGGTGCCCGAGGGCGTCAAAACCGCCGAAAGCGATAAGATAATCACCACGAGCTTCGTCAACATCCATATCCAAATCGGCATTGAAGCGCTCAAACTGATCGAGCGCGATGGCAAAAGCGTGAAGCATTTGCGCTTTGATGAGTGATTCTACCCAATGGCGGCGCTCCATCAACCCCGCAGAGTATCGTATCGTCATTGCGAACGCAGTGAAGCAATCTCAGCATGCGCCGAGTTAAAAGCAAGATTGCTTCGCTGCGCTCGCAATGACGAGGCTCACAGTCTGCGGGCGGCTGCTTGCAAAAATGCCAATGAATAATGAGCTGCTGCTCGATCTGGGCAATACCCGCCTGAAATGGGCTTGGCGTCAGCCCGAGCCAAATTCAAGTCTGATGTCGGCGCTCACGCATTCGGCAACCGACGGCGCGGGTATCTGGGATGCGCTGTTTTTGGAAGCACCCCCGAAAAAGGTTTGGCTTGCAAGCGTGGCGGGAACGCACGCCGATGACTTAATCGCCGAAATCAAGCAGCGCTGGGGAAGCGCGGTGATGCGCGTGCGCACCCCGGCGCAATTTGCTGGATGGACAAATAGCTATGAAGCGCCCGAACGACTGGGCGTAGATCGCTTTTTGGCGATGCTGGGCGCGCGTGAACTGGCCGCAGATTCAAGCTTGTGTGTGGCGATGGCGGGCACTGCGTTGACCATAGATCTGCTCGACGCAAATAGTACACATCAGGGCGGTTTGATTGTGCCAGGCCCAAGTTTGATGCGCGCCAGTTTGCATCATGGCACAGCGGAACTGCCTTTCGTGAACGCCTCGAATGTATCTTTGGGGCGTTCAACGGCCGATGCCATCGGTGCGGGCAGCGTGCGCGCCTGTGTCGCGCTGATAGCCGCTGTGGCACAGGATTTGCCAGCGGCAAAGCTCATCATTAGCGGAGGTGCGGCGGCGGAGCTGCAGCCCGGTTTGGCGAGACTTACGCCGATTTACAGCCAAGATTTGGTGTTGCGTGGTTTGCGCTTTTATGCGGCTTATCAAGCGTAATTATGGCGCTACTCTAGGCTAGAAAAATGGCAATACTGCGCGCGCCCATGCCGCTTGGCGTAATACAGCGCCTGATCGGCTTGGCTGATTAAACTTACCGCTTGCGCATCGGGCGTCACAATCAAAGTGCAGATGCCAATGCTTAGGGTGACGTGCTCACTAACGCTTGAGTTTGCGTGCGGGATCGCGCGTGCGGCGAGGTTGCGTAAGCTAATTTCAGCAACGTGCTTCGCTTCATCGGCACTGGTTTCCGGCAGCAAAATTGCGAACTCTTCGCCACCGTAGCGTGCTACCAAATCCGCAGTCCGACTCACCACGCCTTGCAGTGATTGGGCGACGGCGGTAATACAGTAATCGCCTTCAAGATGACCATAGTGGTCGTTGTACAGCTTGAAATGATCGATATCCACCATCAACAATGAAATCGGCTCGCCGCTGCGCAAGCTGCGGCGCCACTCAAAGCTCAATCGTTCATCGAAAGAGCGGCGGTTGGCGATGCCGGTCAAGCCGTCTTTTAGGCTCATTTGACGGAGTTCTTCAGTACGCTGCAGCACTTTTTGCTCCAGGCTTTCGTACAAGCGGGCATTGACTAAGGAAATCGCCGCCTGACCGCTCAGTAATTCCAACGTCATTTGCTGTTTGGCAGTGAAAGCATTGTCCAGCTGGTTGTTTTCCAGATAGACCAAGGCCACCAGTTTGCCTTGTGTAATGACGGGCAAGCAAATCACCGACTTCGGTTGGTGCTGGCGTAGGTAAACACTACTCGAAAAACGCTCGTCTGCAGCGGGGTTGTTAAGTACCAGGGCCGTGCGGGTGAGTCGGACGTATTCAATAATGGTGTGCGGCAGCATCGGCAGGTCGTTACCCACGTAATCGGTCAAGCGTTTGCTGATGCGCTCGCAAACGACGCGATTCCCCTGCGTTACTCCGCCGGCAGCTTCCACAATCAGATGATTGTCTTCGTCTAGAATAATCGCACCGTGCTCAGCACCCGCGTTTTCCAGCAGCACCTCCAGCATTTTCTGTAACAGCGAGTCGAGCTGAATTTCTTTTGCGATAAGTTGGTTCGCTTTCAGTAAGGATTGCAAATCTAGCAATCCCGTTTGCTCAGAGACGTTACGAAAAGTGGCAGTCGTATTTCCCAGTGTTCTGCGGTGCTCCACCAAACGAAAAGTTATGTTGGGCCAAAGCTGCTCAATTTGCTGACATTTAGCCAGCGCACCCCAGCGGCGATAGTGGAAATACGCTTCGCGAATGAAATTGCTGGCCAATTGCCGCTGGTTTAGCGCCAGCCAAAAGCGCGCATACAGCTCGTTTGCCAATGCTTCGCAAGCGGCATAATCTGCATCTTTTGCGCTGTCAATCGCGCGTGCGTACAAATCCATTGCCGCTTTATCGTCGCCGCGTATGCGCGCAGACTCAGCGGCCAGCAAAAGATATTTGTGCCGGAAATTTTCCTCACAGCCCTCAGCCCAAATATTAAAACGTTCTAGGTGCACTTGCGCGGCACTGAAATTTGCCTCGTGCTGCTCGGCTGTTTGTTGGGGATCTACAAAATCCTCACGCAATAAGCCAAGCGCTACGTAAAAACTCGCTTCGACCCACGTCGGGCTATCCGGCAAGCAGGCTTTGATCATCGCCAAATTAGCGGAACATTGCTGCCACTGCGCACGCTCGCCGAATAGATACGCATGGCGAATCATCGCGCCGCTATAGAATGCCAGCACGATTGACGGACTTTGGTAGTCGCCGTTAAAAAACTCATGAGCGCTGCACTGCTCGGTATCAAAACTTAAAGCATGTAAGGACTTGCCACGCAGCGCCTGCACTGGCAGCAACACGCCATAGCGCAGCATGTTTTCGGTATTCGGCTGATGACTAATTTGCAAAAATTTTAGGCCGCGCTCGCACTCCAATTCCAGCTCATCCAGTGCGATACCTTGTACGAACTTGTTGACTGACCCAAGCAGCACGCAGTAACCCGCAGACAGCGGGTTGATCCCCGTTTGACCAATCTCAGCACCTTTTTCCATGTAGCTGAATGAATTTGCCAGCGGCTCACCCCAATGTTGGTAAAAAGCTGGAAAATATTGGTAAACGATCATCCGAAAATACTTATTTTCGCGCCGTTCCGCCAACGTCAACGCGAGTTTTCCCATACCGTAGCATTGTGTGTAGGGCCGGCCCATCGCTGACATTGCGGTAACAAAAGCGACATAACTGATACAGCTAAGATCACTTTGGCCGTGCGTCAAGGTGGTTTGCACCATACGGCAAGCATCAATCACAAAACCATTGAAGCGCCCGCTTTGGTAGGTCGCGTGGGATAAGGCCGAGTAGATCCGCATTTCGATCAAGAAATCTGGCGCAGCATTCTCGGCGGCGGCCAGCAACTGCTGTTCGCTGTAGCGCGCAAGCATTTGCTCGGTCAAAGCAAAATCGGCGGGGAACTGCTGTCCGGCCGCAGCCTCATCAGCCGGAAAGCTTCGCCCAAGCAAATTCAATGCTAGCAGTAACACCTGAAAAGACTCATTGAAACGCGCTTGAATGTGATATTGATCGACCTGCACTAAGCACAAAGTCACCTTGGCAATCACATTATCGGTGGCAGCAATACCTTCAGGATAAAGGCACTCGGCAGCGGCAAAATTACCCGATAAGTATTCCGCCTCTGCCAATTCTTTGTACAACGTCAACGTTTGCTCGGGCTTTCTAACCCACGCATCTTCGAGCGACAAAGACTTGGCGAATCCAAGTAGCTTCGCTGCGCTTGGAAAAGCAGCGGCTGATTTTGCCCAAATGCCGCCCCGAATATTAAGTTCCAGCAGGCGCTCGCGCTCTGCGGGTTCGCAAATTTGTGCTATCGCACCATTGAGCAGTTCCAAAATCGTAAATAACCGCGCTTCGAGTTCGACTTCAGTGCTGTTCGCTAGTAACAATCGTCCACTGCGCAACTGCAAGGCTTTACGGTCACTGTCTCTAGTCAAGCTGTACGCGGCTTGCTGCACCCGATCATGCAAAAAGCGGTAGCACGCCGTTTTCAGCTTTTCCGGGTTTTGCGAAAATTTATAGCCCTCGTTGATAGGCAGTACCATGCCAGCGCGCAGTGCGGGCCAGAGCACCTCAGCGGTCTTTTGCGCATCAAAACCACCGACCGCCATGAGTTGACGCATATCAAAGCTGTCGCCTAAATGTGCGGCTAAAGTCAGCAGGTTTTGCGTATCCGCGTGCAAAGTGCGTAATTTTTCCAGCATCAGCTCGACGACGTTATCGGTCATGCCGCGCAGCCGAATTTGCCCAATGTCCCAGCGCCAGCTCCCTTCACTACGCACATAGTGCACTTCGCCGTTTTGCTCCAGCGCACGCAAGAATTGACCGAGGAAAAACGGATTGCCCTGAGTTTTTTCCAAACACAACGCCGCTAATGTTGCTACCTCTGCCGGCGTGCTGTGCAGGGTATCGGCGATCAGTTCACTGACCTCAGCCGCGCTCAAATCACGCAAGCGCAAATGTGCTACCGGCAGCTGTGCGTGCTCCATGGCATTGATTGCCAGCCGCAATGGGTGCGCCTCATCGACTTCATTGTCGCGATACGCACCCATAATCAGCATGCACAGCTCAGCGTCCACGCGCACTAAGTGCTCAATCAACTTGAGTGTTGAAGTATCCGCCCACTGCAAATCATCTAGAAATACCACCAAAGGATGTACACGTGAACTGAGCGCTTTCACAAACTGCGAAAACGCAATATGGAAGCGATTTTCATTTTCCACAGCCGGCAACACCGGCAATGGCGCAGGTGTGCCGATCAGCCTCGCTAAGCCAGGAATGATGTCATTGACCGCCGCCGCGTTTTCACCCAGCGCTGCTAATAATTCTGAACGCCAATAGCTGCGCCGCTGTTCACCTTCGGCGGCAAGCTGACGCAAGAGCTGTTGAAATGCCTGAATCAGTGCGCCATAGGGCTGATTTCGGCTGTACTGATCGCACTTGCCGCGCACGAAATAGCCGCGTCTAGCGATAATCGGGCGGTGCAGCTCGCTTACCAGCGCGGTTTTGCCGATGCCGGAATAGCCGCTGATCAGCTGCAGTTCCGCGCGTCCAGTACTCACCCGCTCAAATGCCGCTACGATCGCGGCGGTTTCAGCTTCCCGCCCATAAAGCTTATTGGCAATGCAAAAGCGTTCTGGGATATCCGCTTGCGCCAGCAGCATCGGTTCAATACGCCGACACCGATACCACTGCTGCGCACATTCGCTCAGATCGGTGTGCAGGCCAAAACTACTTTGATAGCGATCATCTGGAGACTTCGACAGCAGCTTTTGTACAATTTTCGAGAGTGTCTCGGGGAAAGCTGCGTCCAAAATATGCAGCGGCGTGGGCGTGATTGCGATCTGCGCGTGCAGCAGTGTCATTGGATCATTCGATTGGAACGGCGTGCGGCCACAGAACAGCTCGTACAGCGTTATGCCCAAGGAATAAAAGTCGCTGCGATAGTCAACATCAAGATTGGTGCGCCCTGTTTGCTCAGGCGACATATATTCCAACGTGCCACGCAAAACCGCGTCGTTACCGGGTTTTTGCTCGTGATCCAGACGCGTGGATAAACCGAAATCGCACAGCTTTAGGCGCAGCCCGACACTGTCGACCAGCACATTTTTAGAGGAAATATCGCCGTGGATTAAGCGATGTTCGTGCACTGCGCTGAGCGCTTCGCTGAGCTGTATCGCCAAAGCAATGCGATCCGCGAGATCAATATTTTGCCCCGCCAAATGCGCCAAATTGCAGGTGCCAAAATCCTCTAGCACCAACACTAACGTATAGTCCACTTGCTTTAGGGCGAGCGGACTAATCACCCATTTCGATTGAATGGACTGTAATACTGCGTATTCATGCTGCCAGCGGGCATTTAAATCCGGCGAGGGCTGGCTATTGTTTTGATACTTGAGCACAACCTGCTGACCCGTATCGGATTGCGCGCGTGCGACGACCGTGTCGCCAAATGCATAGATGACTTCCTGAACCGTATAACCGGCCAGCTTCATCGTATGCCCCGCGCACTCAGCGCTTGCATCTTAGGTTTCATTGGTTCGGGTCATTATTCTGGTAGCCATGTTCAGTAACTTAAGGAAAAGCATCAAAAATCAAGATACTCAAAATGCATAGACATTGCGCTTTTTGTGAACTTGCGCTGCCGATGAGCTTGCCGTGAAGACTGAGTTTATAGGCTTGGTGATGGTTATGCGCAAATCCAGGGCGCGCATGCGACACTTTCGGCTATGAATTTTCTTCCCCAACACAGCCACGCAACCGATTCCAATTTGGCTAGTCAGCCTAACTTAGCAAACCAAATAGCCCAACGTTGCGCGGTCATTGGCTTATCGGCATTTATCTTACTTCTACCTTTTGCCCGCCTAAGCGAGCTGGGCATCGTTTTTTGTTTGATTTCAAGCGGCATTTATTGGGCTGCCGGCTTATTGCAAAAAGAGAAAACACCGGCATTGCAGGCGGCTTTTGTTACGTCAAAACGTGCTGCCAAGGCAGCGCTTGCCTGCTGGGCGGCTATTTTTGCCGCAGAGCTGATCTCGTGCATGGATTCAGCAGAACTAAAAGGCAGCCTAGTTGCGACTTTTGGTGGCATTCGCTTTGCTGCGCTGATTATTGCCGCCGCCCAATTAAGCGGCGCACAGCGGGTTTTTTTGAGCAAGCTCGCGGGCATAACGCTCGGTATTTGGTGTGTTGATGCCTTGGTGCAAGCAACGAGCGGTTTTAGTTTAGGTGGCCGTGGCAATGCAGATCGGATCAGCGGTGTTTTTGGCGATGACAATTTAAAACTAGGCTTGGTGACTGCGACGCTAGCACCAATCGCGCTGTTTGTGGCGCAGCGGTTTAGGCCGCCATGGTTTAGCGCGAAATTGAGATTTGTGGGTTTGTTTGCGGTTTGGCTGATTTTTGCCGCCGTCATTTTGCTCGCTGGCGCGCGCGCTGGCTGGGTGATGTTTGCGCTGGTCAGTGTGCTGTGGGGATTGCAACTTGGCGGCTATAACCTGCGCAAGGTCGGTCTAGGCTTGCTGTTTGGCTTAAGCACAGCAATATGTCTGGCTGTGATTCTCAATGCCACCAACAGCCGTTTCGCACAGCGCGTGGAACGCACGATGGCCATTTTTGATCTACAAACGGCCGATTTTGCGCTTGCCGGGCGCGTACCGATCTGGAAAACCGCCGTCAGTATGGCGGTGGCGCACCCTATTAACGGCGTTGGCGTGCGCGCCTTTCGCTATGCCTACCCTGAGTTTGCGCAAGCGGGTGATCCGTGGGTACACACAATTCCTGCCGCAGGCAATGCGGATGCTCAAGCAATAGGCGCTAACCATCCACATCAATTACTTTTAGAAATTTTGACCGAAACTGGGCTGATTGGACTATTGCTGTGGGCATTTGCGATATTTTTACTGGTGCGTGCTTGGCGCCGTGCAAGCCCGGCGCAGCGCGCCCATGCTTGGCCGTATGGCTGCGCGCTCATTGTACTTAGCTTTCCAATAAATACCCACAGTGCGCTGTATTCGTCGTTTTGGGCCGGTATGCTGTGGTGGCTGATGGCCCTGCTGAGCGCCAATCTTGATGGCGCAGACGATGCAGTCTTATGAGCGCGCCTAATAGCCCTATCGCGGGCGTGGTAACCACGTTCAATAATGCCCAGACCTTAAAGCCCTGTTTGGCGTCCTTAAAAGCGATCTGCAGTGAAATCGTGGTGCTGGATTCCGGCAGCACGGATCGCACGCGCGAAATTGCGGAGTCCTTTGGCGCACGATTTTATGTGCAAGCCTTTGCTGGCTACAGCGCCCAAAAAGCGGCGGCAATCGCTTTGGCTACAGCCGATTGGATCGTCTTGCTGGATTCTGATGAAGCGCTTGATGAGGCGGCGCAGCAGGTTATTTGCACCGCTCTGCCCACCTTAACCTTAGCGCCGGAAACTTTAGCGATTGCCGGTTTTCGACTGAAACGGCGTGAACTGATTTTCTGGCGCTATCAGCATATTTTTAGCAAACATAACCGCTTTTTGCGCGTGTTTGACCGGCGTAAAGCACGGATGAGTGGTCATGCCGTGCACGAAAGTGTGTTGGTGACCGGAAAAATCGTTGATTTGGCGGGCTATATCATCCACGAGGGTGATCGCAGTATTGAGCAAAAGTTGACTAAGCTCAATCAATACTCCAGTTTGGCCGCGCTGGCGAAAAGCCCGCTCAACGGCTTTGCGGGCGCATTTCGACTCACGCTCTATCCTGTCTGGTATTTTTTTCGTGCCTACCTATTGCGCCGTCAGTTTTTAAATGGCTGGGCGGGCTATATCAACAGCGTTGAATTGGCGCATTACGCATTTCTAAAGTACGCAAAAATGCTGGAACAGGCAAAAAAAACGCAGGCCAAAATCGCCGCGACTGAAAAAAAAGGCACCACATGACCACCTACCTGCTGGATGCCAGCCTCTATATTTTTCGGGCTTACCATGCGCACGCACCGGAATGGACGGACAGCCAAGGCTGGCCAACGCACGCGGTGCATGGCTTTACTACCACTTTGCTAGGGCTTATTGAGCAAGCCAAGCCAGCACAGCTTGCGGTCTGTTTTGATGAATCTTTGGGGCACAACTTCCGCCACGATCTATATCCAAACTACAAGGCAAATCGCGAACCACCCACGGAAGATTTGATGCGGCAGTTTTCTTATTGCAAAGACGTTGTTGAAGCGCTGGGTTTTCAGGCGCTAGCACACGAGCGTTTTGAAGCCGACGATCTAATTGGCTCTCTAGTTGAAAAACTCAACATTGCTAATCGAGATCTAACTGCGGGCGGCGCGAATTTGTTAGATAGCAAGGTTTGGAGCGGCATGATCGTTTCCGCCGATAAAGATTTAGCGCAGCTCATCAATGACAATATTCACCAATGGGACTATGGCAAAAATACGCCCTATGGCATTGCTGCGGTGATCGAAAAACATGGGGTACATCCAGAGCAAATGGCCGAATTACAGGCTTTGAGCGGCGATGCTGTGGATAACATTCCGGGCATCCCCGGCATTGGCCCGAAAACCGCTGCCGCCTTGATGCAGCACTTTGGTTCGCTTGAGGCGGTGCTCACGCGTTGGCCGGAAGTTGAATTTTTACGTATTCGCGGTGCGCAAGGCATTGGCGTAAAACTGCGTGAGCACGCGCACAGTGCGCGCATGTCCTATCAACTCACCCGCATCGCGCGCGACGCGCCAGTGCCAGAAATTACTGAACTGGCGCGCAAAGCCGTCGATCCCAAACGCATTGACGTCTTGTTTGACCAGCTGGGTTTTGGTGGGTTTTTGCGGGCTAGGGCGAAGCGGAGTTAGCGCGCAAATTTAGCGCTTGCTTATTTTGCACAACGCGCAATAGGTGCGCGCCTTGCGCTGTTAACTGAGCCAGTTAACGTGCAGCAAAAAGCCCGCTGCTCGCCTGCCCGGTAAAGCCTGGGAACACCTCCGCCAATTTGCTGGCATTGCCGCAGCGTTTACTCAAAGCCTCGGCCAGCACTGAACGATAGTCGGTCGTGACACGTAAGTCGCCGCCTTCAAGTTGCGCGGGTGCTAGGGTCGGCCAATTGCCATAAACCTGCTTGCCAATCACACCGCCGCCCATCGCAAACATACAGCTGCCGCGCCCATGATCGGTGCCTTGTGAGCCATTTTCGGCAACGCGTCGGCCAAATTCAGTCATCGTCAACACCGTCACCGTATTCATGCGCGCGCCCAGATCGGTATTAAACGCCGCGAGCGTTTTTGCAAGATCGTCCAAACGCGCATTGATTTCGTTCACTTCATTATTGTGGGTGTCCCAGCCGCCAATATCAACGCTGGCAGCTTCCACGCCGATGCCGCTTTTAATCAAGGCCGCTAAGTCTTTCATTTGATTGCCAAAACTGGTGTTTGGATAAACCGCATTATTTTCCACCGCCATCGCGCCTGGGTTTTTGCCCGCCAGCTGATCCAGCGCGGCGAAGGTGCGATTACCGGTGCTATCGAGCAAGCTGGTGCCGCTGAAGCTTTGCTGGAGTGACTGCAACAGCGCATCTTCGCGCGTCGAGTTCGAGTTCAAACCAAAACTTGCAATCGAACTGATGCCAACGACTGGCGATGCCCCGGACATACTTCGGGGGACAGCTTTGCCGACCGCAATCGCCCTAAAGGTAACGTCTTGACTGCGCGCGGTGCTGAGCAAGTGGCGATTGAGCCAGCCGCTGTTGACCGAGCCCTTTTCCAACCAAGCGCGTTCCATGAAATCTTGCGCATCAAAGTGCGAACGGCTTGGCGTGGTCAAACCAACTGCATGCACGATGGCAAGCTGACCGCGATCCCAAATGGGCTTGAGCGGCGCTAGAGCCGGGTTGAGCGCAAACTGGTTGTTCAAGCTAATCGAGGCACCCGCCGCAGCATCAGGTTTAGGCACCGCAATGGTGCGGCGCTGGGTGTAATAATCGGCATCGGTATAAGGCACGACTGCGTTCAGCCCGTCCATGGCGCCGCGTTGAAAAATCACGACTAGGGTATCGGTGTTGCGCGAGCTTGCGTCGGCCGCAAAAGCGATCTTTGGGCCGGCCGCGAGTGCGGCTGCGCCCATGCCGGTGAGTTTCAAGAAATCGCGACGCAGCACGTTGCCAAAATCTAGTTTTGCAGATCGTAAAGAAGTGGACATAGGAATCTCCGAATGAGGCGTGGATTAGCAAAGGTGGATTAGCGATCGTTACATTAGCGGTAATTGAAGTAGCGCGAACTCAGTAAAACCGCCGCCATCTCGCGCGTGCGGGTAGTGATTACGTCAGCGCGCAACTCGGCGGTAGGGCTTGCGCCAGCCGAGGCTGTGTTCAAAAAGGTGATGCGATCCGCTTGGCTGAGCTTGCGCCGCAGTAAGCGCTCACTTAAGCGATCCAGCAGTACGTCGGCTGTTTTCGCCGTACCCGCCAGTGCGTTAAGGTCAATCACAATGCCGCGATCCAAACGCCCTTCCAGTGCGGCAAAGACAAAATTCCAACGGCCTAACCATGCGGTGGTGTTGATCCAATAGCTTGCAACATCTGGATAGCCATCCGGCGAGGGCCAATTAGACCAGACCTGCCCTAGCCCTTCGTATACGCTGTTCAGCGCACGCACGTAGGTAGTGCCGGTAATGCGCGCCTCGGTGGCGCGCAACACACTTTGCACATAATCCTGCGGCCGCTTGACCTTTAAATCTGCACTGGCGACAAACTCCACCGAGTTAAAGATCATGCGCAGCATAGCGGTCACATCGCCATCAGTGCGTAGGAATTCGGCCTGCACATTTTTCACCAAATTTTCTGGCGGTGCATCACTGACAAAACGCCGCACCAGTTTGGTGGCGATGAATTTCGCGGTAGACGGATGTTTCGCCAGCATATCCAGCACATCTTGCGCGTCTTCCATACCGCGATTTTTCGGCAGGCTTAATTCCAGGACAGCTTTAGCGTCGGTATCGTGATTGCGGGCCACAAACTGAAAGCTAATCTGGGTGCGATTGAAGCTCCAGCCGGTAAAGGCACGCGCAACGTTTTTGACGTCTACCTCAGCGTAGCCACCATCCACGCCTAGGGTGTGCAGCTCAAGCAACTCGCGCGCGTAGTTCTCTTGCGCGCCGTTTTTAACGTTGACGTAATTATCCAAATAGAAAAGCATCGCCGGGCTGCGCGCGCTGGCGTTGAGCAAATCTTTGAACTTACCCATCGCATTGCGGCGAATATCTTGGTCATCAATGGTTTTTGCAATGCGAGCAAAACCACTGACATGTTCGATACTGAAATGGTTGGTCCAAAACTCCACCATCATCTCAAACAGTTGATTCGGGCTAAAAATTTGCCGCAGCATGGTTGCCGTGCGCAATTCACTGAGTGCTACGAAGTCTTTGTTATCAGCAGGCGGATAAGCAGCATAGAGCTGTGCACCCGTCATTTTGATGCTTGGCAAAGCGCCCGCAATCGCCGCTTCTACGGCAGCGGCATTGACAGCTTTAGGAACCAGTTGCGCCTCAACAAAAGCGCCATAACCCATCGCCGCAGCTGCACGATATTCCGCCTCGCGGATACCAAAACTGGTGCGGTTCATGAAGTGCACCAGCGGATCGGGTGGCGTTAAGGGCGCAGCCTCAACCATAGTTTGGGCCGAGAGCGCCAGTTTTTCACGCAGGGCGAGCAGGTTCATATGCTTTTTTGCCTCTAGTTTTGGATTGGACAGTTTTGGGTCGGAATGCGGTTTTTAATCGTCGTTGTTGCAGCTTCAAAAGTTGTAACGTACCAGGATGAAATTCGTTGACCCAAGCATTCAACAATTTACTTCGGCCAAAATTAAGTGTGTTTTACAAGCAAAAGCATTGCGAAGCGCCTTGTCCTGAGTCTATTGCGGTCTGTGCGCAAAACCTTCGTTTCCAATTGCAAATTTCCGCGAATACGAAGTCCCATTTCGTCAATCAAGAAGTGGACTTCACAACCCGGTGGCATGTCCTTAGCCGGTTATGTTGGGATGCTGGTAGTATTAAGGTATGAAAAATCGGCTTCGAAAACGCTTAATCACACGCCGAGGCTTGGTTTACTCACTGCTTTTATGCCTTTTGATTTTAGGCTTTGGTGGCGTAGGGTTTTGGCTGCTAGAGCCCAGAGCGCATACTTTCAGTGACGGTCTATGGCTAGCATTTACCACGGCAGCAACCGTTGGTTACGGGGATATTATCCCGACGACACACGCATCCAGGCTATTTGCGGTTTTGGTGGTGCTTTTAGGATTGGCCGTACTTTCGTTGGTTACCGCCTCACTTGCGGCAATGTTTGTGGAAACCGAGGAGCGCCAAATTGAGCGCGATTTACTGCATGAAATCGCGCAATTAAAAGGTGAAGTTCGTGCCTTGAGCAAAATTGTGCAAGCACTCGCTGCGCGCACTGGGCCAGTAAACGCTGGGGCTGAAACCTAAAAGTCGAACATGAGCGCTACCCTAGCCGCTTCGCCAAGCTGCCAGGGCAGGCTCAAGGAATCGGGTAATAGTGTGTTTGGCGCGAGCGCGCTCAATTCCGATGGCGCAATCAACGCATGGGCTAGGCCAAACAGTGCAAGACTTGCATAACCCTTTGCGCCCGTGCGCGCCCGTGATCGCTGTAACCCTAAAATACCCGCGCCGTGCAAACTCAATTGCACACTAAAATCTAATGCCAGCGCCGCTAAGCACAGCTCCAAAGCTTCTATGCGCGCCAGATCGGTATCGGAACTTAAACGCACGCCCAGCGACGCGCCCGTTTTGGGTGCAATGCGTTCTAACATGCCCGCAAGACTTAGCCAGCGCAGGCCGGCCTGTGGTGGATGTGCATGCGCCGTGTCAATGCCGCGCCGCGCTGCGGCCGATGGGCAGACATACACTTCTCGATACGCTGACAGAGTTTGCCAAATACTTAAGTTTTGCACATCAAGATCGGCCGCTGCCAAGGCTGATGCATTGCCGTATAGCCCAATAAAGCCGCACGCTTTCAAAAACCCCTTAGATTTCAGAAGTTCCAGCTGCGCGTACTCAGCCTGTTGCTTATTGAAGTCGGTGAAAAAGTAGGTTGAGTTCACGTTAACAGCCCCAGCTTTGATTTGGTGTAGCGTAGCGAGATGAAAACTAATTCGATATTGGCGCGACGTCAGTCGCTGTTGCGCATCAAATCAATCGTGATTTTTGCGATTCTGATCGGCGTTTTGGGCAACGTATGCGCAAAAGATTTTGACTTGCCAGATTTTGGCCGCTCTGCCAACGCGGGCGTTAGCGAGCTAGACGAGCATTACTATGGTTTATCGGTATTGCGGCAAATGCGCAATGCCGGGGTGTTGGTTGAAGACCCGCAAGTTGATGAATACTTGCGCACTTTAGGTACGCGTCTGTCGGAAGCAAGCTCAGCGCCCGATCAAAACTTCACTTATGTGTTGATTAACGATGATAGTTTTAACGCGTTTGCGGTGCCTGGTGGCCTCATTGCGGTACACACCGGCCTGCTGATGCGCGCGGGCAATGAAAGTGAGTTAGCAGCGGTACTTGCACATGAAACAGCGCATGTCACGCAAAAACATACGGTGCGAGCCTTAGAGCGCGCGAAAAAGGCAAGCTTGCCGGTCATGTTGGGCACGCTTGCGGTTGCCGCCGCTGCCGCATCGCAAAGCAACAATAGGGGCCCTAACCTAAACAATCCAGAAACGATCGACCCGGTCGCAGCGGTATTGATGGGCGGCAGTGCATTGATGCAGCAGCTGCAAATTAATTTTACCCGTGACAACGAATTTGAGGCGGATCGTATTGGCATTCAGACCCTCAAAAAGGCGGGTTTTGACGTCACCGCGATGGCCGGAATGTTTGAGCGTATGCAGGCCACGTTTCGTTCCAGTGGCGGCGCGCAGGTGCCGCAATACTTGCAAACGCACCCGATTTCCGTGACGCGGATTGCGGAAGCTAAATCCCGCGCGGTGCAGCTATTGGAGCAGCCCGTTGTGCAGCACGATCTGGTGTTTCAACTGATGCGCGAACGGGTGCGGGTGCTGAAATCCAGCGATGCGACACTGCTCAAGCAGCATTATCTTGATGCAATTAGCACCCGAGGGGGTGTCAGCAGCGCGCCGATTAACTACGGCTTCGCATTAGCCAGCGCACGGGCGGGCGATATTCAACGTGCGCTGGAGTTAGCAGCGCTGCTGCCTGATACGGCTGAGCTTAAGCTGACGCGCGCACTGCTGAACGCGGAAATCCAAGTAAGCGCGAAAAATCAGCTCGCATGGCGTGCGCAATTCGCGGCATTGATGAAGTCTTACCCGAAGCATCGCGTGGTCGGTGCCAGCTATGCGCAGGCGCTGATTGATCTAGGCAACAAGCCCGATGCCCGCACGGCACTGGCAATTTTGCGCGACTTGGTTACCGCGTTTGACTCTGATCCAGCGCTTTTTGAGGCGCTAGGGCGCGCCTATCAGCTCAGTGGCGACCCGGTGCGCGCAGGCGAAGCCTATGCGCGCGCGACGGCATTACGCGGCGCATTAGAGGATGCGCTGAGCCAGCTCAATATGATCGCGCAAGGCCCATCGCTCACCTATTACGAACGCGCACGCGTTGACGCACAAGTCGCCGAGCTAACACCAATCGTGCTGGAGATCAAACGCCGTGAAGGCAGCGCAAATCAGCCCAATTTAAGCTCGACTTTTACGATTGATGCGGGGCGCAGCGTGTCCAGTATGCCGGTGCCGTGGCGATAAGCAGATTCAAACAGGGGTAGGCTTCACATCGTATGGACGAGCATTTATATAGTTTCATGAATACTGCTAGCAAACAGCATTTCCGTTAACCCACCTATTTCTTAATTCACATTTGCAAGACCGGCGTTTGACGGCCGTTCTGAAATACTTTAGACCTGCGTAAAGGCGATTTTTCTCTATGGTAAACTTGGCGATTTTCCACACGTCCCTGCCCCAGTACTTGCAGACTACCGCCGCAGACGGTGATCAGAAAAATATGCACATTGCCTTGGCAAGCGACCAATTTTCCGTTCTTATGGCGGGCGCTGGCAAGGTTAAAATTGATGCGCTGGTCGTCGATTTAGCGCTGCTTGGCGACCTACCTGATCAGATGCTTGGCGAGCTGGAGCGTGCCCTGCGGCCCGAGCTGACTCTGGTTGTATATTCTTTTGCCAAGTGGGAAACGATTGAGCGCTTACGCGCGGGCCAGAAACGCCAGATGCTGCGCGCACCGGTGAGTGCGCGCTCGTTGCGCTCGAACATGCTGAGCCTTATTGTGAAAAACTTGACCCAAGCGCCAATATCGTTGTCATCGCCTCCAGCGCCGTCAGAATCGGGGCTGTTGCGTATTGAACAACCAGCCCCCATGCGACGCTTCAACGACTATATGCTTGCAGCATTGCAAGATATTCCCAGCAACGTGGAATGTGAGTGTCCGAATCAAGTCGCCGATCTGGTGCTGGCATTAAGCGCTTTTGAGACCTACTCGGCGCAATGCCAGAACAAGAACGAAAAAGACGCTGGGATGCACCGACTGTTAGCGCGCGTTACCGGCCACGCCCGGGCGGTGATGGAGTATGGTCTGAAAGAACTGTGCGCTTTTGAAAACATTGATCTCGCTAAACTAACGCAAACCAAAAGGCGCTCAGCCTGAGCGCATGGGCATAGATTAAGTCCGCACCGGCATCAACGCATTATCGATCGCTTCCGCGCGTACGCGCGCGGGGCGTGCAGCCAGCGTTGCCCAGTAGCGTTCAAACTCAGGACGCTTCTCAATACTGCCAAACATCAAACCAAAGCCAATTTGTGACCCAAGAATGATATCGACAGTAGAAAATTGATCGCCAACGATAAAATTTTTGCCGCGCACCGCTATTTCCAAAACGTCCATCACTGCAGCAAAACTGCCATAGCCCGCCATCATGGATTTACCTTCGGGCACCTCAAACCCTAAGGATTTATTTGTGATCGCCTGCTCGACCGGGCCAGCCGCATAAAACAGCCAGCGATAATACTCGGCACGCGCATTTGGCACGGGCGCTAACGCGGCAGCTGGAAAAGCGTCGGCCAGATACGCGCAAATCGCGGCATTTTCAGTCACGACCGCATCATTATGCGTAATCGCAGGCACCTTACCCATTGGGTTGATCGCCAAATACTCGGGCGCTTTCATACTTGTGCCGTAATCCAGCAGCACGGTCTTATAAGGCTGGCCGATTTCTTCTAGCATCCAGCGTGCAATACGCCCCCGCGACATCGGGTTGGTATATAAAACGACTTGATTATTACTCATGATTTTTTGTTCCAAGCGGGCTTTTTGAAAGTATTTCACAGAATAGCGTAACCGAGAAGTAGCCGCCGATGGCATGGCCACAATGCAGCGCAATGGTGCCGGCGCTACGACAACGCCATCGCAATAATTCTTAATTTCGACTAGGAATGCGTGCCATGTTCAAGCTCATTTCGCGTTAAATACGCATTACTCTTTCAAATTTTGTTGCGTTCTGTCACACTAGCGGGCTGAACAGGGCTCTCCCTCTACCGCCCGGCGCCCGCCTGCATATGAAGCTACAAGTACTCCATCAAGATACCACCCTGATCGCTTTCGATAAGCCATCTGGCTTGGCCGTGCACGAAAGTGACTACACCGGCCCGTTAGAAGATACCGCCGTCGCGCATGCACGTGAAGAATTTGGCGAGGTTTTTACCGTACACCGCCTCGATGCGGCTACTTCGGGCGTGCTGCTTTTTGCCCGTAGCAAAATCGCTGCGGCGAAACTCTGCGGTCAGTTTGAAGCGCAAAGCGTGCGGAAAAAATATCTGGCGGTGGTGCGCGGTTGGGCACCGCAAGAAGGCGTAATAGATCAAGCGCTGCCTGACACCAACGGGGTCGTGAAACCCGCGCGTACGACGTTTCGCTGTCTGGGCCGATGTGCCCTGCCCGTACCCATGGGGCGCTATCCGCAGGCGCGCTACAGTTTGATTGAAGCGACGCCGGAAACCGGCCGCATGCATCAAATTCGTCGGCATTTCAAGTTTTTAAGCCACCCACTTGTGGGCGACGTGCGCTATGGGAAAGGCGATCACAATCGCCTTTTCCGGGACAAATTCGGCCTTAATCGACTGTTACTGCACGCATGGCGGATTAGTTTCGATCACCCAACGAGCGGCGAACGCGTTGAGCTTACCGCGCCGATTGATTCGGAATTGACCGTGGTATTTACCGAGTTGGGTTGGACGCTACCGAGCGATTTGCCGCCACAGGTTCCGCCGGTAGTGTAGGTGGTACTTAAGTCCTAGGCTTAAAGTCATAGCTGCTATGGTACTTGCGGATTAAATACGTTCCGCCGTGCGCCGGATGCGATAGCTTGTGTGAATACGCAAACTTAAACCCGCACACCATCGTGCGGTTTGAGGGACGCGACCATGAAAACGAACCAATTCCAAGCAAGGCATCCAGATGCGGCGCAAAGTGCCACCGCCAGCGCCGGCAAAAGTGCTAAATCCGGCCTTCTGGGTCGAATTGATTTGAAACGAAGTTTAGCAATGAGTGCGGTATTGATAACGCACACGCTGGTTTTTGGCGTCATGCTTTTGCCATCAGCGCCAATCGCCGCGATTGCATTACCCCCACCCGAGGTGGCATGGGTCGAATTCAACAAAGCACCGCCACCGCCGCCGAAACCGCCAGAAACGCCGCCCGTTCGTCTTATGCCTAAGGTGCAGCCTGTTGTAGCGACGCGGCAGCCTATCTCTCCACCGATTGAGGCCTCTATTTTAGTTGCAACTACGCGCGAACTGAGTCCCGAGATGGCCACCCCAAGCGTGATTGCACCCACGATTGTTGACCCACCAGCCACGGTTAGTGGCAACGGGAGTGAGTCGATTTTGAAAGTCTTGCGCTCGCCGCCACCGCAATTTCCACCAGAGCTAGTTCGCGCAGGATTTTCCGGCGCAGTCGAGTTCAGCGTTTTAGTGGGCGTTGACGGCACGGCACAAGAAATCACCCTGATGAAAAGCTCCGGCAACCGCAAGCTGGACCGCAGTACGCTGTCCCACATCAAACGCTATTGGCGCTTTAAAGCGCCAGAGCAGAACGGGCAAGCCATGCCGGGCTGGGGCCGTGGCAGAGTGACTTTCACGATGGAGGGCTAGGCGATGAAGCGTTACCACACAGCGGGCAATTCAGCCGGCGCAATTAGCGATATTAACACCACGCCCTTAGTCGATGTCATGTTGGTGCTGCTCATCATTTTTATGATTAGCGCACCGATGCCGTTCAATATTTCAATGGCGCGTATTCCATCGATTGGGAAAGGCAAGTCACTCGACCCGCCACCGCTGATGACGCTGGATATTGCACCTGCTGGCAACAGCGCCCTGCTATTTTTAGACGGAGTACCCATCACGCTGAGCGCTTTGTCGGGATTGATCCTAACTGCAAACGCAGGGCCAAAGCCGCCTGAGCTCAATTTGCGCACCGACCCCAATACCTCCTATGAAGCGGTAGCGCGGGTTTTAGCGGAAATACAGCGCAGTGGCGGGAAAAATGTACGCTTTGATGAACTTTCAAAGCGTTGAGTGCCATTTAGAACCCAACCACCGCTAAAGCGCAAAGCGTTGGTTTGGGCGCTAATGACTCGCTTACGCCTAAACTTAAGGCCCACGCAATTTTGAGTCGACGCTTCAATATGCCTATTTATGAATTTGAATGCCGCAGTTGCGGCCATGTGTGGGATGAGTTGCAAAAAAGCTCAGATCCCGATCCAGATTCCTGCCCCAACTGTGCAAATCCTGTGGTAGTCCGGCGCATGACTGCGGCGGCATTTCGTTTGAAAGGTGCAGGTTGGTACGAAACCGATTTTAAAAAAGAAGGCGATACCAAGCGCAATCTGGTTGAGGCTGCGAGTGGCGATGCAACGAAATCTGAGGCGGCTGCAAATCCGAGTTCAGGCGAAAAGGTGCCGGATAAAACCGCAGCAGTAGAAAAATCCACCAGCGAAAAGGCTGCGCCTGCGCCCCTACCTACGCCGCCTACGCCACCGAAACCTACGGGCGCTGCAAGTTAAGAGGTAATTATTACGCCCAGCAAAAAAGCTCCTCTAGGAGCTTTTTAATTAACATTTACTTCAATAACTTATATTTAAATGAAGTGGCGTCCCCACGGGTACAATCATTTACAGTCAAAAGCCCGTTACTATAGGCTTTTGATAGGTTGTTTCTCCTTTATATAACTGGATATACCTGGATATATACACTCAAGGGGCTTGCTAGGCGCATTTTGACTGCGACTGCCTCCGAGCGCTTAAAGTGCACGTTCCAGGTTAAAACTAAAGCATCAAGGCGCATCAATTGAAGTCAAATATCGCTCTAAAACAGCGCCTAAAGCCATGCTGGCATTGGTTTTACGTGAAAAACCGGCGGCGGCGGCCTAGGGTAAAATCGGAAAATTTTCAGAAGCTGCGGATTTAGCACCGTGCCCGCCCAGCCAAACCGCCAAAGGTACCTTGACGTTTTGGCCTGGCCTGCTGCTGCGTCCTAGTCCATGTTTCGCTTTTTCTTTTGCACACAAACACAAAACCCGGCACTAGGCCGGGTTCGGTATGC
>JAYUUS010000257.1:0-8319 GCA_043754435.1 Rhodanobacteraceae bacterium
GCCTCCGCGACTACAACCAGTCAGACGCTTGCCGTCGATTTTCCCGCGATCTCCATCACTGCGGAATTCCGCTTCAAGTAAGCAAAAATCGTGGGGGGGTAGAAGCCATTGAGAACTGCTTTCTCGTACACTATGGAGCTGGCCCCGGTAGCCCAGTGGATAGAGCGTCCCCCTCCTAAGGGGAAGGCCGCAGGTTCGATTCCTGCTCGGGGCACCATAAACCCATTCGACAACGTCCAGTGAAGTCCACAAACCCGCATAACAGCGGGTTTTTTTATGGGTTTAGTGTCCAACAGCGTACAAGCTGATTTGATGGTATCCGAGCAAAGATGCGGGTACATTTGTTGGTATCACGGCGATTTTGCCGATACCAACAAAATAGGTACCAACAATGGCGAAAGTCACGCAGAAATTGACGCCGGTCACTATCAAGGCGAAAGCCAAGCCCGGCGCAGCCCCTTTTAAGTTGGCGGACGGCCAAGGGCTGTACCTGTTGGTAAAGCCAAACGGCGCTTGTTACTGGCGCATGGCGTATCGCTTTGGCGGCCTGCAAAAACTGCTAGCCCTTGGCGTACATCCAGAGCTAAGCCTAGCCGACGCCCGCCGGGCCGCTGAGAACGCGCGTGCATCGCTGGCAAGCGGCATTGACCCGAACGCTAGGCGCAAAGAAGCCAAAGCCGCCGTGATTGCCGCTGAAGTGATCGAAGTCACACGCAGCGAACGCACCTTTCAGGCGGTAGCCTTGGATTGGCTGAGCAAACAAGAGGCCAAGCTCACGCACACCACAATGAAGAAAACCCGCTGGATGCTGGAATCGTTCGCATACCCGGCCATTGGCGCGCGTGCGGTGGAAAGTTTAGAAGCGCCCGATATGTTGTCGATCTTGCGCACCTTGGAGGCACGCGGCGTACTGGTGACGGCGCACCGGCTTTCGCAATACTTCAGCATGATTTTTCGCTATGCCATCGCCTGCGGTTACATCACGCGAAACCCGGCGGCTGACTTACGCGGCGCACTGACCGCAGCGATCACGACCAACCGGGCGGCAATTACTGAACCGGCAAAGATTGGCGCGCTACTGCGTGCAATTGATGGCTTTGAAGGGCACTTCGTCACCCAGATAGCGCTCAGGCTGGCACCCCTGGTATTTGTCAGGCCCGGCGAGCTACGGAATGCGCAGTGGTCAGAGTTCGACCTTGACGCAGCCTTATGGCGCATTGACGCTAAGCGCATGAAAATGCGCGCACCCCATGACGTACCCCTAAGCCGCCAAGCGCTAGCGATCTTGGCAGAGCTAAAGCCAGTCACAGGCAGTGGCGCTTTGCTGTTTCCCGGCGTGCGTGTGTACGAACGCGCGATTAGCGAAAACACATTGAATGCCGCACTGCGACGCCTAGGGTTTACCGCCACCGAGATGACCGCGCACGGCTTTAGGGCGATGGCAAGCACGCGCCTAAACGAGATGCACCTGTTTGCGCCTGACGTGATCGAGCGCCAACTAGCGCACCGCGAAGCCAACAAAGTGCGGGCCGCCTATGACCGCTCGCAGCATTGGGCCGAGCGCGTAAAGATGATGCAAGTTTGGGCCGATTACCTCGACACCTTACGCACCGGCGGCAATGTGATTGCGGGTAAGTTTGGGCGCGTGGCATAAGCTTTACCAGGCTGGCGCGCGGGCCTTCGCGTCGTTTCTAGGAATGATGAGCATGGAACAGATTATTTTTACCGGACTTACCGACCCACGTATTGGCCGCAAACCAACCCAAACGGAGCAAAACGCAAGCGTTTATTACTGGGGTGATATGACTGAAGAAAACGCCCCATTATTCGTGTGCGTAAACCCGAATGCGAGTGATACAAGCCTAAGCGCATTGATCGCCAGCCGATTTAAGCACGCGGCGGTGACGTTGGCGGACTTCCAAGCGGCACGCAAAACGATTTGGCAATGACACCCGAAGTCGTGACGCCTAAAACAGACGAACAAATCGTGCAGCGCATTAAGCTACTTGAGCAAGCGAAAGGCGACCGCACTCAGCTTTATGACTTGACCAGGGCGTTTAGTAAGGACTAGCACGCGCAATAATAGTTTTGCCGGGCCTAGATTGGCCGATTGAAAGCACGCGTACCCCTGCGTGTTGGCCCGGCGACCTTTTGGGGCTTTGAGTGGGTGAAGAATGAAGTCGATTGACGAAATATTTGGGGAATCCTGGCATAAGGATTGGCAGGAGTTGCCCGATACGTGCAAAGCGTGGCTGATAGAAAAGAATAGGGCTTGTGGCTCCGGCATGCCACAAGAAAAGACGATTGACAAAGTGTACGGAGAATCCCGGCATGTGGGTTGGTCGACCATTTTGGAAAAGGATTGGAACCAACACCCTCAAACCTTGAGCCAGTTGAGTGACCCAGAACACACGAATATTCGGCGCCAAAAGATAGAAATGTTGGTATTCAAACTTAGTAAAGAATATCCATTCGTGATTTTAGAAATCGAGCGGCGTCACAACACCATGCTTAAAGCAATTTTTGAGTATGAGGAAATGCTTGGCAATTGTGATGAAGCTGAGTACGCGCAAAATTCAGAAGAAAGAGAGCGATTAGAAGAACGGCTGGTTGTAAGAATTGACGAGGAATTTAGTAAAGCTCGCAGTGCTTCAGCAATTAAGGCCATTGAGGTCAAAACTGAAAAGCTTAGCCGGGCAAAGGAATACGCACTGGAGCAAGTGAGATCGCGCGATTTTCACAGCATCAACTCTGCCGCCAACGATCTCTATGAAGAGTGCAATCGGATAGCGATAGAAGATGGTGTCAAAAGAAAACGCACGGTGGGCTTAAGTAAAAAGGAATTTCCCTTTACATTTACCAGTTGGCTTACGTCCGAACTAAAAGAAAAAATAACGGCCAAGAAGAAATAGCACTGGGTTTACGCGCAAACCCAATGGGGTTTGCTCGTAAACCCAATATTGTTAGGTCGTGTATAAAACGATTGAATGGTCTCAGCCCATCGGCCAACAGAGACCTATATCATGCAAGCTGAATTACCCTCAATCGGATTACTCCGACTTCCCAAAGTCCTTGCCTTAATTCCAGTTTCGCGCTCAACGTGGTGGGCGGGCGTGGCTTCAGGGCGATACCCCAAAGGCGTCAAACTTTCGCCGCAATGCACGGCCTGGAAAATTGAAGACATAAGGTCTTTGATTGAACGCTTAGGCGGTGCAGCATGTACCGAATAACGGTCACCCTGGACACAAATGGGCATGTCGTGGCAACAGCGCGCGCTGATGTACCCGAAACCTCAGACCTATTGGCGGCCCTAGCGGTAGCCAATGCGCAGTTTTTTAGCGATTCGCCCAAGCTTGTTCCATGCGTTGGAGAACAGCATGCACATGGGTAAGCCTCAAAACGAACCACGCTCAGCGGTCAAGGCGGGGCAGTGTTTTCAAGCAGTTGCGATCAAGTTCAACATGCCGAGCAAAAGCCAAGCAATGAGGCTTCATGGCGCGGGCCTATTATCTAATAACGCTTTAACTGAACTCTTTGCGACGCGCCCGGATTGGAGGCATGAGTGATTAGTCTACAAACCGCCTTAGCCGATGCCTGCCACCGCGCGGGCGTCATTCCCCGCGACGTGCCGGCCGATGGGCGCTTTCATTTGGCAGACATCGAAGGCGACCGTTCCGGCAAAGGCGATGCTCGAATAAAGCTATTTGCCGATGGTGAAGGCGGGCTTGTGTCGAACTGGAAAAGTGGCGAGACAATCCCGTTTTTCGTGAACGAGTCGAACGCATGCAATGAAGCCGAGCGCACCGAACGCCAGCGTAAACGCACCGAACTTGCCGAACAAGCGCGGGCCGATCAGGCCAAAGCACACGCAGACGCTGCGCACCGTTCCAATGAATTTTGGCAGCAATGCATGCCGTGTGATGGTCACGCCTATTTGACGAAAAAGGGAGTTCATAGTGTGTCTGGCTTGCGTGTTCTGGCAAGTGCTGACCCATTCGGCCGCAATGGGTGTTTGGTGATTCCAGCCCGCGACGCCAGCGGCACGCTTTGCACGCTGCAGTTTATTGACTCAAACGGCGAAAAACGCTTTTTGAAAGATGGCAAAAAATCTGGATCCTATTGTTCGATAGGCACCACACCCAATGAAGGCGAACCGCTGGGAATATGCGAAGGCTTAGCCACTGGCCTAAGTGTCCATGAAGCGACCGGCTGGCCTGTCGCCATTGCTTTTGATGCTGGAAACCTAAACATTGTTGCCACCGCGATGCGCGCCAAGTATCCAAACGCGCGGCTTGTGATTGCTGCCGACAATGACGCTAGCGGCACCGGCCAAAGCAAAGCCATCGAAGCCGCGCAAACTGTGGGTGCATGGCTCGCTTTGCCACCTGCGGAGCCGGGCACGTCTGCGGATTGGAACGATCTACACGCAAGCCAGGGTTTGGACGTGGTGCGCGAATTGCTGACTTCGGCGCTAGATTCACCTTCAGCAGAAAATAGCTGGGGCAACTGGGGCACTGGGGCAAATGCTTCTATAGCTTGCAACCACGGGGAAAAACCTGCCCCAGTAAACGCGGAATACTTGCCCCAGTTAGCGCCCCAGCTGGGGCAAAAGGCGGGTTTTCGCGTCATCAAATCCACCAAGGACCATAAAAACGGTGTGTATTTTATTGGTGATGACCCGGAAAAGCCGCCCTTGTGGATATGCGGGCCGCTGGAAATTGAAGCAGACACCCGCGACACCACCGGCAACAATTGGGGGCGTTTGCTCAGCTTCCACGACCGCGACAACAAAGCGCACACATGGGCTATGCCGATGAGCCTGCTTAAATCCGATGGCGTGGAGTTGCGCGGCGAATTGCTCAGCCAGGGCTTGGAGCTGGCGAACACCGCAACCGCGCGTAAGTTGCTGATGGATTACGTTACGCAAACGCGGGCACCAATCAAGGCGCGCAGCGTGAAGCGCACCGGCTGGCATGGTCGCGCGTTTGTGCTGACCGATCAAACCATCGGCGAACAGGACGGTGAAAAGGTATTCTTTCAAGCGCAAAGCTTAGAAGGGCTTGGACTTACGCAGGCGGGTACGCTCGAAGGCTGGCGCATGGAAGTATCGGAACCATGCGCAGGTAATAGCCGCCTTGTGTTAGCGCTCAGCGCTGCGTTCGCTGCGATGACGCTGGGGCTAGTGGGTACGGAATCGGGCGGCTTGCACTTTCGCGGGCCAAGTTCATGCGGCAAAACCACGGCGCTAAAAGTGGCGGCAAGCATATTTAGCGGGCCAAGCTATTTGCGCACGTTTAGATCAACGGACAACGCCCTAGAGGGTGCCTGCGCAGCGCACAGCGATCTTTGTTTGATGTTGGATGAGCTAGGGCAGCTTGACCCAAAGCACGCCGGGCAAGTCGCTTATTTATTGGCGAACGGCCAAGCCAAAGGCCGCGCTAGCCGTGACGGCAACGCGCGCACCATTGCCACATGGCGGCTGTTATTCCTTTCCACGGGTGAAGTTGGCTTAGCCGATTTGGTCAATGAAGCCGGGGGCGAATCGAAAGCGGGCCACGAGGTGCGCGTTTTGGACTTACAAGCTGATGCGGGCAAAGGCTTAGGCATATTCGAGCGCATACCTGAAGGCATGCAGCCCGCCGAATTTAGCGACGCGCTTAAGCGTGCCAGCGCCACGCACCACGGGCACGCGATGCCCGCATTCGTCGCACGGCTGGCGCAAGACTTCGACGCGTTGGCTTTGAAACTCAGAACGCTGCAGGAAGCATTTGTTGATAGCGTCGCGAAAAGTGCATCAGGGCAAGTTCGCCGTGTGGCTGCGCGTTTTGGTTTGATCGCAGCGGGGGGCGAATTCGCCACGCTTTGGGGTTTGACCGGATGGCCGGAGGACGAAGCGCTAAACGCCTGTAAAAAGTGCTTCCAAGAATGGCTAGTCGCACGCGGCACCGCTGGCGACCGTGAACCCGCAGCGATGCTTGCCAGAGTGCGTGCGTTCCTGGAACAGCACGGCGATTCACGCTTTACCGATTGGGACAACGATGCCAACCGCGTAACGAACAATCGCATGGGCTTCAAAAAGGCGGTAGACGGCGGCACGGAATACTACGTGTTGACTGAAAGTTTCAAAAAGGAATTAGCGAAAGGCTGCGATTTGAAGCAGCTCACTAAACTCATGCTGAGCATCGGTGCGCTGATGCCAGATAGCGAGGGCAACGCCACCCGCAAAGAACGCTTGCCGGGTTTGGATAATCAGCGCGTTTACAGAATCACGCGAAAGATATGGGATGCCACTTTATGAGCTGGTTACGCGATGTTTTAGGCACGTCTGCCCCAGTTGCCCCAGTGCCCCAGCCAAACACTGGGGCGGATAAAAGCCCGTGGTTACAAGCTGCCCCAGTTGCCCCAGCTGCCCCAGTCGATTTTAGCAAGGTTGAGATTTGGCTCAGCAAAAAACTCGACTGCATTCAATCGGCGAAAGTCTTAGCCATTGAAGCGGCGCACCTTGGATACAGCACGGCGGATTTAGACGCGGCACGGCTGGCGATTGGTGGCGTGCAAGTGGTGCCATGCCTGGGCGTCAATTACTGGCGTCTAGCCTCCGTTCGTGTGCTGCATTAGGCCGCTATGCCCACCGACTCCATCGCCGCTTTGATAAGCAAACTAATAAGGATTGGCCCGCCAGTTTGGGCCGAACGTGCAGCTCGCGTTGCTGAATTGTTCTTTCGTGAGCAGCGAGACAAAGCCATTGCTGAAGCTGCCCGATTGGGCATGAGCCGAAGGCGCTCAGCACGACGCTTTGGCCTTACTAAATCCGCGATTCACCGAGTAGTCGATGCGCAAAGAAGCAGCGACACACAAACTTCAGAGGATTCACAGTGAAAAATCAAAAAACAAATTCTAAAATCGCTTGGGCGCAAGCACTTGCCGACAGTGGCGCACTCGAAAAGATTGAGCCGCAACCGCAACCAGACTCGACCTTAACCGTTATTCCCGCACCGATAGACGAGGAAAGGGTGCAGGCAGCGCGCAGCACAATCGACCCGGCTTGTGCTGCGGTGAGTGTTATTTGCTCGACCAGACGCAACAATCTGGACTCGATTGAAATTACTGAAATATTTTCTGAGCTTAAAGCGCAGGCCGCAGCAATTCAGGCGGGTGATCTAAGTCTATTCGACGCGATGCTAGTGAACCAAGCCGTGGCGCTACAGTCGCTTTTTGCTGACTTAGCTGCCCAAGCCAGCGCTGGCACCAAATCCCCAGAGCATCGCGAAATACAGCTTAAGCTCGCGCTGCGCGCACAAAACCAGTCTCGCGCAACCATCCAAACATTGCTCGAAAGCCGAAATCCACGGGTTTTTATCAATCATCAAGCGAACGTCAGCAATGGCCCGCAGCAGGTCAACAACCAGCTTTCGCACGCGGGCGCGCCCATGAAAGCGCCAATTGCGCAAATCGAACTATCACCGAACCTGGAACAAAACTATGACCTATGTGCGAACGACAGAACACCGATTGCGGCAATCGCAGCAAATACGCGCCACACAGCCGTGGAAACGCTCGACCGGGCCGAAGACAGCGCGCGGTAAAGCTATTGCATCGTTGAATGCGGCAAAGGGCTATGAGCGGTCTAGGCTGCGGGAAATTGCCAGGGCGTTGCGAGAGCTGGAGAAATATCCGTTATTCTGACGGCGTATTACCGTCAATAACTATCGGAGCACGCCAATGAACAACACCACCGAACCGGATAGCAGTTCAGAGCTATCCCAAAGCGAACTAAAGGCGTTGGGGCCGCGACCAATGAGTGCAGAAGCTTTGAAAACGCTGTTCGAGATGACCAAGGAAAAGGCGAACAAGTTGGACGTGGACGAGCCGCTTCTGAAGTAACTCTCTTTTCAGTTTAGTGTTTGTTTAAGTTGTTTGCGGGTTTCAGATGGCAGGCCAAGTTCACATATTTGGCAGCTGCAAATAAAGTTGTTGGTACATATGTTGGTACCACGCAAAATGACACATGCGCAGTTTCAACAAAATCAAACACTTAAACCGATTATTCTATGCCTGCTCGGCACCATCTCAGAAAGCAATATGACCGCAATAGCCGCTATGTACCTCAAATAGTCCAACAGCGCCCAAGCATCCAAAGAGGCTGGGACTTTTGCTGGTCAAGACACCTAAACGCAAAAAAGCCGCTCTGACCTCGCACCAGAACGGCTTTTCGGTTTAAATAGAACGACTTAATTTTTCGATTTTGTAATCTTGTTGCCTTCTACCGAAAGGTCTCCAATCAAGCCTTTTTCAGCGAAGCCAAATGCCAGAATAGGC
>JAYUUS010000258.1:0-8316 GCA_043754435.1 Rhodanobacteraceae bacterium
TGGAAAATCTCCAACTCTAGCATTCGATCAGCTCAGAGTATTTGATCTCGCGGTGGTCGCCTTGATGCGCGCCAAGGGGCAAAACCTCAAATTTGTGCAGGTCGGGGCCAACGATGGCATATATGGGGACTCAATATCCAGATATGCACTGAAATATCCGTGGCAGGGCTTACTGGTCGAACCGCAGCCCGACGTTTTTGAACGCTTAAAAAACAACTATGCAAATGCGCCTGGGCAAATGCTTTTTGAAAATGTCGCGATCGGCGCTTCGGAGCGGCGCGAGCTGGTGTTGTATCGGTCAAAAGCTGGGCAAGCCGCCAAGGATAGCTATCCATCAAGCGTGGTTTCGTTCCGCAAGGATGCGGTCGCTGGCCAGCTAAACTTGGCCGCTATGCAGCTGGAGGAATTCAAGGTTCCCTGCATGCCGCTGGATGATCTATTGAAAAAGCATCAGTGGACGCAGATTGATTTGTTATTGATTGACACAGAAGGCCTGGACTATGAGGTCTTAAAAAGCATTTCGCTCAAAACCTACACCCCTCTGATCGTGCAGTTTGAACACGGGCATTTGTCGCCTAGCGACATCAATTCCGCCGTACAATATTTGGCTAAACACGGCTATCAAATACTCTATGGCAGCCGATATCTAGATACGCTTGCGCTGCACAGCTCTATCTGGCCGTTCTTAGATATACCCGCTCCTTAGTTTAGTGGCAGTGGTGAAGCTGCTGCAGTTTGCGAAACAATAAAACTGGGACACCACAATAATGAGCGAACTTATGAGCGCCAGCGACACCTTAGAAGACTATTTCCGCAGCTTTAGAGAAAATACCGTTGGTTTCGATGCCTTTTTTGAGTCCCCTTATGGTCGTCAACCCCTGGTTTATGCAGACTGGACTGCAAGCGGGCGCTTGTATGGGCCAATCGAAGATATTATTAAAAATGATTTTGGCCCGTTAATCGGTAATACCCATACAGAAACGAACTTCACCGGCACCAGTATGACGGTTGCCTATCATGAAGCGCAAAAAATTATAAAAAAGCACGTTAATGCGGCCGACGAGGATGTATTGCTATCCGTAGGCTCTGGTATGACCGGTGCTATGGCAAAATTACAGCGCATATTAGGTTACAAAATTCCTTCCCCTGCATTGAAATATGTCAATCAAACGGATATTGACCGGCCAATTGTTTTCATGACGCATATGGAGCACCACTCCAATCAAACGGCTTGGTTTGAAACCATTGCGACTGTGGAAATAATCCTGCCGACTGAAGAGGGTTTAGTTGATTTAAATCACTTTGCAACCTTGCTGGAAAAATATAAAAACCACAAAACAAAAATTGCCTCAGTAACTAGCTGCTCGAACGTTACCGGTATCGCGACGCCATACCACCAAATCGCAAAAATGATTCATCAAGCCGGTGGCTGGTGCTTTGTTGATTTTGCATGTTCGGCACCTTACGTCGAAATCAATATGCACCCACAAGATACGGAGGAAAAATTAGATGCGATATTTTTCTCGCCGCATAAATTTTTAGGTGGCCCTGGCACCACGGGCATATTAGTTTTTAATCGGGCGCTCTACAGCCCAGGTCAAATTCCTGATCAACCCGGTGGCGGCACTGTAACTTGGACAAACCCCTGGGGTGGGCACCAATATTATGATGATATTCAAACCAGAGAAGATGGTGGCACACCCCCCTTTGTCCAAACGATACAAACGGCACTGTGTATAAAGTTGAAGGAAAAAATGGGCGTAAAAGCCATTTTGGCGCGCGAGCATCAAATGGTGCATAAAATTTTTGCTAAATTTTTAGATGTGCCTAACATTCATATATTAGCGGGCCATGTGAAAGATAGGCTTGGCGTTATTTCTTTTTATGTGGATAATCTACACTTTAACTTAGGCGTCAAGCTGCTGAATGACCGTTTTGGCGTTCAGGTCAGAGGTGGGTGCTCATGCGCTGGTACTTATGGGCATTATCTTTTAAATGTAGAAAAAGAATTCAGCAATCAAATTACCTGCAAAATTGACCAGGGTGATTTAACTGAAAAGCCAGGTTGGATCAGGATGTCGATACATCCAACCATGACGGATCAAGAATTAGACTATATTTTAGACGCCGTTTTAGACGTCGCTAAAAACCACCAAGCGTGGCTTAAAGACTACCAATATTGCCCGCTTGGAAATAGCTTTATTCACAATGCTGAGCTACAACCAAATATTTTGGCGCTGTTTAATTTATAAAGCCGCTTCCAATGCTGACAAATAGCGTTTTTTTGCGCCTAAATCGTAGTCAAAATACAAATCTGGCTCGATAAGCTCTAGCTCCATCAATAAGAATTTGCCGTCTGAAATAATACCGTCAACGCGTGCATAAACCAGTTCTCCACCAAATGCAGCAATAATTTTTTGGGCGGTTGCAAGCAATTCGTCTGATACATTAAGCGCTGTGTAATTGCCACCAAATTGCGATTGCACGCGAAATTCGCCAGCGCTCGGGCGTTTAAGCACTGCGTGTGAGAATTTACCGCCGAAAAACAATAGCGAGATTTCTCCTTGCTCTTGAATTTCCGGCATAAACGGCTGAATGAGTAGATCGCGCTCAGCGGCAATTGGGTCGTATTCATCGACAACGCTCGCCATTTCGCTGCGCTCGAAAAGCCGGGTTAAATAAGCGCCGCCCGACACTGCAGGCTTAATAATCACTTTTTGCCAGTGCTCAGGAATCAGCTTTTTCAAGTCCAATCCAGAATTCTTTTGAATAAATACCGTTGGAATAATCGCAACACCCAAATCCTGCAGCCCTTTCAAATAAAACTTATGCTGATTTCGGTGAATAGCAGCAATCGGGTTAATAGTCTTAATGCCCAGCTGCGCTATTTTGTCCAGCCAAGCGGTGAATGCGTCGGGGTGCTCAAAATAGTCCCAGATCGTTCTAAAAATTAAACATTGGTAGTCGCTAAAATTCACTTGCGGATCATTCCACACCACTACATCAGCTTGAATATGTGGGCTGAATTCCTGCGCCATCGCGCGCTCTTTTTCTTGGATACCTGGCCAATTAGCGCAGGTCAGTAGGGCGATTTTCATGCTGTAATTGCTCATTGATGAATTAAAAAAGCGAAGTTTGTCAGTGATTTAGCACCCATTAAAAATGCTTTATCAACATGCGCGCCAATAACTTATCTCTTAGCGTTTCTGGGTTTGCCAAGCCTAGCCGCGCTAATTTCGCTTGATGGTCAGTGCTTGGGGCAGTGTTAAACAGTGCGCCCGGCAGTGCGCTCAGTAATTCGCGAAAACTGCCGATTTTGCTCTGCGTACTGGCTTTTAGACGTGCCAACGCGGGCAAAATTGCCAGCTCCTCAGGATTAAAGTCTGAGCCAAACGGATAGCGCGGGTAGCTGCCCTGCTGGGTAAACGCTTTAAGCGCCTCACTCAAATGTGCTGGCGTGTTGCGTTGCCAGTGTGAAGGTGCGACAAAATCAGCCGCCAGTTTTCCCGCGCTTTGCGCTTTTGCGATCAACTCTGCCTGGAAGCGCGCATCGCAAATTGCCAGCAAGCGCTGGATGACCACTTCGTCGCTTTGCCCACGCAGATCAGCGATGCCGTATTCGGTGATAACCAAATCGCGCAGATGGCGCGGAATGGTGCAATGGCCGTAGTGCCAGATAATGTTAGAGCTAGCTGAGGCGCCACCTTCGCGGGTAGAGCGCAACATCAGCACCGACCGGCCGTTTGGCAGCGCGTGCGCCATCGCGACAAAATTGTATTGGCCGCCCACGCCGCTGACCAAGCGGCCATCGGCTAGGCCATCGGAAACCGCCGCACCGCTTAAGGTGTGCATCATGCAGGTATTGAAAAAGCGCGCATCAAAGCGCTGGGAAATATCTAGCGCTTCGCGCCCGCCATAGAGTTCGTTGATGAAGCTCACGCGGGTCATGCACAGGCCTTCAAAATCGGCCGCGTCTAGGTTTCGCAGCCAGTTATAGAGCAGTTTCGAGCCCAAATAGAACGCGCCATGCAAATAGCGTCCGCCCAATAAGCGCCGGTTTTGCATACGCGTACTCAACGCCGCCCGATGCTGCGGTTTTAATAAGTCCGCACCGATGCGCTCGCCATCCGCAAAGCGCAATTCTCCGCCTGACAAAGTGGTTGCTTCCGGCAATAAACCAAAACGCATCAGCCAGTCTAGTGCCGGTTGATCTAATGCGCTTGGCACCTGTGCGGCTTCAATAAGGCGCTCAAGCGTGCGGCTATCAGTGGTTTCGCCAATTAAGCCTTTGTTGCGCAGGGTTTGCAGCGCCAAATCATCGAATACCCGGCGTTTTAGAATGCCCGCTTGGCGCAAATGCATGAACCCATCCATCACCATTTCGCTAGCGCCGTACAAGCCGTGGGTAAACGCGTCTAAGCCGCCAAATTCTTTGATGAGCGTGAGTGTGTCGCCCTGCAACGCCGTGACGGCGCTTCGGTAGTCGCTGTTAAGCGTATGGCGCTGGATCAGCGCGTACACCAGCGCATCCGAAAGTGCGCCGATGCCAATTTGCAACGTGCCGCCGTCGCGCACCAAGGTGCTGGCATGCAGGCCGATGGCATATTCGTGGATCGCTACCGGCTCGCGCGGCAGGGCAAACAGCTCATGCGGCTGCGCTTCGAGCAACACATCCGCGAACGCAAGCGGTACTTCGGCATCAAAGCTCAAAAACGGCAAATCTGGATGCACCGCGCACACCATCAATGGCCGGGGCTTGCCGAGCTTTTGCAGCGCGTCCAGGGCGTCCAGCGTCACATCCGGGTTGCAAGACAGGCTTAAACAATTATCCCGGCGCGCCACCAAATGCAGCATGACATTGACGCCGATATTCGCCAGCGCACGCGCGACGTGGGTGTAGTTGAGGCTAACGTAGTCGCGCTGTGCCTGTTCGCAGTTCAGCATCGTGCCCGACTGAAAATAAAACTCGTGTACGCGAATGCGCGGGCATAGCGTGCCAGATTTAAGCTGACGCAGATAATCCAGCGCCGGATAGTCCGCTCCAAACTGGCGCTCCAGAAAGGGCTTTGCAAATGCGGATTCCAAGCCCGGCTTGGGTTGCGGCACATCCAAAGACAGCGCGGTGTACAAAATCAGGCTTAACGCAGGGTCAACTGCCACCCGCGCACACAAGGCATTCACTAGATGGTTCGGTTTGCCCAAACCCAGCGGCAAACCCACGATTAGTTTTGGCCCGGCGCGCGCGAGGATTTGATCGACGGCTGAAGCGAGAGTGCAGTATTCAGGGTTGGCATTGAGGCTCATAGGCCGACTTTAATGCTTTTCAAGTGCAATGGTGATACTGATGGTGCCTAAATCGGAGACAAACTTCCTAGAAACCGTTCGTGCTGAGCCTGTCGAAGCATGTAGCCTCAGGCTTCGTGATACATTGAGGCTTCGTTAGGAACTGTACGGCTCTGCCTTTCGACAGGCTCAAGGCGAACGGTTCTTTTCACCGTTTCGTGCTTGACAAAAACCATAGAATCTCAGCACGAACGGTTCTTTTCCAATATATTTCAAACAATTCTTGCCGGATCAATAAGTGCCGCAGCGACGATTCCAGCAAGAATGGAATGCTCAACTACTCGCGATCAATCTGAATATTTTCCTTGGTGCCACTATTGGCGACTGAAACCATGACGCCAACCCCAACCAAGATCACCAAGCCGATCAGCGACCAAGCAGTGCCAATTTGTTCAAGCACACCCAGCTTCCACAGAGCGGCAAACACGCCGCCGATCAGCAGCAGAAACCCAACGAAATACATACCTGTCCATTTCATGCTTGTGCTCCTGGCAAATCGGTTACGGATACCGCTGTGATGGATGACAATGCCGGGCGGCAAGTGTAGTGCTCAGCCGCAGATTCTTCCAAATTCTCCACCGACTGAGCGGTTGCCTGCATAGAATAGCTACGGACACCGAGCTCTTCGGTGCGTTGGCGCACGAAAGAGTTCGGTTTTTCATTGTGGTGGGTGAGATACTTGAGATTCTTGGAGCCACCCCCAACTCTGCGAGTTGCCATCACACTTAGCCGCCACTGTGAAATTCAAAGACTATTACAAACTCCTAGGCATTGCGCCAAACGCTAGCGAAGCGGAAATTAAATCCGGCTATCGCAAACAAGCGCGTAAATTTCACCCGGACATCAATAAAGACAAAAGTGCGGAAGAACGCTTTAAAGATATCAATGAAGCTAATGAAGCCTTAAAAGACGCCAAAAAGCGTGCCGCTTATGACCAATTGCGCGCCAGCGGCATAAAAGAGGGCGAAGAAATTAATGAAAGTCGTTTTGGCGGCGGTGCGGGTGGGGGCAGCGCAAGCGGTGAAGATTTTTCGGATTTATTCGAGAGTCTGTTTCGCCAACAGGAAGGCCGTGGTGGTGGCCGTTCGCGCGTGGTGAAAGGCGAAGATGTGCGCACGAAGCTTGGCGTATCGTTGGAAATGGCGCACTTGGGCGGCGTGCAGCGCATTACTTTAAGCGGCCCCAACGGGCAGCGCAGCTTAGAAGTCAAAATTCCGGCCGGCATTCAACCTGGGAAAGTGATTCGGCTGGCGAATCAGGGTGACGCTGGCTCCGGCGCAGGCGCACCAAGTGGTGATTTATTGTTAGAAATCAGTCACTTGCCGCACCCGCAATTTGAATTAACGGGGCCTGGCAATACTGACGTCCTGTTCCGTTTAAAGCTGCTGCCGTGGGCGGCGGCGTTAGGTACGAAAGCGCAGGTCGCTACCCTGGATGGCAATGTTGAGCTGGGAATTCCAGCGGGCTCGAACGCCGGGCGCAAATTGCGTTTAAAGGGCCGCGGCTTTGGGCCAAAACCTGGGGATCATTATGTGCAGGTGGAGCTCATCAACCCAGAAGGGTTAGACGATAGCGATCGCGCCGCCTTTGCCGCCCTGGCGCAGCACTTTGCCGCGAAATTGCCGGGTGCGTGAGTGATTTCTGTGCGCAAAAACTGTGAATTCGCATTCGCACTACATTGTGAAAAACTTTAGACTTCTCAGCGAAGTCTTTTACCTAATGGAGCTGCTATGAAACGTTTGATCCCTACCCTCGCCGCACTCGCCTGCTTAAGCGCCCCGTTTGCCCAAGCGGATACCTTACTCGTTGAACGCACCGATCAAGCGCAGATTTCTGCGGTGCCTAAACGTGGTGCCTCAATGAATCAGGTTAGTTCGCAATATGGCGCACCCGAAACTAAGCACGCCGCCGTGGGCAAGCCGCCGATTACCCGCTGGGACTACCCGGCATTTTCAGTCTATTTTGAATACACGCATGTGATCGACGCGGTGCTCAAGCGTGCGAGCCAAAATGAGATCGGGGTCAAGCCCGTCGTGCAGCCGACGCGCTAAACCAAAGTGGCCGCTGACAAAAAGGCAAGCAAGATAGCGCGATTGTTGATGCTAAACGCGCTGCCCAGGCAGCGCTGGCGTTTCCCGGCCGAATGGGAGGCACAAGCCGCAGTGGTACTGGCTTGGCCACACGCTGGCACCGATTGGGCGCCGTGGCTCAAAGAAGTCGAACACAGTTATATTGAACTTGCGCGCGCCATTTTGGTACGTGCGGGTTTGGTGCTGCTGGTCAAAAATAAATCATTGGAGGCGCGTGCGCTGCGCTTAATTGACCGCGATGCTGACCAGCTGAGCGGCAAACTGCGCACCACGCACTACGACTATGACGACACTTGGCTGCGCGATACCGGGCCGATTACCTTGAGTCAGACGGATGCCAACGGCGCGGAGCACTTTCGCTGGCTGGATTTTAGTTTTACCGGCTGGGGTGGTAAATATGGCGCGAGCAAAGACGACAAAATCGTCGCGCATTTGGCGGGCTTAGCCGAATTTAACGCCATTGAGCATGTGCCGGTGGCGTTTGCGCTGGAAGGCGGCGCGATTGAATCGGACGGTGCGGGCACCCTGCTCACCACCTGGAACTGCCTGAGCAAACGCCACCCCGATCAAAGCCGCGCGCAGATCGAAAAAATCTTGCTGACAAATTTGGCGGTGCAGCGCGTTTTGTGGCTGGAGCACGGCGAGTTAGCAGGCGATGACACCGACGCCCATATCGACACCTTGGCGCGCTTTGCTAGTACTGATTGCATCGTTTATCAAAGCTGCGATGACGCAAGCGACCCGCATTTTGTGTCACTGAACGCCATGGCCGCCGAAATTGCGCAGCTTAAGCAAGCGAGTGGCGAGCCCTATCGCAGCATTGCGCTGCCTTGGGCACCCACGTTAACCGCCAGCGATGGCCGCCGGTTAGCAGCCAGTTACG
>JAYUUS010000259.1:0-8309 GCA_043754435.1 Rhodanobacteraceae bacterium
TAGGCTTATCTCGCATGCGGCTCAGTGTGCGCCAAACTCCGAAAAGTCGCTCCGTTTGACAAAAAATTGTGCTTACTGAGGATTAGCGCTAATCAGGTCTCCAGAAGTCTGTTTCTCCACTTGAAGAGTGTCATAAACTCCGTGTAGCGCTGGTGCGAAATATTCATTTACAACTGGTCTAGATGCGGGGTTGAGTGGGTCGTTGTTTGAATCCCAGTATTTAGTTATTCTGCTCTGGGCATCATAGTTAAAACTATACTTTCGGCCTGAAACATCTATAACCGCAACCAGCTTACCGATATCATTGCCGCTTGTCCCATATCCTAAATTCATTTCGCGGGGATTCGGGCCAGACTCAACAACTCTCGTTAATCTCCAAAGTTGATTTATTTTAATGTGCTCGAGTGTCAAAGACTGGTTTGTTACTTGGTTCTTAATTGTGCGTCGACCGATTCCGTTCTGATCTACAGAAAAGGCGCTGATAACTGTTGAGTTGCCAATTCTGTCCTGGACTCGTATAAGTATTCCAGCCGAATCAAAGATGTCAATATCTCCGTTTTGATACGTGATCGAGTATTCTTGGGCTTGAGGGTTGAGGTTTAGCTTCGCATAGTTATTTGATTCTGATGTGAACGTGTTGTTTGCGCCGATCGCCCAAGTGTGATAACTGCCGTCCTCTTGAACAAAATAAATGTAGCTGCCTTGCCAAGACAGTCTGCGTTGGTACGATGCTATCCAACCCATACCAATCCCGGCGTAGCCAATGTTGTCTATAACTTTGTGCGTGTCATAATGAAGCGAGAAGGATATGTTTCGACCGGCCCCGGCGAGATTCAAACACGGGATTTTTATCCAAAAAGCACCGTCAACCAAACTAATTGGATCCCCGAATGACGGTGCACCCGCGTCGCATTCACCAGGCGCAGCTCGTCCAAATGGAGCATCTGTGGATCCGACAGGGCAATAATTTCTTGGTATCGCAGGATTAACATTTGGGTCGTCACTGCCTGATTTCGCCCTAAACTCGGTAAACATCCATTTAGTAGCCTCCCCAGGCGGAACATGATTGTGACTAGCGTGTCCCATGTGCCCTGCGTGTTCATCTAACTTGGCGGTAATCACCGGAGGACTAACGCTTTCCGACTCAGCAACCAGCTTTTTCAGGCGATATTGCTGGAGAGTTATTTCTCCTGCGCCATGCGGCACCTTCCATTGCAACTGCATTAATTGGTCTTTGGGCAGTCCAAAATGTGTACCGTTGGCTTCGACCTGCTTAAACGTCCCGTCCAATTTGTAGCGAATTTGATAGCTGGTTTCCGCGCTATCGCGCCACCGCCACATCAGCGTTTGATCAACGGAAGCAGTTTCTTGGTAGCTATTAACAACAGATTGCGCTAAGCGGGGCGCGGCGCTGACGTCAAAGCAGAGAATGAGGCCAAACCAAATAGCTTTTGATCGGAGAACTCTTGAAATAAACATGTGCGTCCTTGAGTGGTTGAGGCCACCGCAACTTGTCAGCCGCTTCAGCGCAAGTCCTTAATCCCGGCTTAGAAAATTCTTAGATTTGCTTATAAAACCGCGCAAAGCGGTATTAGCCAGCATTTTTCGGTAAAAAATCGCATGCGTGTTGAACTTTCTGGCACTTTAGGGTGTACTGACTCTGGGGGTTTATGTCGCTTACTGCATTGCCGGTTGGCATGGTTTATCGTTTTGAGCGTTTTGAACTAGACGAGCTAGCGCTGACGTTTAGGGTTTCCGGCGTGCTGGTGCCGTTGCCGATCAAGCCGTGGGCGACGTTGCTACTGTTGGCGCAGAACGCACCAGATACTGTCAGCAAGGCCGAGCTGATGGACACCGTTTGGCTGGGCCGCGTGGTGACGGAGGGGGTTTTAACGCAAGTAATCTCCCGCCTGCGCGTGCTTTTAGGGGACGACACGCAGGAATGGATCAAAACCGTGCACGGCGTGGGCTTTCGCTTGACCTTGCCGGTCACGAGGGGACGCGACAGCGCATTGGACGCCAGGGCAGCGCCGGAGTTTGCGATTACCCAAGCAACCGCGCTGCGCGGGCGGCCACTTTGGGCGCTGACCCAGGCCTTAAGCACCAGCAAACGCACCGCCGTGTGGCTGGCAGAACGCAAAAACGATCATTTGCAAAGAGTATTTAAGTTTGCACACGACGGTGCCGGTTTGCGCGCACTGAAACGTGAGCTATCGGTAACCCGTGTTTTGCAGGCAGCGCAAACCGCCGGCGGTATTTGCGCGGTGATTGACGCAGATTTTAGCGAAGCGCCGTTTTTTATTGAATTACCGTATTTTAACGGCGGCAATCTAGTCGATTTTTACGAAACGCATCCAGGCATTTGCGCCGAACATACGCGAGATTTATTAATCTCCATTGCCCGCACTCTTGCAGAATGCCACGCCGTGGGAATTATTCACGGTGATATTAAGCCAAAGAATGTTTTGCTGGAATTAGAGGCGAATAAACCTCCCGCAGCGCGACTAGCCGATTTTGGTGCGGCGTTGTTGCTGGATCATGCGCGCTTAAAAGTTTTAGAACTGTCTGCAATTCACCACACCGGTTTGGTGGTTTCTGACCCAGGCGGCGGTACGTTGGCCTATGCCGCGCCGGAATTGCTTGCGGGCAAGCCCGCAAGCGTCGCCACCGATGCCTACGCGTTCGGTGTTACCGCGTTTCAGCTGCTGTGCGGTGAATTCAGCCGCCCGCTGTCGCCGGGTTGGGAGGATCTGATTGATGACAAATCTGGCCAATCAGGCGACACGGCAATCAAATTACTGCGGCTAGATATTGCTGAGATGTGCCAAGCCGACCCGGCAAAGCGGCCTGCGTTTAGCGAAATTGCGACGCGTTTGGCAAGTCTTGATGCCCGCGCCGAAGCTGCGAATATTCGCGCGCAAGAATTGGCTGAGTTTGAAGCGGCAAAAGTCCAGGCGCTGCGGCGCGAAGGGGAGCGGGCGCTGGATTTGGCGCGTATTGATTACTTAAGCCGACGGCGGCGGCTGTTGCGGGTTTCTGTGATTGCACTTGCCAGCCTACTCATACTTGCCTGTACCGGGTTTTTCATAGCCCAGCGGCAAACCAAAATCGCAAGGCAACAGCAGGCGCTTGCGGCGCAAAGTGCTATCGACGCAAAGCGTTATCAAAAACTGGCAGAGCAGACCAGAGACACTCTGATTGAATCGTTAATCCGGTCAGCAAACCCATTCGAAGGTGGCGATCCCGAGATGCCAATCAGCACAGTTCTAGAGAAAACAGCAATAAACATAGCCACAAATTTCCCCTCTGAACCCGATTTTGCTGTGCCGCTGTTGGACTCCTTTGGAACAGTTTTGCTGCTAGCGCGTCACCCCGAAGCCAGCGAAAATATCTATGCGATGGCTGCAAAAATATCTACCGGGGCAGCCGATGATGTTCAAGCTTCGTTGCATTTGGGTTATGCCGAGGCACTGCGCTCGCAAGGAAAAATAGCTTCCGCGTTATTGGAATATCAACGTTCGGCAAATCTTGGCAAAGCTGCCAAATTAAGGTTTCGCGCACAATTGGGGCTGGTAAACTGCTTAGTCCAGGAGGGCAGAACCCCGGAGGCGTTGGCAGGACTAAAAATTGCCGATGCGATTGAGCTAACGGTGGCGGAACACCCTGCCCTTTTGCGTGACTCGCTGCTTATGCTGCGTGCCGATATTGCCATTCAAACAGGGGCTTTTGATCAAGCCGAGCGACAGCTGTCAGCCTTAAACAAACGCCAACCCACAATGCGTCCTAAACTTTTCAGCCTAATGGCGCGATCGCGCAGTGAACAAGGTGATTTTCAGGGCGCGCTAACTTTGAATGCTCAAGCAATTGCAGCAATTGACGATAAGATTCCGGTGGGAAATCGCGATAGTTTGGAGCTGGAGAAAACTAGATATCTTTTTCTAAGCGGCGATCTCGTGCAAGCATCGACGTTGTTAGAGGCATTACTTAACAAGGCACCGTCCGCCCTGCGCGGCAATTCACGCGCCGCTGCCATTCGACTAAAGGCGGAAATTTCTTTCGCCCTGGGCAAAAAATTAATCGCTTTAGAAATATTGAAAGACGCTAAAGCAAAAACCGAATTGGCGCTTTCGATCGATTCGAGGGCATTCAAAGAAATTGAAGCCTTGGAACAACGATGGCGCTAAGACCTCGAAGTTACTTTAAAGAAATGCTCAAATTGAATTCGACATCAAAATACCTCGTCCTCAGCTAGGCGCTAATCTTGGTCAACGTGATCCGCCGCCCATTTTCGCGTGTCAAAAATTCAGGTGACGAAATCGGCTCAATAATCGGATCAAGCGGTTCTGCACCAACAATCGGCGCTATTCCATGCGCACACGCGCGGCCTGCGTGTTTGCTTACATACGCCGCCGCATCGGCGAGGCCGATGACATGATCGACGCTAAAGCGTGCCCCGAACGGTGCGGGAAAGGGCAGCGGCGCAAAGCCAATGGAGGCAGTAATCGTCACCATTTTTCCATGACCAATGCGGATCGGATCGCTGCTAATCACGTTAAGCAGGCGCCGAGCCAGTTTCGTAGCAATATCAGTATCAACATCCCTGGCAATCAACAAAAACTCTTCACCGCCCCAGCGTAAAATGGCATCGCAAGAGCGAATAAAGTTGCGCAAACGTCGCGCCACTTCAATCAACACAGCGTCACCGGAATCATGCCCGAATTCGTCATTGACGTGCTTGAAATGATCCAGATCAAGCAGAAAAAAGGTCAGGCCTTGATCCCTCGCACGGCGCCGTTCTATCCCTGAACTGCGCGCTACGATCTCGACTTGCGGGCGATCCAAAAAGCTGCGTAAATAGCGGCGGTTATGCAGTCCTGTCAGTGTGTCAGTGACGACCGACACCGAAAGTTCGCGGTTGAGTTGTTCTAATTGCTGCTTGCGCGCCTCGATCTCGATGTTGCGTTCTTCTAATACCCGCCTTGATTCCAATAGCTCAATAATCGCCGCCTCGCGATCACGCTGGGCGCGATAGGCATTAACATGGTAGCGAATGCGCGCAGCAAGCTCTAAGGCGCTAGGCAGCTTGACGACATAATCATTGCCGCCGCGCGCAAAGGCTTGTGCTTTTGTCAACGGCTCTTCCATAGCACTCAGCACCATGACTGGGACATTGGCAAGCGCAGGAGCACTGCGATAAGCGCTAATCAGATCAAGTCCGTCAATTTCATCGAGCTGCAAATCTTGCAAAATCAATTCAGGCTGCACTGACAAAGCGCGTGCCAAAGCCTGCGTGCCATCGCGCTCAGAATGCAGCTCAATATCTTCGCAATCAATCAATAAACGTCGAACCGCCGCATGGATAATTGGCTGATCGTCAACTAATAATACTCGACAGGGCGCACTCATCTCGGTTCCGTACGAATGTTGGAGATGTATTTTCCAATAGCGGTAGGATTTAGTATGTGCGAGGCACCACCCTGCGCGATTGCGGCTCCTGGCATGCCGTTTACCGCCGAACTCTCAGCATCCTGTGCAAACGTTTGCCAACCCCGATCACGCAGCTGGCGCAATCCTGAAGCTCCGTCTACACCCATGCCGGTCAGCAGCACTGCCACACCCACTTTGCGTTGCAAAGCAAGGCTAGCAAATAGTTTTGCAACCGCTGGGGTGTGGGCATCATCAGGACTTCCAGGCTGCAATTCAATTTGGCCGAACACATTCATAATCATATGGGATCCAGGGGGCGCTACATACACACGACCTATCTGCAAAGACGCATCACTGCTGCCAAACTGCGTCGGCAAGTGACACTCACTGCTCAGCCAATCACAGAAACCTTGCGCATAGTCGGCATCAATGTGCTGCACAATAAGCACGGCGAACGTGAGCGGACGCTCTAGTGCATTTAACAGGGTACGAATCGCCGTTGGCCCACCTGTAGATGCACCAATCGCTAAAATACGCCGTGTGTCGGAATGCACCTTCGCTTTCGTGGCTGATAAAGGATTCAGCGAACTCAACATCCGCTCCAGCTGCAGCAGAAAACGTGGCCCTCCATGAAGCTCACCGTTGTCATCAATAGCGGGGGGAACGAGCACAGTAAGATTACCCGTTGCCGCCCTGTACACCGCATCCAGCGCGTCACTTTGGCTCAAAATTACCACCGCAATACCAAGCTTTGGTAACTCACTAACGGCGTCATCTATACTAGGCAAAGTCGGGTCGAGCAGACACAGACGCGCTTTGGATTGGGTTGCGGCATTGCGCCATCCGTCTAAGCTTGCGGCGTAAAAATCAACGACGATATGGCTGCGACTTAGGCTGCGGCGAATCGCTTCACGCTGCAAACGTTGCGCACTAAAAACCGCAATATACATCAGCGTTCACTCACCGGCGTTCACTCACTGGGCCAATTAAGTCGATCACCGCACTCAAAAAGCGTTCGTCATCAAAATCACTTTTAGTGAGGTATCGATCCGCACGCACGGCCATCCCGCGCGCATGATCTTCAGGACTGTTGCGATAAGAAACAATAATCACCGGCAAGCTCCGCAAACGCGCGTCTTGGCGCACGGAACGGGTCAGCGCTAAGCCATCTAGGCGCGGCATATCAATATCGGTGACCATTAAGTCAAATTCACTGTGGTTCAGTTTTTGCCAAGCATCCTCACCATCAATGGCAACTTCGACTTCGAATCCAGCGGCGCTGAGTAATTGGCGCTCCAATTCCCGTACACTGATCGAATCATCCACCACTAACACGCGTTTCCCGTGCACAACTGCTGGGGACTCGTCCACACTGCGCGCCAATATCCGTCGACGCGGGTCAAACGCTGAACGCAAAATATCATCAACATCCAGCACAATCACGCCTACGCCCTCGCTCGAAAGCGCTACCGACGCCACGTCCGAAACCCGCCCCAACCTGCGATCAAGCGCTTGCGTTGCCAGATCTGCCTCACCAACAATGCGGTCAACCACGCAGCCAATGGCACGCCCTAAGTGCTCGAACACGACGATGCTAACGGTTTCTCGGTAGCGTGTGCGGCCAAATTCCAGCTGTTCGGCCAGCCCCACGAGGCCAATATTTTTACCTTCAAATGGCAAATAGCGAATGCCGCCATCAACCACTAATTCACGCGAAGTGGCACGCACCACACGACTGACCCGAGTCAGCGCAAATGCGCATAATTCCTCTTCAACTTCAATGAGCAATGCGCGCAACATGACGCGGGAAATGGGCACCTGAATTTCAAACCGCGTGCCCTCGCCGAATTTTGACTCAAGCCGCGTGGTGCCGTCGATATCCCGCATCATTTGCTGCACGGCGTCCAAGCCAATACCGCGCCCGCTGGTTTCGGTGACCTTGTCGCGCGTCGAAAAACCCGCGACAAACAACGATTCATGAAGCGCGTTCAGGTCAAGCAACGCCGCAGTTTCGCGATCAAAGTGCCCGGTTTCGACCAGTCGCCGACGCACTTTCTCAGGGTCGACGCCCGCGCCATCATCACTCAGTTCAACCACCAGCAGCCCGCCCCGAAAACTTGCCGATAGCTTGAGCTGGCCTTCGGCCGGCTTACCGCTGGCGCGCCGCACGGCGGGTGCTTCTAGACCGTGATCCAGAGCATTGCGCAATAAGTGGGTGAGCGGCATATCCAAGGCAAATAATACGTCTCGATCGACATCAAGCCGTTCGCCTTCGATCACCAGCCGCACCTGCTTACCCAATTTTCGCGCAAGATCACGTACCAATCGCGGATAGCCGCCGGTTAGATCGCCGAATGGCCGCAAGCGCGTACCTGATGCCGCATGCAAAAGCCGCGTGTTCAACTGCTGAGACCCGCGCGCGAACGCAGAAAAGTCATCCACGGTCGTGTTTTGAGTAAAACGCGCACGATCCAATCGGGCGCGCAAACTGCTGAGCTCAGCGCCTAAACCTGAGCTTTGCAAGGTAAGGGCATGGCGCTGCAAAATTTCATCGACGTGCCATCGCACGCCGGTTAGTTGTCGGCGCAAACGTAGTTGGGTTTGGGTGAAACTATCCAAACGCTGACCTTCGACGTTGACCGAACTTGCTAGGTTGATTAAGTGCGAGATTTGACTCGCCCGCACCCGCAATACTGGATCGTCCTCCAAAGCGCCGCTTAAGCTTGCGGGCGCAATTGTGGCAGCGTCCACCGCTACAGCACTCGCTGCAGCCAACGCAGTAGCCGCCACCAGTTGGGCATTCAAAGCCTTAAGTTCGCCTGCATTTGTGTTGCCCAGATCATTCGCACGCGCTTTCATAGCATCGACGCTCAGCAAGGCAA
>JAYUUS010000260.1:0-2799 GCA_043754435.1 Rhodanobacteraceae bacterium
AAAGGCGGTTTTTAAGTTAAATAAACCTGAAAATTGCTAATTTTTTAGTGGGCTTGACGCTGTCGGGGAAATGGGTGCGTGAATTTCAACAGCCTGCTATGCGTAAGACTATTCATTGCATCATCCTGCTTATAGCTAATTGGGTTTTAAACTCAGCAATTTGCTTGTCACGCACAAGTTCAAGCAATTGCTGGGTATGCGTCGACAGCATTTGCGCGGCGTGCAACAACGAATAGCTGGGTCAATTATCTTCGTTAAAATTTGCTTGTTGCTGCGCCTATGTTCGCGTGATGAAGCTGTACTCGTGCACACGCGCAATGTTGAGCGCAATGTGGCTAGCGCGCAAAAGCACGCGAAATACGGGCTTTGCCGCACCCTCCGGCGTGTAGCTGTCATCCAACAACTCACCCGTCACAAGCACCGGCGCGCCCGCTTTCAAGCCGCGCGCCGCATCGGCGAGTTCATTCCAAGCCACCACGCGCAGCCAAACGGACTTATCGGCTTTCCAACTCCCGTCCGACAAGCGTCGGCGGTTGCTGGAACACACTGAAAACTCCGCTTTTCGGGTGTCGCTCAGCACCTTGTAGGCCGGCATTTGCCCAAGATGACCTTCAATCTCAACGCGCACGCTCACTTGGCAACCCCCGTACTCGGCGGCACGAGTGCAGTACGCAAATAGCTCAGCACGTTGTGATTCAACACCAACTGCTCAAAGCGCGCGCGCAACGCTTCAAATTTCAGCATCTGCACCATGCTGGCCCCAACCATCAACTCCTGCGGGTTCACGGGCCGCGCTGCATCGCCGAGCGCGCGCCAGCACAAATACGTATAGCGCTCGCCGGTCGGCCTAATGCGCGGAATCATGCGAATGTTGACCGGCAAGCGCGGCTCTTTGCGAGAATCCGCGACCAACCGCATCATTTTGATTTCCAACTCTTGCCGGGCGTCCTCAATGTGTTTGGCCACCTCACGGGCGGATTCTGACAGGGTGTCCGCACTGACTACGGCTCGGGTCAACAACTCCGCCGTGCGCAGTAATACGTCCGTGCTTAGATCCGTCCTGACCGGCTCATTCGCCGCTAGCTCTACCGCCAAGGTTTCGATCGCATGACGGGTACTCAACACCGCGCTCATGGCTTCACCGGCAAGGTTAAGCGGCGGCGATCTATGCGGCGGCGGTGATCGGGCCTGCGCACGCCGCTCAGCACGTCGTCCGGCAATTCAGCACGGAATTTCTTATCCAGTGTCTTTGACGCACTCGCCGCACCTTTGCGTGCCGGTGCCGCATTCACGTCTGGCACTTGCCCGGTTAGCATCGGCCAAAGCAGCATGCGTGTGACCGGCACAATCGCGCGCCGCACGTGTCCGGCATCGGTCATCACCTGTTCCAAAGCACCAACCAATAAATTACGCAGCGATTCAATCAAGGCACGCGTGGTTGCTGAATCCATCCGCCCAGCAGCGTTGAATGTCAGCACGTGGCGCACCGTGTTGTCCCATTCGGCAATCGTGTCGACGAGTAGGCCGTGATAGGGCGTATACAGCACCAACTCAAACACATGCGGTGTTTGCCTCGACATCAGGCTAGTGGTGACGCTGGTGGACGCAGCACGCATCGCGATCAAGTTTTTGATGGCTGATGTTCGCTCCTCGCAAACTTCGCGCACGCTGGCAATCGCATCCTGAAATCGCAGCAAGGCGAAGTCTGCCCAAGGGTTGTCTGTCGCGGTCGCCAGGAACAGATACCGCAATGCGCCAGAGACAAGCGCCACGCTCACGGTGCCCGGTGGGCGAACCCCGGCTAGGTTAGGTTTGGTTTGCTTACCGTTCCAAACGAGCTCGGCCTGCCCGGTGTGCAGGGCGACGGTTGCGGTGTTAAATAATCCTTTGGTTTCAAATTTGCTGGTGTTCGGTGCAGTTGCCACTGGGCTGGACGTTAATTGTAGTTTTGCGTCAGACATAGTTCCATCCATAGGTTTCATCAATAGTTAGTAGTTGTGGCAGAAGTAGCCGCATGCGGCTGTGGCAGGTGAAAACCTTATCCTTAAAAGGAAAGGAGTTTAAAGGGCCTTTAAAGGGGGCTGAGATGGCCTTGCACAGAAGGCGGGTGAGGAATAGCAAATACAAAGTGTTCCGGGTCGGAACAGTCACTAAGCCATTCAAAGTGTTCCGGGGCGAACCAGTCACCGAGCCATTCAAAGTGTTCCAGGTCGGAACAGTCACCGAGCCATTCAAAGTGTTCCAGGTCGGAACAGTCACCGAGTTATTCAAAGTGTTCCGGGTCGGAACAATCACCGAGCCATTCAAAGCGTTCCGGGTCGGAACAGTCACCGAGCCATTCAAAGTGTTCCGGGTCGGAACAGTCGCTAAGCCACCCAAAGTGGTTCGGGGCGAACCAGTCAACGCTCTGACTCTCGGCCTAAACATTTGCCACCCCAAACTCTTTCTGCATCCGCTCAAAATCCCGTTGTGCCGAACGTTTCTCAGCATCAGTTTCGGCAGTGATCGTAGATGTTGGTCGCTTAGCAGCGTTGATACGCTCGCTTGCTACCTTGTAACCGGCATCACTAAAGATAAAGGTTCCGCCAATGGCGCTAGTAATCAACGCACGCAAAAACATCGTGTCGTTACGTACTTTGCCTAACGCTCTGGCTGCTGCACATTCGTCAAGCACTTGTTGCGCAACGTCATCGGTCAGCATCGCTAGTGCCTCATCCACTCTTAAAAATGGGGTACAGACGCTTGAGCTTTATGCGGGCGTCGGTGACCTTGAATTGCCAATCGACGGCGCGTTGTTGG
>JAYUUS010000261.1:0-25351 GCA_043754435.1 Rhodanobacteraceae bacterium
GAAGATCAGCGCGGGTCTTAATATCCGACAAGGACGAACCGGCCTGCGGCTCGGACAAGCACATGGTGCCGTAAAAGCGGCCCTCGGTAATCGGCTGCATGTAGTTGCGCTTTTGCAAGTCCGTGCCATACACCGCCAACAAATTCGCCGCCGCACGCGCCAACGCTGGGTAGGCAATCGTGCCGGCATTCGCGGCTGAAAACATCGAATCACACGCCTGCGTCACCACAAACGGTAGCTGCATGCCGCCCTGATCGTAATCGCAAAGCGCGGCGCAAAATCCAGCACCATTAAAAGCATCCATGGCCTCGGCGATTTCCGGAATCAGCACGACTTTGCCATCTACCATGTGCGGCTCGTTCAAATCACCCTTGCGGTTGTGCGGCAAAAATTTCTCCACGGCAATTTGATGCGCCAGCTCAATCGCCGAGTCAAAGGTGTCGCGGCTGTGCTCGGCAAAGCGGGGATAGGCGCTTAAGCGCTGCACGCCCAACAGCTCATACAGCGTGAAGTCGAGATGTCGGCGGTCAATCAAGGGGCTAGCGCTCACGGTATTTTCCTTTTAGTGATCCATTTTGAACTAATGACTCAACTAGCGTCAAGTTGAATAAATGATTAGACTTAATCAATGAGCGAAAACCCCACTCCCCGCGCAGCCACCCGTTTAGCACGCACGCTGAAAGCCAACGCGCCCAATAAAGCCACCCCAATAGAGCTGTTTGCACTGGCGAAACGCCAATGGCTGAGCGGCGAACGCGTTGACGTGGGCGCACTCGCTGCGCGTTTAAAAATCGGCCGCGCGACTGCGTTTCGCTGGGTGGGCAGCCGAGATTTGCTGATGGGCGAAATTTTGTGGTTCTTGTGCGATGCGCTCATGCAGGACTGCGCACAAAAAACCGACGGCCAAGGTGCGGCGCGTATCGCTGCGATTTGCGAAGCCGTAGTGCGCGCAATCGTGCAGTTTCGCCCGTTTCGTCAATTTGTACGCCAGGATACGGAATACGCGCTGAAGCTGCTGACCAGCAAACTAGGAACCGTGCAGCGGCGCAGCATTGAACGGGTGCGGGAGCTGCTAAACGCCGAATCCGCACTCGGCTTCGTGTTGCCGCTTGGCGTCGATACGCTTTCGTATTTGCTGGTGCGCGTGTGCGAGTCTTTTATCTATGCGGATGTGATTAGCGATCAAACAGTGGACATGGCTGATGCTGGCCTTGCGGTGGAATTGCTGCTTTCGGGGCAAGTGCAACGCCCAAATTTACCGACTAAGACTTGACCGAAACTTTGCTGGCTGCGGTGAAACCCAGATCAGAACTTACCGAGTTGTTCCACCTACAAATGACGCGCCGATCCGGGTGATGTGGCTCGAAGCCCAGGACACTGATTGAGGCCGGATCGAGTGCAAAGTGTTGGCCCACTAATACCGGCTGACCAATCCAGCGCGCCGCCAACACACGCCCAAAATGACCGTGCGAAAACAGTGCGACTTTGCCGGTGCATTGGAGTAAGCGCGTGATCAGTTGATCCGCGCGTGCACCTACTTCTGCGGGCGTCTCGCCACCCGGGGCACCGTGTTGCCAAAGATTCCACTGCGGTTGCATCTGACTAATCTCAGCACTGCGCAGGCCCTCAAAGTCGCCATAGTTCCATTCGGCCAAATTTGGCTCTACGTGCGCTTGCGTAAACCCCGCCAATTCGCAAGTCGCACGCGCCCGCACTCGGGGGCTGCTCAGAACCAAGTCAAAATGCAGGCTATGCAACGTAGTCGCTAGTTGCCGTGCCATCGCTTCGCCGTTCGGTGTTAAAGCTATATCAGTATGGCTAGTGTGTCGGCCCGTGCGCGACCATTCGGTTTCGCCGTGCCGGATAAAATAGATCTGCAGCGCGCTCATCGCCTCCACTAGCGCCGTCAATGCGAGTGCGAGCGAATCCACGCCACATAGCGGTCCATCCAGGCTTGCATGAACTTAACACTGGTCGCGCCGATATTCCCAGCCTCGTCAAACAAGCCTTCCTTGGCCTGCACAAATGCCTCGGGCTGCCCCAGTGTTGGTACGTCTAAGTAGGCCAGGATATTGCGTAAATGCTGCTGCGCCATCGCGGTACCCGCAGCGCCCGGCGATACCCCCAAAACGCCTGCAGGCTTAGCCGCCCAAACACTTTGTCCATAGGGGCGCGAGGCATGATCGATGGCGTTTTTCAGCACGCCTGGGATTGAGCGATTATATTCGGCGGTAACAAACAGCAGGCCGTGACTAGCGTTCACCATCGACTTGAAGTGCTTGACGGATTCCGCCTGATTCGCATCATCGTCCTGATTGTAAAGCGGCAAATCAGCGAGGGATAAATGCGTGAAAATAAATTCAGCCGGGGCCAGCTTAGCGATCGCGTTCGCCAACTTACGATTTAGCGACTCGCGCCTAAGGCTGCCGACGATCACAGCGATTTGGTAGTTACGCATGACTTGCTCCTTTTTTTTGGGTTAGCCTGTGAGACTAACACCGTTACATTGCGCTTCCGTTCTGCAGCGTACAGATCGACATCAGTGCTGCATTGGTGCCATGCCCCAAAGCAACGCGCATACGCAAAAATCCTTGCCGCCAATGTGCGCAAACGAACGGTTCCAGTGCGCGCCATTGGCGATAAAGGCAAATGGACAAAGCACTTCCGGCGCCAAGTAAAAATGCGGACGCTCAGGGTGAGCCAGCGACCAACACAAAATCTGCCAGTGCTAAGCGCGCGCCCGCACAACGCGAAAAGCTTTCGCAGCGCACGTGGCTAAAGTTAGCAATTGCAATTGTTTTTATAGGCATTTTGATCGCCTATTTGGCACGCAATTTGGTTTTGGGAACGCCAGTGCCAAGCTATCTTGTAGTGCGGACGGCACTGCAGCAAACGGTGGTGGCTTCCGGTCGAATCGCAACACCGCAGCGGGTGTCGATAGCCTCGGTTTTGGCCGGGCGGGTGGCTGCGATTCCGGTGCTGGAGGGGCAAACGGTGCTGCGCGGTCAGCTGCTGATTGCACTGGATGACCAAGACTTGCAATCTGCGTTTGCGCAAGCGCAATCCGGAGCGGCACAAGCCAGTGCCGCACTGCGTAAACAGCGCGAGCTGGCATTGCCGAGCGCGCTGCAGGCATTGGCAAGCGCACAAAGTCAGCAAAATCTGGCTTTCCAGCAGTTAGGACGCATCGCAGATTTGCGTAAGCGTAGTTTTGTATCGCAAATGCAGCTGGAAGAGGCGCAGCGCAATTTCGACGTTGCGCAAACGCAAACGCGCACCGCAGTTTTGACCGTGCATGCCAATGCCGTGGGCGGTAGCGACGCCTTAGCGGCACAGGCCAGCTTGGCGCAGGCACAGGCCAATGTGCAGCAAGCTGGAGTCAAATTGGCGCAGAACGCCATTTTGGCCCCTGTCAGTGGCACGCTCATTAGCCGCAAGGTGGAGCCCGGTGACACCGTGGTTCCAGGTGTGGAACTGATGCAACTAGCACCCGATGGCGAAGTCGAGATTGTGCTGTTGCTGGATGAAAAAAATCTAGCGAAATTAGCCATTGGGCAAAAAGCGTTGGCTTCAGCAGACGCCTATCCAGATCAGCAATTTGAGGCGCGTGTCAGCTACATCAACCCCAGCGTCGATGTTGCCCGGGGTGCGGTTGCAATCAAGCTCCATGTTGCCGCAGCACCATCGTATTTGCGCCAAGACATGACCGTTTCGGTCGATATTGAAACCGCTTATCGTGCCGAGGCGCTGGTGATTCCAACGGCGGCGGTGCATGATCTTTCCAGCAAGTCCCCTTGGGTGATGGTGGTGCGGAAAAAGCGCGCGCAACATCAAGTGGTGCGATTGGGGCTGCGTGGGGATACCCAGACCGAGGTGCTCAGCGGCCTGGCATTCGGCGAGCCGGTACTATTGGCGTCTTTGGCGACAATCAAAGTCGGCCAACGGGTGCGGCCCAGGGCGGCACCACCATCGATCAACGAAGAACCCGCAAGCGAAGCGCCATGAATCCACTACTGCCATTCGAGTGGATTTTGGCGACGCGCTTTATGCGCGAAGGTGTTTTGCAAACCATATTTATTACCGCCGGGGTAGCACTGGGTGTTTCGGTGATCGTTTTTATGTCGGCACTATTAGGTGGCTTACAAAGCAGCTTATTTGATCGGACCTTGGACTATCAGGCGCAAATTGTGGTTTCTGCACCAGAGGAAGCTGCGCGGGCACAGCACAAAGCGGAGACGAATTTGCGCTATGCCAATCTGATTCAGCCACGCGCACAACGTTTACGTTCGGTAGATCAGTGGCAAAAAGTCGTCAAACAACTGCGCAGCCGCGCGGACGTTGACGTGGTTGCGCCGATCATCTCCGGGGGTGGTTTGGTGTTGCGCAATGACGCCAATCGCGCGGTGGCTATTACTGGCATGGAGCCCGAAAGCTATTTGCGCCTGATTGCACTGGAGGCGAAAATCGTGGCTGGCAGCGCGAAAGTCGGCGCTACGGATATAGTTATTGGCACTGATTTGGCAAGCGATCTGGGCGTTTCAGTCAATGACAAATTGACGCTGCAAACTGTTAATGCTGCGAATGGTGCTCCTGGTTCCAATGCAGCTAGTGCGACGCTGACCGTGTGCGGCATTTTTGATTTTGGTCAGCGTGGGCAAAATAAAACTGCCGTTTATGTCGCGCTGCGCACGGCGCAAAGCTTGCTCGGCCTAGTCGGGGGTGCAACCAGCATTGGCCTGGATGCGCGGGATCCGTTTCAAGCTGAAATTTTGGCGCAATCGATTAGTACGCAAACCGGTTTGAAGGCAGAAAGCTGGATCGTGACGAACGCCGATTTATTCACTGCATTGAACGGTCAAAACATTACCTTTTTCGTAATTCGACTTTTTGTAGGCTTAAGTGCGGCACTGGGGATCGTCAGTGTTTTGGTGGTTTCGGTACTGCAAAAGTCCAAAGAAATCGGCATTTTGCGCGCTACCGGCACGACCCGCGCGCAGATTTTGCGGCTTTTTTTAGTGCAGGGCGCGCTGTATGGATTGTTCGGCTCCTTGCTTGGTTCAGGTCTAGGCTGGGGCTTTTTGGTGGCGTGGCGTGGTTATGCCCGAAATCCGGATGGCAGCGCATTTTTTACGATAAATTTTGACCCGATGCTGTTTTTGTATGCGGCCATCGGCGCGCTAATGGTTGGCACTTTGGCGGCTGTCTTCCCCGCCCAACGCGCGGCTAGGCTTGACCCTGCGATTGCGATTCGAGGTTAATGACTACGTGACCGAATCCGCTGCCAATCCCGCAACAGCGGATGACAATTCCGAACTAACGCTGCGCTTAGTTGGCATTAAAAAAAGCTATGCAATTGGCAAACCGGGCGAAGTGGAAGTGTTGCACGGTATCGATTTGAGCCTGCATCGGGGCGAGTTTGTCGCCTTGATTGGGCCCTCAGGATCGGGCAAGTCGACCTTACTCAACATGATAGGTTTACTCGACAAACCTACTGCGGGCGAGCTGTATTTAACCGGCGTGGCAAGCACCGCATTGAACGACCATGACTTGACTGCGTTGCGCGCCAAGGCTATCGGTTTTGTCTTTCAATTTCACAACCTGTTGCCGGCGTTTACCGCGCTAGAAAATGTCATGCTGCCGCTTCTTGCCGAGCGTGGACGTAGCGATACGGCCATGCTGGAACGTGCGGCATTATTGCTCGATAAAGTCGGGCTAACGCCGCAAGCGAACAATCTTTCTGGCGATTTGTCCGGCGGCCAGCAACAGCGCGTCGCGATTGCCCGGGCCTTAGTGATGCAACCCGCGCTGGTGTTAGCGGATGAGCCTACCGGCAATTTAGACACGCAATCTGCTGATAGCATTTTTTCGCTGATGCGCGAAGTTTCCAAAGCCAGCGGCACGACTTTTTTAATCGTGACCCATGACCCGCGTTTAGCGCAGCGCTGTGATCGGATTATTGATTTGGTAGACGGCAAAATTGCCTCGGATAAGCCGAATGTCAGCACAAAAGGCTAGTTGCAAGCTATTGGAACCAACTTTACGCAGAATTTACGCCCACCCACTGAATTCGATCTAGCAACTTTACGCCGCCATTGCCGATGATTTGGGCTTCATTCCCAATCAGAGATCGAGCCATGTGGACTTGGATATTGTTGCTTTTGGTGCTGCTGGTGGCGGGCTATTTGCTTGCCGCCATGCTGCTGCCGGAAAGATTTTGAGGCCGCGCCAATGATCGAAATTTCATTGACTTTACTCATCGCCTTGGTACTGGCGTGGCCGCTGGCAAAATACACGGCGCTCGCATTTGCCGCCACACCGAGCCAAATTGACCGCGTGTTTGGCCCGCTTGAAAATCTGCTGTATCGCGCCATTGGCGTCAATCCTGCGCACGGCATGACGTGGCGCGGCTATGCGCGGGCGCTGATTGGCACCAACTTGGTGTTGGGCGCACTGTTTTTCGCGATGCTGATGCTGCAGGGGCAACTACCGTTTAATCCAGACAAAATTGCTGGCATGAACTGGGATTTGGCGCTGCACACCGCGATTTCGTTTCTGACCAATACCAATCAGCAGCACTATTCCGGGCAAGCGCAACTGTCGTATTTATCGCAAACCGCTGGCATCGTGACCTTGCAGGTGTTGACGCCCGCGATGGGTTTGGCGATTGCGCTTGCCATGCTGCGCGGCCTGTTTGGCGGGCTGAATGCGCAATCTGCCGACGGAAAACAAGCGCATGAAGGGCAGCCGCGCGATCTAGGTAATTTTTATGTCGATGTGACCCGCGCCACAACCCGCGTATTGCTGCCGCTATCCTTCCTGCTGGCGTTGGTTTTGACCTCGCAAGGCGTGCCCAGCACCTTTGCCGGTGCACAGGCCGCAACACCCGTTGATGCCAGCGCCGGGATGCAATCGCAGGTCATTCCGCTTGGCCCGGTGGCCTCGATGGTCGCCATCAAGCAGCTTGGCACCAACGGCGGCGGCTGGTATGGGCCCAATAGTGCCGTGCCGCTGGAAAACCCCACGCCGATCTCAAATGTCGCGCAAACAGTCGCCATTGTGCTGCTGCCGATGGCGATTGTGCTGATGATCGCGCCACTAACCGGTCGCAATCGCCTAAGCGCGCTGGTTTTTGGCGTGATGGCGGCGTTTAGCCTGGCCTTTGTCACACTCAGCGCGATCAGCGAACGTGCGCCGAATGCCGCAGCGCTAGGATTGAGTGCGCCGGGCGCCAATATGGAGGGTAAAGAGCAGCGCTTTGGCCCCGATGCCTCCGCACTGTGGTCAAGTTTAACCACACAAACCTCAAACGGCTCGGTCAATGCCATGCACGACTCGCTGAATCCATTGGCCGGCGGCGTGGCGATCAGCGGCATGCTAATCAACGCGATTTGGGGCGGCGTGGGCTGCGGCTTGGTCGGCTTTCTGGTGTATTTGCTGGTGGGAGTGTTTTTGTCGGGCCTGATGATTGGGCGCACGCCGGAGATTTATGGCCGCAAGATTGAGGTCAAGGAAATAAAGCTGCTTTCCTTGTTGGTAATCTTGCAGCCGATTTTGATTTTAGTCGCGTCCGCCGTTGCGCTGCAAAACCCCGCGCTGACGGGCAATTCAAACCCCAGCTTTCACGGCATTTCGCAGGTATTTTACGAATACGCCTCAGCCTATGCCAACAACGGTTCGGGTTTTGAAGGCTTAGGCGATGCCACGATTTGGTGGAACTTAAGTGCAAGCGTTTTGCTACTCGTCGGACGTTACGCGGCGCTGCTGATTCCGCTGTGCGTGGTGGGCAGCTTGGCCGTCAAACGCGTCGCCCCTGTTACGCCCGGCACGCTCAATATTGAAACAGCGACCTTCGCAATCACGCTGATTGCGGTGATTTTCTTGCTCACCCTGCTGTGCTTCTTGCCGGTGCTGGCCTTAGGCCCGGTGGCTGAAGCGCTTGCTTTGGCTGGTTAAAAATATATGCGAATCCGACTGCTACAAAGGCTAAAACTGATCGTCATTGCGAGCGCAGCGAAGCAATATTATCGTTTGCCTTGTGCGTTCGTCCAATGGCGCAGCTGTAGTCATGAGATTGCTTCACTTCGTTCGCAAAGACGAATCTCCAAAGTTTAAGGATGGTTATGACAATAGATAGAAGCACAAAGAAGGCAATCGCGGGCATTGACGCTGCAGTTATCAAAACCGCAATGATTGAGGCACTGAAAAAATTGGCACCCGCATCCGCCATTAAAAACCCGGTCATGCTGATAGTTTTAATCGGCGCCTGTTTGTGTTTGGCGCTGACGCTTCATGGCGCCATAATTCATGGAGGAAGCGCGCACCCGCAGTTCGGCTTTCGTTTGGCGGTGACGTTGATTTTATTTATCACCGTCTTGTTTGCGAATTTTGCCGAAGCGATTGCCGAAGCACGTGGACGGGGGCAAGCGCAAAGCTTGCGCGCCGCCCGCGCTGAGCTGATGGCGCGCCGACAAAGTAATGATGGCAGCTTTGCGGAAAGCGTGCCGGCCTCCAATCTGCGTAAAGATGACCTGGTGTTAGTGCGCGCTGGCGAGATGATTCCCGCTGATGGTGAAATCGTACGCGGTGTTGCCAGCATTAACGAGGCCGCCGTGACCGGTGAATCCGCACCGGTGCTGCGCGAAGCCGGCACGGATCGCTCTGGCGTGATCGGGGGCACTAAAGTATTGACCGACGAGATCTTAATCCGCGTCGCCGATGACCCAGGCTCCAGCTTTTTGGATCGCATGATTGCGCTGGTGGAAGGTGCATCGCGGCAAAAAACGCCGAACGAATTGGCGCTGACGGTATTACTGTGCGCGATGACGCTGACGTTTTTAGCGGTTGTTGCTACTTTGCCCGCCATTTCTGGCTTTGTCGGTGCCAAGCTGGATATTGTGGTGTTAGTCGCACTGTTAGTTTGCCTCATCCCGACCACGATTGGCGGCCTGTTGCCCGCCATTGGCGTGGCGGGGATGAACCGCGCGCTGAGCGCGAATGTGCTGGCAAAATCGGGCAAAGCAGTGGAAATCGCGGGCGATATTGACACGCTGATGCTGGATAAAACCGGCACGATTACCTATGGTGATCGCCAAGCAACCGAGTTTTTTCCGCTAGCGGGCGTGTCGAAAACGCAACTTCGTGACGCCGCACTACTGGCCTCGCTCGCTGACCCAACGCCGGAAGGCAAGTCAATCGTGATGCTTGCGCGCAAGCAAGGCTGTACGTTGCCAGAGCCTGCAAACCCGCATTACTTAGGTTTTAGCGCGCAAACGCGCATGTCAGGCGTGGATTTAAGTTCGGCTGAAAATACCCGCCAAATCCGTAAAGGCTCGGGCGATGCGATCCAAAAATGGGCGGCACTTGCCGGTGGTGTGCTGAATGCCGCGTTGACGGCGGAATTGAAAGCACGGATCGAGCAAGTGGCGCGTGCTGGCGGCACCCCGCTGGTGTTATCGGACAACGCGCATATTCTGGGCGTAATTGCGCTCAGCGATGTGGTGAAATCCGGCGTGCGCGAGCGGTTTGCCGAGCTGCGCGCGATGGGTGTGCGCACGATTATGATTACCGGCGATAACCCGCTCACCGCCGCTGCCATTGCCGCAGAAGCGGGCGTAGATGATTTTTTAGCAGAAGCCACACCTGAGCAAAAGCTAATGAAAATCCGTACCGAGCAGGCCGGTGGGCGTTTGGTGGCGATGGTCGGGGATGGCACCAACGATGCGCCAGCCCTGGCACAAGCGGATATTGGTTTGGCGATGAATGCCGGTACGCAGGCGGCCAAAGACGCGGGCAATATGGTTGATTTGGACTCTGACCCGACCAAGCTTTTGGAAGTGGTGCGGATCGGCAAGCAGCTGTTGATTACGCGTGGCGCGCTAACCACGTTTTCGCTCGCCAATGATGTGTCCAAATACTTTGCGATTATTCCGGCCGTGTTTGTTGCCAGTTTGCCCGCGCTCGCCAAGATGGATGTGATGAAACTTACCAGTCCAAATTCCGCAGTATTGTCGGCGCTGATTTTCAATGCGCTGGTGATCCCGGCGCTGATTCCCTTGGCCTTGCGCGGGGTGGCGTTTCGCGCCTTGAGTGCCGAAGCGCTGCTGCGCCGCAATTTATTGATATACGGGCTGGGCGGCATCGCACTGCCGTTTGTGGCGATTAAATTGATCGACGTGGCGCTTGGTGCCGTGATGGGAGCTTAAAATGACTAATTCAGATGAAAAACTCGACAGTAATGCCGCCTCAGCACGCACATTGATCGTGTTTGCGCTGCTCGGCACGCTGCTATGCGGCGTGCTTTACCCGGCAATCACGACGCTCGTCAGTGGCACGATATTTCCCACACAAGCGCGCGGCAGCCTGATTGAGAAGGACGGCGTCGTCATCGGCTCCAGCCTTATTGCCCAGCCTTTTAGCGCGCCGCAGTACTTTCAGGCACGGCCATCAGCCGCCAGTTTTAATCCAATGGCCGCCAGCGGCAGCAATCTGGCACCCAGCAACCCGGCACTGCGCGAGCGTATGGCCGCCACGTCGGCGGAAATTAGTGCGCGTGAACAGCGCGACGCGGCCACAATTCCAGCGGATCTCATCAGCGCCTCCGGTTCCGGCCTTGATCCGCACATTTCCCCTGCTGCCGCCTATTTTCAGGCTGACCGCATTGCCGCCGCACGCGGCTTGAGCTTGGCGCAAGTGCGAGCGCGAATTGATCGCTTCACTGAACAGCCCACTTTTGGCGTATTTGGCCAAGCGCGCGTCAATGTGTTGCTCTTAAACTTGAGCCTCGACCTAGCTGAGTAAAACCGTGACGACTGAGCGCAGCGATAGCGACCGCACCACACAAGCCAATGCGCTGTTAGCCACTAGCAAAATTGCAGCGGACGGCCAGCTTAAAGTGTTTTTGGGTGCCGCCCCCGGCGTAGGCAAAACCTACGCCATGTTGAGCGCAGCGCGCGAACTCAAGCGCCAGGGTGCCGATGTGGTGATCGGCGTGGTGGAAACCCATGGCCGCGCGGAAACCGAGGCGATGCTGGCGGGCTTGGAGATCTTGCCCCGCAAAATCAGCACGTATCGCGAGCACCAGCTTGCTGAGTTCGATATTGAAGCAATGCTGGCGCGACGCCCAAAAATCGCGCTGATGGACGAGTTAGCACACAGCAACGCACCCGGTAGCCGCCATAAATATCGCTATCAGGATATTGCTGAGCTTTTGGATGCGGGGATTGATGTCTACAGCACGGTCAACGTGCAGCATTTAGAAAGTTTGAACGATCTGGTGCTGAAATTAACCGGCGTGCGGGTGCGTGAAACCGTGCCGGATCAATTTTTTGACCGCGCCCGCGACGTGGTATTAGTCGATTTACCGCCGCGCGAGCTGATTGAGCGGTTAAAACAAGGCAAAATCTATGTGCCTGAGCAGGCGGCAAGCGCATTAAATTCGTTTTTTAGCGCCAGCAACCTAACCGCGCTGCGCGATCTGGCGGTGCAGCAAGTCGCGGATCATGTTGACACGGATTTGCGCGAGCATTTGGCGGCGCTGGGCTTAAGTCCAATACCGATTCGCGCCCGGGTTTTGGTTGCCATTGATGGCCTGGAAAACAGCGAATATTTGGTGCGCGCGGCGCGCAAATTGGCGGAGCGGCGTAACGCGCCGTGGACGGTGGTGTTTGTTGCCACCCCGTCAATTACCGGTGAGCGGCAAAACGCAGTCGCAAAAGCCTTTGCCTTGGCACGGCGGTTAGGCGCTGAAACCACGACCCTGTACGGCTCCTCGATTGTCGATCAGCTACTGCAATTTGCCAGCAGCACCGCAGTGTCCAGCATTGTGATCGCACGCACGCGCGAGCGGCCCTTGATGCGCATTTTCAACCGCACAATTACCCAGCGTTTGCTGCAAGAAGGCGCGCAGTTTGAGCTAACGATCCTCAACACGCCGTATGCCAAGCCGCAAAGTCGTACCGCCCTACGCAGGGTGCCGATGGCGTTTAGCACTTGGCCGGAATACGGCTTTGCTGCATTGGTCGCTGCCGTAGCCGTGCTGCTTGGTGTGCTGGCGGAGCATTTTTTAGGCTTTAAAGATGTTTCCACAATTTTTCTGACGGCGGTGCTATTGGTCGCCACGCGCTCGCGCTTGGGCGTGGCATTTTTTACCGCCGGCGCCTGCTTTCTTGCCTATAATTTTTTCTTTACGGAGCCACGCTTTAGTTTTTCCATAAGCGCCGAGCAAGACGTGATCAAACTCACGCTTTTTTTCTTGACTGCACTCGTGTGCAGCCGCTTAGCCGCGACTTTGCATGCGCAGGTGCTGAGCTTGGGCGCTGCCAATGCGCATGCAAGCGCATTGCAAAAGCTGGGGCAAAAATTAGCCACAGCGGCAGACGAAATCAGCGTGCTGCGTGCGGGCGCTGCGCTGATTGCCGAGCAAACTGCTGCGGAGGTCGTGGTATTGCTGCAGGGCGCAAAATCGTTAAGCCCAAGCCTGAGTGAACCGGGCGCGATTGAGCTCAGCCTAGCCGAGTGCGCCGCCGCCGATTGGAGCTACACGCACGCCAAAAATGCCGGGCGCTTTACCAACACCTTAAACGCGCTGCGCTGGTGGTTTACCCCGATTGTGACGCACGACAAACCCATCGGTGTGCTGGCCTTGCGCATGCCGAGCAACGTCGAAATTTTACTGCCTGAGTTAGAAGCCTTGATCCACGCGATTGTAGTCGAAATGGGCCAAACGCTGGCGCGCACGCGGCTAACCGAGGCACTGGCATCAGCGCGGCGCACCGGCGAAACCGAACAGCTGCGCTCAGCGCTATTAGCCTCAGTCAGCCACGATTTGCGCTCGCCCTTGGCTTCTATCGTTGGTAGCGCGGAAAGCTTGACGCTATATCAAGAAACGCTGTCCGTAGAAGACAAACACGAACTAGCAAGCGGCATTTTGCAAGAGGGCAAACGCCTAGATCGCTACATCCAAAATCTATTGGATATGACCCGTCTTGGACACGGCACGCTGCAAATCAACCGGGACTGGATCAGCGTCGCCGAAATTGTCGGCTCAGCCACGTTACGTCTGCGCAAACAGCTGCCAAATTTACGCATTGAAATCGACGTACCGGAAAGCTTACCGCCACTTTATGTGCATCCAGCGCTGATCGAGCAAGCGCTATTCAATGTTTTGGAAAACGGCGCGCATTACACGCCTGCAGGTGTGGCATTGCGCATCGTTGCGCGCGTCAACGAAGGCAAACTTGAGCTTGACGTGATCGATCAAGGCCCCGGCATCCCCGAAGACCAACGCCAGCGCATCTTCGATATTTTCTATTCGCTAGAACGCGGTGATCGTGGCCGCCAAGGAACTGGCATGGGGCTGACCATTTGCCAAGGCATGGTCGGCGCACACGGCGGTACGGTCGAGGCATTTGCCGGACCGGATAATGTCGGGACGGTGGTTCGGATTAGTTTGCCGATTAGCGTCTAAATCTCAATTTGCCGTATTCTTACCCGATGGAAAGTGGCGCATTAAAAAATGAAGTATCGAAACCCGAAGGCTCAGCACGCATTTTGGTGATCGACGATGAGCCGCAAATTCGCAAGTTTTTGAATATCTCTTTGCGTGCGCAAGGGCATCGCGTGCTGGAGGCGGATTGTGCGGTAGCGGGTTTGCAGCAGTTGGCGACGCAAACGCTAGATTTGCTGATCCTGGACTTAGGCCTACCAGATTTGGACGGCAAAGACGTCCTGCGCCAATTGCGCAGCTATTCGCAAATACCGGTGATTGTGCTCTCGGTGCGCGCGGATGAAGACGAAAAAGTGGCCGCGCTGGACGCGGGTGCCAATGATTATGTGACCAAACCTTTTGGCGTGGCCGAACTGGGGGCGCGCATTCGCTCTTTGCTGCGTTTGAACACCGGCGTAGCTATACCCACTGCGTTCGATGATGGTCATTTACACATTGATATTGCGCGCCGCAGTGTGACCCTGGCTGGCGTATCGCTAAATCTAAGCCGCAAAGAATGGGGCCTGCTGGCCTTGCTGTTAACTCACGCCGGGCGGGTGGTTATGCAGCAGCAAATATTAAAAGAACTCTGGGGGCCGACGCATGTGGACGACACGCACTACCTGCGCATTCTGCTCGGAAAACTGCGCGCGCATCTCAATGACAACGCTGCTAATCCGCGCTATATCGCGACGGAAAGCGGCGTTGGCTTGAGGTTTATTGGGGCTATGGGTGAGCCGGGCAGCGGTTAAGCTAGCTCAAAAATCAAGCCTGACTATACAACTCCGCCCCCTTCGTCAAAAACTCCTGCGACTTTTCCGCCATCCCCGCTTCAATTGCAGCGTCAGCATCTAAGCCTTTCTCAGCCGCATATTCGCGCACGTCTTGGGTGATTTTCATAGAGCAAAAATGCGGCCCGCACATTGAGCAAAAATGTGCGGTTTTAAATGCGTCTTTGGGCAAGGTTTCATCGTGGAATTCTTTCGACTTATCCGGATCTAGGCTCAGATTGAACTGATCGTCCCAACGGAACTCAAAGCGCGCTTTGCTGAGCGCGTTATCGCGAATTTGCGAAATTGGGTGGCCTTTCGCCAAATCCGCCGCGTGTGCAGCGATTTTGTAGGTGACGATGCCTTCGCGCACATCGTGTTTATTCGGCAGGCCCAAATGCTCTTTCGGCGTGACGTAGCACAGCATCGCGGTGCCAAACCAACCAATCATCGCGGCACCAATGGCGGAGGTAATGTGATCGTAGCCGGGCGCGATGTCGGTGGTTAAGGGCCCAAGCGTATAAAACGGTGCTTCATCGCAGTGCTTGAGCTGCTTTTCCATATTTTCTTTGATCAGCTGAATCGGCACATGGCCGGGGCCTTCGATCATCACCTGCACGTCGTGCTTCCAGGCCACTTGCGTCAGTTCGCCCAGGGTTTCTAGCTCAGCAAATTGTGCTTCGTCATTGGCATCCGCTATCGAGCCGGGGCGCAAACCGTCGCCCAAGCTGAAAGCCACGTCGTAGGCTTTCATAATTTCGCAAATTTCCTCAAAACGGGTGTAGAGGAAGCTTTCTTTGTGGTGCGACAAACACCATTTTGCCATGATCGAACCGCCGCGACTGACGATGCCGGTGACGCGTTTCGCCGTCAGCGGCACGTAGGCCAGCCTTACGCCCGAATGGATCGTGAAGTAATCCACGCCCTGCTCGGCTTGCTCGATCAGCGTGTCGCGGAAAATCTCCCAGGTCAAGTCTTCAGCTTTGCCGTTGACCTTCTCTAAAGCTTGGTAAATCGGCACGGTGCCAATCGGCACCGGCGAATTGCGCATAATCCATTCGCGCGTTTCGTGGATGTGCTTGCCGGTGGACAAGTCCATCACGGTATCAGCACCCCAACGGATCGCCCATACCATCTTTTCCACTTCTTCTGAAATGGAGCTGGTAACAGCCGAGTTACCAATATTGGCGTTCACCTTCACCAAAAAATTACGCCCGATAATCATCGGCTCAGATTCCGGATGGTTAATGTTATTCGGAATAATCGCCCGGCCACGCGCCACTTCCGAGCGCACAAATTCCGGTGTAATGCGATTCGGCAAACTGGCACCAAAGCTTTGCCCAGGGTGGTGGCGTAACAAACGCTTGTCAATCAAGCCCTTGTCGATCAACTCATCAATGCGTTGATTTTCCCGGATCGCAACGAACTCCATTTCCGGCGTAATAATATTTTTGCGCGCGTAATGCATCTGGCTGACATTGATGCCTGATTTCGCAACCTTAGGCTTGGGCGGCGCCGGGAAACGAATGTGCGCGGTTTTCGCATCCGCAGCGCGCGCGGTGCCAAAATGCGAGCTTGGACCAGGCAAAATACTGAAATCGCCGCGCTCATTGATCCACGGCGTGCGAATGTCGGGCAAGCCTTTAGCCAAATCTATTTCAATATTTGGGTCAGTGAACGGCCCGGCGGTGTCATACACGGTCAAGCTGCCGTTTGATTCCGCGCCAAACATTTTTGGCGTATCGGTCAGTGAAATTTCCCGCATTGGCACTTGGATATCGGGGCGCGAACCCTGCACATAGATTTTTTTGGAATTGGTGAAGGATCGACGTAGATCGTCATTAAGAACTTCCGAAGGCTCGATCGGCTTGACATCAATTGATTTGTGCGGGGCATTCATGGCGTTATTCCTTTTTATCAAGCGCGCAGGGTATCAAACTTGGCCGTATTTGGCTTTGCTCTGTTTGGTAAAGGCTGAGGATGCAAACTCACGTCTAAGGATTCGTCATCGTGGGGGAGCGCAGCGACGTGGCGATTGGAAACGTGCGTCTACACGTTTCCAGCGGATGCTCCATTCGTACTATTCGCCAGCGGAACTAGGACATTATTCTGCGCTTTGGCTCTATTTGCTTGTGACGGCATCGCTTTTTTGCCTTGGTTGGTGGGCAGCGGCTTGGGTGGTGCGCACTTGCAAAATTCAAGATCCCGGCGTCATTGTGGTTGACGAATGGGCGGGCATGGCGATTACTTGGCTGGCAGTTGCCTATTGGCCGCATGCGCAAAATACTTTGCTAACTTTCGCTGCAGCGTTTTTGGCATTTCTCGCGATCGACCTACATGCTGGCTTTGGTACCATGTTAGATGACGTTTTCGCCGGATTTTGGAGCGCCGCGATCATGCTGCTTTTGCTCTGGACGGGCGTGTTTGCTAGCTGAGGCCGCGCCGAAAGCAATGACTGAAATTACCGCTTTGCAATGCATACCAAACTAGAGGCCATGCCAACATGATTTACCTTGCCAGCTGCCACTGCGGCACCGTTCAAGCGCGCGTTGAAGCGCCTGAAGTTATCGAGTGCGATGACTGTAATTGCTCTGTCTGTGCCAAATCAGGCTTTTTGCATTTGATCGTGCCGAAGTCGCGCTTTCAACTGGTGCGCGGCGCGGAGGCAATGACGAGCTACCGCTTTAATACGGGCGTTGCGATCCATTATTTTTGCAAATTTTGCGGCATCAAGGTGTACTACATTCCGCGCTCCAATCCGGATGGGTACGACGTCAACGTAAGGTGTCTAAGTCCGGCACCGGAGGAGCTGGTCATACGCGCTTTTGACGGGAAAAACTGGGAATCGAATGCGGCGGCGTTGGCGCATTTGAGTCTAGATTGAAGTTTCGGAATCCATAGGCGCGAATTTAAGTGTCGCGTTCTGCGACGAATTGATACCCCAAATTCGCGACATCTTCCGGAAACACATTTACAATTAGTTCACGCCCGAATGCCGAGTAATAAACGCTGTAATGTAGGTGCTGGGAAGCGTTGATTTTTCCGATTTCACCTACGTCAAGATTTGCATTGGCGAGTAGAAGAATTACGTCCGCAGCATAAGTTTCAAAGCGGCTAGCATGACGCCATGGCGTCGACCAACTGCGCCCATTGGCCTAAGGCGCGGCGCGCAACACCCGCTATTTGCACCTCTTGCGCAAAGCGATCCCAAGGTTGCGCACGAAGGCAAATTTATAGGCCTGCTCAAACCGTTCCGCGAGCAAAGTGCGCGCCGTAACCAAAGGCGCGTGCTGCCCGACTATTGTTTTAGCATCTGGCAATAAACGCCGCAAACAATTATCAATAGCCATGCCACGGTGCGGCTGACATGTGTGAACAGCACGCAGGTTTTTTCGGAATAGATCAAGGTTTAATCATTTTAGGCTGCGAAATGTCGTGTTAACCGTTTCGAATAGTAGCTATACAACCTGCCCGACAAATAGTTGGGAATGAAAAATGCCAGCGATTTTTCAGTTCGCTGGCAATTCACTTTGCAAATATGGTTTCGATTTTTTATTGCAAAAGCTGTTTAAAAAATCAGTTAGACAGCATGTAGTAAGGGCGTGAAGGACGTAACCAATTGCTGATATTGAGATCAGCAATTAACGCTGGGTTAGAGCCAGTAAAATTGAGACTCATTGAGCCGACACTTTGTTGAGTAATTGCCGGATAGCTACCCACGCACTGGGGGCACAGGCCACCGGATTGCCGCATCATAGTGACCGCCGTGTTATTGCCCACCGTCCCTGTGCCGACTGCCCAAGTAGGTTCGCTGCCATTGTAGTAATACATGGTGGCAAACAAGTTTTGTTGGTTTTGATAGGCAAACGACATTGTCGTGATGCCCCATGCTGGATCAGCGGCATCATTGCTATGGAAATGGCCGCTGTACGCGCCGCCTGCGGAAGTTAGCAGGGTGAAAAACTCTTCGCCGTCCCATTGGCCGTCATTGCCAAAATCAAAGCGCATATCGCCTTGGGTACTGCTTTTGAGCGTCAAATCGACGCGCCCGACGGATGGGCACGATGCCGAGTTAAACGTACGCGAGCATTTCAATAGGGTTGCCTGAAAGCGTCCGTTGACGAAGTTTCCTGCGCTGGTAATGTACCAAATCGGCTGCAGCCCGCCGTCATAGGTATACCAAATCGCGTAGTAGCTACCATCGGGTGCGCGCCGCAAATCCCAGCCGCTGCCGGAACGTGATGGGTTGTACCAATTGCCGGCGGTGGCATTGCCGCTGTAGTTTGAAGCAGGCCCATCAGTGAGTCGAACGGAATCGACCCAAGGTTGCTGAAAAATCGAGGGTCCCCAAGTTGGGCAACCAAACCCGCCAAACAAAACTTCAACGTCTAGGCCGGCATACTGACTCATATCAACTTCGCTACGGAATGAACTGCCAGACACCGAACTATAGACTAGACCCCTGAAAAAACTTTGACCCGAGTAAGCGTCTTTAATTTGTATTTCAATTGATTTGTATTCAGGTGGGCTAAAAATAGTTGCCGTATAAAACCCAGCTCTCTGCCAATTAAAAGCGAGCCGTTTGTTCGTGCCAATGTGCAATTTCTGCCCGATAGTTCCTAAGTAAGCACATGCATTGCCGACACCGGGTGAGTGAACTACCAGACCACCGCGAGGTACTCCAGGTTCAGTATCGAACACAAGCTGGAAGTCAGACTGAGTCGGCAGTCCAGTATAGTATTTTCGTGCTTCCCAAGCAGTGGTGTTATTAAAGTCGCCATTGACTACTTGAGTTGGAAAGGATGATTGGCTGCGTTGCAAACCATTTGCCGGATAACGCACGCCGCCGCCCGGCGGCAGGCCTTGCCAATCGAAGCCGTCGGGGTTGCCGATGGTTACCGGTGGGGTGGTGACGCAATCACTCGCTTGCTTGCGGGCGTCGCAATCGTAATTTATTGCGGCGTGGGCAAAGCCGCTGACTAAGCAGAATGCAATGATCAATGTTTTTTTCATTTTTAGAAATCCTTGGTACAAGATTTGTTGTTGGAGTTGTTTTCCAGAACGAATCAACGTATCCCCCAGGATGATATGGCCCCAGAGTGCGCCGTTTTAATCGCTCTATACCTGTAATCGGAATTTCTAAAATTTCTCTATCACACCGTTAAGACACTTCGCTGTGACGGTTAGTGAATTTGTCAGAGCGGTTCGATGTAGCGCTTTCACCCGAGCAAATTTCGATTGATTGAGACAAAGCAAACGCTATGCCGAGCCCAACAAAAAATGCCAGCGTTTTGATTCCGCTGGCATTCCATTGTGAAAATTATTTTGTAAAAAGCAGCTCGACGTAACCGGTTTTTGATCTTAAGACCGGCAACTAGCTGAATAATTTGAGGTTCATCGTGCGGGCTGTGGGCAGGCGGGGGTGTAGCCCGAACTGTTTTCAAATGCTGGCAAGTTGCAATAGCGCGCGCGCAAAGTCGGTGTACCAACTTCAGTCATCATAGTGCCCAAATAAAACTCTGGGCTGGCGCTGCCAAATGTGTCGCCTACCTCGAAGAGGTAACAGTTGCCCGCGCCGCGCCGCGTACAGACCGTCACTTTGACCAGGTTTGCCGCTCGATCACCTGGTTTGTTATAGGAAACTCGGGCATCCAGTTCCAACACCCCACCGGAAATATCTAGCGGCGAAAGGTTATTAGTCTGGATTCGGTAGGTGCTATTGTCGCCGCCAAATCCATAAGTAAACACCAACTGCGGCGCGGCTGCGGTACCAGTGACCGAAATTATAACTTCTTCATGCAAAGGGCTTAACTGCGTGTAATAACGCGCGTCGAGTGTATTTGTGACACCTGTGGTCTGCGGCGCTGTAGCTGCAATCAAGCCGACAACGGTGGTTTGGTTTGGAAATGGGCTCAGCTTCGTGCGAAACCCTTGACTTGTCAAAACATTTGGCAAACTCTGAATGAGGAAAGCATTTTGTGGGGAATTCGCTGCCGAGTTCGCATCAATTTGAGACGGTGGTGGGCAGTTATTCAATGTGTTTGGGCTCTCAATTTTGTAAACGCGCACAGATCCCGCGATGAAATCACAACCGCCGCCGTTAATGCTGCTATTGCTTAAAAGTAAAAACGAACTTGTTAATAGCGCTGCAGCCGACATGTAAATCTCCTGTGCAAAAATAAAGTTTAAAAATTGTTGTTTTAATTGAAGATCTGTTTGATTTTCGGGTCATATTTGGCCACACGGTTGATTAATGCACGCCACATTGGACTCGAGCGATCCTCCTCTCGCATCACAGCAATCCAAATTGCCAGCTCTGGCGTTATATCTTTCGGCTGAACCTTCACAGTGAGTTCCCGAATGCGTGTATTAAAATCTGCTCGCCGTCCGTTCAGATAGTCATTGCGAGCCAAAGCAACCTCGGCCACTATTGTAAGTTTGCTGATCTCTGCCGTTGTTGACGGCAGCAGACGTCTGCGTCCCTCTGAGCTGAGAGCTCCGCGTTTTGCCTGACAAATAGCGACATTAAATGAGAAAAAATTAAAGCGCGGATCGTCCGGTTTATAGAAATCACGCGCTTGAGCCACAATGGCGTTCAACTCAGCCTCCGCTTTCTCAAATTGTCCATTGCGCATCATCGCGGTGGCATAGGCATTTCGAAAACCTAAAACCTGTGAGTTTTCTGCGCCGAATACCGTCAAAGCAAATTGATAGGCTGCGGTAGTTTGTTTTAACTCCTCATGCCTATCGTCCGATTGACTCGCAATTCGGCCTAAAGCACGGTGCAAAAAAGGGCGATCAACGGGATCAAAGTCGTTCCTAGCAAGACGCTTCATTACCAAATCGCGCGCTTGTGGTGCCATATCTAGTTCAGTCAATGCCCAAACCCTAATAATCAACATTGACATACTCAGTTCGCGCCCTTCAGTAAAGCGCAGTACTGCGTCGAACTGGTTCTTGGAATCGGCTAAACGCGCGCGCAGATCGAGTACGTGCGCAAGCTGAAGCGCATCAAAGAGTGCTGAATCTATTTTCTCAGTTTGAGCAATTCGCTGTGTGAGTCGCACGAAGTCCTGTTCAATTTGAGCTATTTCGCCGCCTATCAAAATAACCTGCAGCTTTTGTTGCGGCGTCAACTTAATTTCTTTCTCAATCTGATCTAAAAGCGGCCCGGCCTTATCGGTTTTGCCCAAGCTGATTAAACCCTGCACTAAAGCGATCAAAATGGGGGCCGTCGTCTGATCAAATTTTTGCCGTGCTTTGATCTCGGCAAAGCTGGCGTCAATAACCACGCTCAAACCCTTATCGCCACGCTCGCGCGCCAGTGGGTCGGCGCGTTTGAATACATCAATTAGAAAACTATTGACCGATTCTGCCGCCACCCGCGCTTCTTCTGCAGTAACCTTGGCCGCTTCGGCGCGCTTTTGCTGCTCCAATGCCACGGTATTGGCGCGCTGCAGCTGATTGCCGCGCAGAGCCAACAGCACCGTCAACGTCATTAAGCTCGCCAAAGCTAAGCCGGAAATACTCGCCGCCAGCCAATGCCGACGCAGGAATTTCATCGCGCGGTAGCGCCTGCCCTGCCCAGCTGCTTTCACCGGCCGGTGTTCTAGAAAAGCTTGAATATCCTCATCAAATTCGCGCGCTGACGCATAGCGTTCGCTCGGCAATTTGCGCAAGGCGTGCAGCACAATGCGATCTAAATCGCCCGCTAGATTGGCGCTGAGTTTGGCAACACTGGCGGTACTGCGATTACTCGCTGCTGCGGCGTCGATATTTCGGCTTGGCAGCGTCGGCGTTTTCTCAACAATAAAGGCTTGCAGCTGCGCTGGCGTTTTTAGCTCTCGACTAATCAGCGGCGCGCCGCTCAGTAGCTCATACAGCAAACCACCCAGCGCGTAAATATCAGTGCCAACACAAACTGAGCTACCTAACAATTGCTCGGGCGCGGTCGCATACAGGGAGAAAAACCGCTGCTGCGTCAAGGTATGCGGTGCATGCCGATCCAGGCTTTTGGCGATACCAAAATCCAGCAGTTTCACCGTACCCATTTGATCGACCAAGACATTGTCCGGCTTGATATCGCGGTGCACGATGAAATAATCGTGCGCGTACTGCACCGCTGCGATCACTTGGCGAAACAGCGCCAGCCGCGCGTTAATGCTGAGCTGATGCTGATCACAATATTGCGTAATCGGCACGCCCTCGACCAACTCCATCGCGATCCACGGGCGACCGTCGCTTGCAACGCCGGCGTCCAACAAGCGTGCGATATTGGGGTGCACCAATTTCAGCAAGGTGCGCTGCTCCAGGGCAAAGCGCTCGTGCGCCTCGACGCTCATGTCTTCAAGCTTTAAAATTTTAAGCGCCAGCGGCTGCTTGTTGCCCGCGACATCGCGCTCGGCGCGCCAGACTTCGCCCATGCCGCCTTGGCCCAGTAGGCCCAGAAGTCGGTAGGATCCTATCTGGGTGCGGGCCTGCACGGTTTGCGCAATTGCTTGATTCAATTGGTCGCCCAGCTGCGATTCCAAGGTACCGGGCTGATCGGCGTCAGCGGCATCCAGCACGAGCAGACGCTCCAGCTGTGCCGCCAGATCTGCATCCAACAAGCGTATTTCTTGCAGTTTTTGCGCGCGCTGCGATGCGTCTAAGTCAACTAAAGCATCAAACCATTCGATTTTTGTCATGCGTGTTTAGCCTGCAGCTGGCACGGGGGCGGAATTTAACATCGGTGCGCCTAAGCGGTCTGCCAAAAAAGCGCGCGCGTAGCGCCAAATCCGGTCTGCGGTCGCTGTGCTAACGTCCATGGCCTCGGCCGCTTGGCGCGTGGACATGCCCATAAAATAACGCAGCTCCACCAAAGTGGCATAGCGCTTTTGTTCTTGCTCAAGCTCAACCAGCGCGGCATCTAGTGCCAGCCAATCTAGTTTGTCGGCTGGATTGCTGCCGCCCGCTTCAGAAGCGGCAAATTCCAGCTCAACGAACACCACGTCTGAGCCACGCTTTTGCGCTTGATTGGCGCGAATGTGATCAACAATTAGAAACCTAATCATACGCGCGGCCAAGGCATAGAAATGTTTGGTATTTTCCGCATCTAAACCCGCACCTTCACGCATTTGCATCAGCACATCATTGGCAAGCTCGGTCGGGCGCAAGGTAAATTGCTTGGCTTGACGTAACTGCCGCCCGGCGATTTCCTTCATCGCCGGATACACCATTTTTAACAGCTTTTCTTCCGCGCCCTCGCTACCCGCGCGCCAATCGCTGATCAATCGTGTGATTGGGTTTAATGCCATCGCCTGCCCTGCCCAAAGCCAATGTCAGCCAAGTTTACGCGGTTTTAATGCTGCAGCCTGGACAGCAAAGTTTTTCGTATACTGCAAATCCCTGACCTTGCCCCTCAAAACCGACTCATTAGTGCGAGCCGCAGCTGCATTTACCGCCCACTTTCAGGCATAGTTTGCACATGCGCAAATACCTACTTGGTCTGTCTTGGCTTTCCCTCAGCTCCGCTGGCGTTGCCGGCCCGGTGCGTTTTGCGCTGGACCCAGTCCACACGCAAATTGTTTTCAGCATCGAGCACGCCGGTTTTTCGATGAGCACCGGCAAATTGCTGCGCCCAACCGGCACATTGCTGTTTGATGACAAAAATTGGGCCGCATCAAGCGTGCAGGTGCAGATGGCGTCGGCAAATGTGGAATTTGACGACCCTGATTGGAACAAAGCCGTGCGTGGCAAAAGCTACTTTAATAGCGATGCCTTTCCGGCAATCACGTTTGTATCGAAAACCTGTACACAAACGGGCGCAAAAACGGGCGTTTTGAGCGGGGAGCTGACGCTGTTGGGGGTCAGCAAAACCGTGGACTTAGCGATCACTTTTAATAAACGTGCACGCCACCCTTACACCTTAAAAGACACGATTGGTTTTAGCGCCACCGCACTTTTGCATCGCTCAGAATTTGGCATGACTGCCACCCCGAAAACGATTGGTGACGAGGTGAATGTGCGCATCTCGTTTGAGGCGGTTCGGCAATCTGCTATTCAAAAACCTGCGGGCAAGCAATGAGCGCAGAAGTGCCAATTGGTCACAACGCCAGCGCCCAGGCCGCAGCCAGCCTGCGCAAGCTAATTGATGACCCGGACATTCCCGAGGCCGTGCGCAAAGCGATGGTGCCGGAATTTGCCGAATTAGCGCGCGCTTTGGCAAAGCTTAATAACGACGAGGTACACATTGCCGCTTTTGGCCGCGTTAGTGTCGGTAAAAGTGCGCTGCTGAATGCTTTGCTCGGGCGTGAAGAATTCATCGTGGGCGTATTGCACGGCACCACGACTGGCCCTGGGCAAGAACCGTGGCGAAGCAGTTTCGCGGTATCGCCTTCCGGGGAGACATTTACGGGCGCTGGCATTCACGTCATTGATACGCCGGGCATTGACGAGCTAGGTGGTGAGGCGCGCGAGCGGCTGGCGTTTACCGCTGCACAACGCGTGGATCTAATTTTGTTTGTCGTCGATGGCGATATCACGGATACCGAGCTTGAAGCACTCAAACTTTTAGTAAGCCCGGTACGGCCGATCATTCTGGTGTTGAATAAGGCGGATCGCTACACCAAAGAAGAACGTGATCTATTGCTGCAGAAGTTGGCCGAGCGTACTGCAGGCTTGGTTGATGCGGAAAATGTGGTTGCCGCCACTGCGCAACCGCAGCGTCGGCGGGTGATTCACATCAATGCCGACGGTCTAGAATCAGAGAGTGTGCAGCTACTACCGCCGAATTTAGCCGCTGTCAAAGCGCGCATTGCGGCTTTATTGGATCGCGAAGGCCGCACAATTTCGGCGCTTAACGCGGGGCTGATGGCCGCTAAAATGTCCGATCAATTGGGCAAACGCTTGATTGAGGTGCGTGCGGAAGTCGCCAATACTTTGGTGCATACCTACAGCCTAGCCAAAGGTGTCGCGGTCGGCTTAAATCCTATTCCCGTGGCAGATTTAGTCGCCGCAGCGGGGGTTAGATGTGGCTCTGGTTGTGCATTTGAGCCGTGTTTATGGCTTGGCGCTCACCAAAATTGAAGCGGGCCAGTTGATCGGCAATATCTGCGCG
>JAYUUS010000262.1:0-2778 GCA_043754435.1 Rhodanobacteraceae bacterium
GTTTTCTACACGGGCAAAGCGTCGCGCCGCGAACGAAACGCGGGTTGCGAAGAAAACGAAAACAATCACCCGACGGTCAAACCAATCGCGCTGTCGAAATGGCTTTCAACGCTGCTGCTGCCGCCAATCGAGTACTCGGAACGGCGTTTATTGGTGCCGTTTTCGGGCGTAGGGAGCGAAATGATAGGCGCGTCGCTCGCGGGTTGGGAAGTGGTGCAAGGCATTGAGCAAAGCGCGGAGTATGTAGAAATCGCGCGCGCCCGCTTGCGGCATCACACCGGCTTATTTGCGGACGCCGCATGACCGCCGCCATACCCGCCGAATACGAAACCGAACTTTTGACGTATGGATTAGAAAAGCAGCTTTTCGATCTCGGAGCGTAGAAACCGCAGCCGATAATGACGCTTCAAGCCGACAGGCTTTGGCAGCGAAACAAGATCGCCGTCTTTGACACGGCGCGAAAGTGTCGGCTGCGAGATGCCGAGAGCTTCGCAAACTTCCGCCGATGTCATAATGTCCTGATTTTTGTTCGCGTCATTGCTCATGGATTAAGCATAATTCTTTTTGCGTTGTGATGCAATTGCGGTGCATAGATAAGTGAAAGTGTGATAGAATAGAAGTGTCTTTAATCAGGGGGGAATTATGTAAGAGATTTGGCCGCGTCATCGACGGCTGTTAAATATCGAGTACTCGAACAAACGACAATCGAGCTTTCGCGCTCGTAAAACAAGGAGCCTTGAAATGGCTATTTTGACCAAGCAAACCGGAAACCAGAGCAGTGAATTTGAGCCGTGTCCAATCGGCGACCTGCAGGCCGTCGTTGCGGACGTGGTAGATTTGGGCTACATTGAGAAAACATTTGAGGGCAAGTCGCAAGGCTTGAAGCCGCATATTTCCATCGTTTATCAGGTTGTGGGAACTGACGACGAAGGGCACGACGTAAGGCGCGAAGACGGCAAACCCTATTTGGTGTTTGGCCGTCGTCTGGTGCTGTCCACCAATGAGCGCAGCGGGTTTTACAAGGAACTGTGCGGCATTTTAGGCAAAACCGTTGTTGATGACATGCTGCAAAAAGAGACGCTCGACACGGAAAACCTGATCGGGCACAATGTCAATGTCGTGGTCATTCACGCGCTGTCTCAGGACGGTTCGCGCACTTATGCCAACATCGAGAGCATGAAGCCGTGGAACCCGAAGTACGGCTCTGCTCAGGGCGTAAGCGATTACACGCGCCGCCACGAGAAAGAGGGTTATATCGAGCCGCCTATTTCCGCGTTTGAACCGTTGGACGGCAACGCACGCGCGCTGTCCGAGGCGATGAAGGCCGAAACGCCGCAAGTCGCACAACGTAGCGGCGCGCAGCTTGTTCCTCTTTCTGGCGTTGTGTCTCAAGTCGTTGCTGAGGCCAACGTAGCGCACGAGAAATATCTGGCAAACCAAGCCATTGCGAAAATCCCCGACAACGACCCGCGCATGAGCAACAAAGGGCCGTCGCACAAAGACTACTCGAAGAAGTTCATGGCCGGCGAAGTCGCGCTGCCCGTTCGCCCGAAGCCCGCGCCGGTCGCGGAACTGGGTGCTGATGAGTTCGATGCGTTTGCCGATGAAGGCGAACCCGGTTACATCGGTGAAGGCGCGAACCGTCAGGCCGCGTTGATTGAAATTCCGACGGCTTACCCAGCGAACTAATTTAGACAGACGCGGCGCGGGCAGCGCGTAATTACTGCCCGCGAAGGAGTTTTGAAATGAACGCATACAACATAAAACAGCTGCGCGGTGCATGGGGCGCAGGGTATCACGCGGCCTTGTCTAAGACGCAAGAAAAGCCACAGGTAGAAACACCGTGCGCAGAGAGCGAAGTAAGTTTTAAAGGAGTGAGATTTGAGAATAGGTTGAAATCGACTTGGGCAAGTTTTCTCGATGATATAGGTGTCGAATGGGCATACAAAAAGGAGGGTTTTTTCTTAGGTGAAAACGGATGGATTTTCCCCGACTTTGCTTTATCAAGCGGTGACTTCGTGCAAGTCATGCCCGTTTGCCCAGATGATGAAGACATTGCTAAAGCAGTGAGCTTGTCACAAAAATTCGGTGTTGATGTAGTTATCTTTGTTGGGCATCCATGCCCTGAAAATTTGGTAATTTACCTGTGTTTAGCGGGCGAAAGTTTCGGGCGATTAGGCAAATGCTGGGGCGGTAATGATTTGTGCCTATCGGCTTGCTGCAAATGCGGAGGGATTGCATTTGCAATTCGCACTGGGAATCGTGGCTCATTAGAGGGAATTCGGCCAATAGTACAATTTACGCAAAAAGAAAAAGGGTGTGAGTGCTGTTACCATTGGCTACGAAAAAAGGACTGCGAACCGTCCTTTAAACCGTTCCCTAAGCTTGTTCCCTTGTGCAATGCTTTTCATGCGGCTAAGTCATTCAAGATATTCCAAGAGGTGAAACCCAATGTCTGAAAATCATTCGCAAAAAACACCATCGCCCGACGTTCACATCGTTGAGCTACGCCCCATTAACAACGGCAACCTGAAGGGCTTTGCGACAATCAAGATAGGGCCATTGACGATCTTAGACTTCCGCGTCATCGGCCAGCCTGGACAACGCGCTTATGTGTCCGCGCCGCAAATCGAGTACTATGACGCAGACGGTAGAAGGAAATACAAACCGTTGTGCAAATACCCGACAAGCTGGCAAGCGGCGATTGGCGCGGCGATTCTGGCGGCGTGGGATGAGCAGTTTGGCGTACCGAATGGCGTTAGAGAGGTGAGTTTGTGA
>JAYUUS010000263.1:0-25036 GCA_043754435.1 Rhodanobacteraceae bacterium
TCAACAAGTTCCAGGAAGGCTGCGTCGAGGAGAACACCAACACCGCAGCACTCGTCCGTCGGCTGCGCTCGGAAGACTATGCCGACAAGGTGATCGTTACCACCATCCAGAAACTGGGCTTGGCGCTGGATGAAACCAGCAAGCGCAACAAGCAGCGCAAGAGCAACGACCTACCGACGTTTAAAGAGCTGCTGGAGCCCCTTCAAGACAAGCGTATCGTCTTCATCTTCGACGAGTGCCACCGTTCGCAGTTCGGCGAAAACCACAAGGCGATCAAAGCGTTCTTCCCCAAGGCCCAACTCTTTGGCTTCACGGGTACGCCCATCTTTGAGGAGAACGCCGCCCAGCAGAAGATCGAGGAAACGCAGGCCTCGATGAAGACCACGCAAGATCTCTTTCAGAAGCAGCTTCACGCCTACACCATCACCCATGCCATCGAGGACCGAAACGTCCTGCGCTTCCATATCGATTACTTCAAACCCGAAGGCAAACAGCTGCCAAAACCGGGCGAAGCCATCCCCAAGAAAGCCGTCATCGAGGCCATTCTCAGCAAGCACGATGCTGCCACCAGCGGACGCCGCTTCAATGCTCTGTTCGCCACCTCCTCGATTAATGACGCCATCGAATACCATGCGCTGTTCAAGACGATACAGGCTTCGATGCAGGCCGCCGATCCCGAGTTCAAACCCCTGAACATTGCCTGCGTCTTTTCGCCACCGGCTGAGGGCGATCCCGATGTGAAACAGATCCAGGAAGACCTACCGCAGGAAAAGGCGGACAACGAAGTCGAGCCCGACAAGAAAAAGGACGCGCTCAAGGCGATCCTTGCTGATTACAACGCCCGCTACGGCACCAATCGCCGCATCTCCGAGTTCGATCTCTACTACCAGGATGTGCAAAAGCGCATCAAAGTGAGGCGCGCCTTGATAACTAACCCCACTAAAGCTTGATAATTGACTTATAAAGCGAATTACGTGTGGCGTAAGGACGCTGACGTGTGGCGGAATGTATCAGCGGGTCTCAAGCAATCGCAACGATGAGCCGAATGTCTTGCCGCCCAGTCGCGTGATCGTGGGTAGTTCGCCGAGGCGGCCATATATAAGGCGACCAGCACCTATCGTGTCACTCGATGCCCACCATCGCCCAATGTTCAGCTCGTCGAACACGCCACCAATCACGTGGTCAGTGAGCCCTGCTACCCGGCGCGCTTCACGTAGGCTGGCGTAGCCTGATGTAATAAACCCACCATCGGGGGCTAAGCCATTGTAGGCTTCTGCCTCGGTCATTTCATCGAGCGGCACAAGCATGGATTCGCGGACGGTGCCGGGGCCAAAGATGGCTTGATAGCCTGATGATTCAACAAACTGACCCGAATCCTCGCCGCCGTCTTCCCATTGTGCATACGGCGCGCCTTCGACTTGGGCGATGTCTGAAAGCCAGTAGCGTCCGATGTCGATAATTGTGACGTCGCCAATAGTCGCGCTGTTGGGGCGCAAGATTGGGGAGATGCCGTAAGACTTAAAGGCGAAATTTTTGGCTTCTCGACTGAGCTGCATTAAATTGAGATCAGCGCCTTCGCCGATATGCCAGTAGTTGCCAGACACAGAGCGCAATCCCAATAAACCCATAACGCGCATTTTTTCAGCAGCAGCGGGCAGTGTATCGGGTGCCAGCCCAATCAGCGGATTAGCGCCGGTGATGGTGACCTGAATTCGACACGGCTCGGCCAGCGATGGCGTGGTCAGATTAGTTACGGGGGTCAGCATCACCACGCTGCAGTTGACGCCGGTGATCGTCACCGGCGTATAGCGCGCGTAGTCGTCAAAGCCTAAGCCGTAGAAGTGCATTTGAAATCCTCGTGAAAGACGCTTTAAGAAAAAGGTAACGATGGCACGGTAATGAAGCCGTCTGTTGCATATCTTGCAAACGGGCTGATGCGAATTCCGAAGATGCTGCCGTCTAAATCTGCTGAGAATCCGTTGACTTTCCCGACTAATAAATCTTGATTTGAGTCAGCAAAAATTGAGACAGGCTCATTAGAAGAGTAGAGGTTTAAACCGTCAATATAAAAACGCAGGCATGGTGTCGCGTCGGCCTCAACCACTAAATGATAAATCTGCCCAATATTCGGTGTAAAACTTACGAAGCGATTAACCCACGACGTGCCATTGGTCGAAAAACTAAAATACAAACCGCCGCCATACACGAAAAAAGCCCATGCGACATTGCCGCCAGCTAGCCATTGCGATGCGATAGTACGGAATCCAGTTGACGCGAAAGAAACAAAACACTCAACAGTAAATTCACTGCCAAGTGCCCAGCCTGCGGATCTGATTACAGAAAGGTAATCACCAGCGCCATCGAATAGACCGTGCTGCCCTCCGGCTGTCTGGATGCTGACATCTCCGTATGCGGTGATTGGATTCCCTTCAGCCTCGTCGATAAAGCCGGTGCTGTCGGATTCGCCGGTGAAATTGCAGATAAATATGGAGTCTGAAGGCTCTGGAGGTACTGTGGGGCCAGATAGGGCTGCACCGCCCCAGAGCGTGAGCTTGGTTTCCAAGTCGTTACCGCTGCGGACATAGCCCACGACTACTAGATTCTTGCCTTCCAGCCCAAATGGTCGCACAGCGAGAGCACCCTTGCCGACTTGGGGCACGGTCAGCTTTATCGTGTCACCCAGTTCCAACGCCAAAATCGCAGCTGTGGAAGTAACCTTGACTTCATAAAACCAGCGCCGCTCAGCGTAGAGATCACGCCACCTATCGGCTTCAGTTTGAGCATGCGTGGTATCGACTAGCAGGGTGCCGATGCCAAGATCCGCAGTCACTTTCGCTACATCAGCTTCTTTGATTTCCGTTTGCCAATCAAGCATCAAAGACACGGTGGGCACCGCGCGCACGTAATTCCGATAAGGCTGCTGTAATTGTTGGGCGATCAGCTGATAGGTGGGCGATGTGAGCGATCCTGCAATTTCAGTAGGTGTGTTGGCATACCAATTACGCAGTGCTGCGACGACGGGAGAAAATCCACGCGCTAAATCTGGACGTGCAATCACGGTACCGATCACCATCGATTCGGTGACTACCGCGACGGCAGTAGAAGACGGCAGCGTTAGCGGCACGAGGTTAAAGCGTCCGAGTTTGTCGAATACCCACCCTGCGCCGTAGCTGGCAGCCAAGGCATCCATGACTTGACGCCCGGTGACCGCCGCATCTGTGAAATAGCCAAGATCACAGGCCAACCCAGCAAGCGTGCTGTAAATATCTGGGTGAATGCCGGAGATTCCAAACTGCTCCAGTACCCACTCAACAAACCCTTCAATAATTCTGGTTCTAGTACCTGATGTCGCACTAGCTGGGCCTTCGACGTCGGCGGTGATGCGCCCGACGGGTGAAACCAGCAGCCTAAAACCCCGTCCGTTTGGCGTCCACTGCGACAGCGCGGATAGTTCATCGCCTTGATCGCGCACGCGCAAGACGCTGCCAACTGCATCGACACAATCGTATTGCAGCGTGCTTGGATCGCTGAGGCTTGCTGGCACATTGAGCGGCCGCCCCAACGCGAGCGGGTACGGCTTGTTGGCCAATGCGCCGGCGCTATAAAACCCCTGCATGATAGGCTTGTCCAGCGATTGGCTTAGATCAGCGAGCGTAATGCGGCAGGAAGAATCGGTAAATTCCGCCGATTCGGCGATGCCAACGAACTCGACGCGCCAATCTTGCCACCAGTCTTTTGGATCTCCCACACGAATTTCAATCCGGCGGTTGCGCACGCCCAGCGCCAACAACGTATCCAGCGCGCGGTCGTTATTGGCTAAATCGAGTGCGCCAAAGGTGGCTTGGGACTGATCGCCCCAAAACACGGTGCCTAAGCGCACGCTGACATCGAACGAGCGATTCAGTAGGCGGCCTTGAAAGATCTTATTTGGACGCAGCGGATCATTTGGCGCGGTAATCCATCCGCCCGATGCGTATCGGCGTTCAGGGTCGAGCACCGTGGCACCATCCATTAACGGTGCGAGGATAATGGCTCTCATGACATGACTCTCCTGCCTTGGTTTTGGGCGCGGGCGATGCGGTCGCTGGCGGCGGATTGCAGCTCGGCAGCGCCGACGGTGGCCAGCACATTGCGCTCATCACCGCGCGCGACGGTGGCGCGCAGGGTTTGTACTTCGGTGCGCAGCTGGCGCAGTTCGCCGATTAATGCGCCGGTATTAACGCCATCGCCACCGCCCTGTGGCGTAACCACCCTTACGCCGTACTGGCGCAGCACGCGCATAGAATCGGCGTCGATGACGGCCTCGCCTTCATGGATGTTTGCCAACATGTCATGCGGGACAAAACTGGTGCCGACAGCAAAGCTCGGTCTAGGGGGTGCTATCGGCTGGATGGTTCTGATTGCAGTCACCACGGCGTTGGTCGCTGTGACCACGTTGCCAAAGCCTGCACGCAGGGCTGAATCAATCGAGAGGAGCGGGTCAATCGGGTCGATATTGTCGAAATATGGCGCTAACTTGTTGGCGGCGTCGCCACCAATCTCAATGATTTTGGCCTCCAGCGCAGCTTGCGCGATGGCTAGTCCTTCGGGGTTATTGGCGGAGGCTTCCACAGCATCAAGCAATGGCTGCAATTGATCGCGCTGCGACTGCGGCAAGGCGGCAATTTCGGCTTCCAGCGCGTCGTTGAGCAGGCTTTGTTCGTCCGCTAAATCGCCCAGAGACACGCCGACTTCACCGGCTAGATCAGTTAGCTCGACACCCAGCGAATTGGCCAATGTGCCCAAAGACTGCACGCTACCGGCGGTAAGTGCACCTAAATTGATTCCAAGGGCGCTGACCAGCTCAGTAATGTTGAGGCCTAGGGTGGCGGCCACTTCGGCTAGCGTATCGCCGGTGGCACCAATTAACTGGCGGATAATCGCTGCAATTTGCAGCGAAAGCTCGGCTTGGCTCGCGGCGAAATCCTTGGCGCTATTGTCAATCGCACCAGCCGCGCCAGCAGCCGCGCCAGCAGCCGGGCCACCAACGGGGCCGCCAACTGGATCGACGGGCGGTCGAATGGTCGGCCCGGCAGTGACGAGGGCTTGCAAAGCGGCGCGAATCGAGGCTTCTAGATCTGGGAACGACGACGGATCAAACGCGCGACCTTCGCGTAATACCGCATCGGCTAGCTGCGTGAGGCGGCGCAAGGCGTCCGCATCGCCACCTTGGGCTGCCAAGAGTGCGCGATTGAATTGTGCCTGCGCCTCGGCTAGGCGCTGTTCGGGTGTCAGACTCGACAAGTTGCCCAGCAATTGCCCGTCTAAGTATTCTTGGATCGATTTTATTCCCGCCAGCTGTGCTTCGTAAGCTTGTTGCGCGGCCTGACCAATATCTTGAAAGGCCTGTGCGCCGGCGTCGGCAAATGACTGCGCTTGTTGCTCGGCATAGTTCGTTCGCCCGCTACGCAGCTGCGCGATTAAGGCACGGCCTTGCGCGCGCAGTTGATTGATCGCCTGCACGGCGGCTTGCGCGGCAAATTGATGCGCGCGCGCAAGCTGGCGATCCACGGCAGCCAGTTGGGCGGTGGTGGCACCGCGCGCGACCATCTCACGGCGCGTGGCTTGCAGTTGCGCGACATCTTGCTGGAGTTGATCGTCAATCGAGAGCAGCGAGCGTTCAAAGTCGGTAAAGCCGACGCGGCCAAGGTCGCGGAAGCGGGTATCGAGTGTGCTGGCGAATTGCTCGACGCTGGCGAGAGAATCTTTCAGCGCGTCCGCTAAGTCTTGGAACGCACCGGCGACTTGCAACAGCAGCACGAGCTTTGCAGGATCAGCACCGCTAATCAGCAATTCCTCTATACTTTTGCGCAAGCTCGCGAGCGTGGTATCGGCCCCTAAACCGGCCTGCGCCAACAAAGTATTGCGACGCGCTTCGGCTTGCGTCAATTGCGCTAAGCCCTGTTCTTGTTCGGTGTAAGCGGCTTGAAAGAACCGGTCGTACAGTGCAGTGGCTTTGTCTAAACCGCCCGCAGCAGCTGCCATGCCGTTCGAGAATTGAAGGATCGCGGTGCGCGATAAATTCGTGGTTTGGCCGGTGGCCGCTAAAGCTTGCTCATATAGCGCGCTGGCATCGCCAAGCTGCGCGGTGGCATCGGCGACATTTTGAATGGCATCGACAGCTTGTAAGAGCAGCACCAGCTTTGCTGGGTCGGCACCCGTGCGCAGCAGTTGCTCAATGCTCGCGCGTAAGGTGGCTATCGTAGTGCCCGCGCTTAGACCTGCTTGGGCGAGCAGCGTATTGCGACGACCTTCGGCTTGCGCCAATTGCGCTAAGCCGCGCTCTTGTTCGCTGTAAGCCACCGCAAAAAATCGCTGGTACAGCGCCGTCGCTTGATCGAGGCCACCGGCCGCGCTCGCGACGCCGGTGGCAAAGTCGACCGCCGCATCGCGCGCTAACTTTGTAGTTTGTCCGATTAGCGCCAGCGCTTGATCGTACAAGGCCGTTGCTCCACTGATGCGCGTGTAGCTTTGCAGCAACGTTTCGCCTTCGGTGCCTAAACGCTTTACCGCATCTGCTGCGGACTGCAGCGCGTTGTCGCCGGTAAACAGCCCTTGGCCAGCGCTAATTTGCGCTTGCGCGGTGACTAAAAACTGGCTGGCGTCCACAATAGAATCCACAGAGCCGCGAAACTTTTGGGCAATTTGGCTGGCGACAGCGGGCAGCTGGGCGATGGCGGTTTCTGCCGAGATCACGCGCGCGAATTCGTCAAGCGATACTTTATATTCTGCACCCAGTGCGCGGCCAATTTGGCTCAGCACCTTGCCGTCTTTGTCCACGGTGGTTTTAAACTCAGCCGCCACCACGCCCACAAACGCACGGCCCACTGCTGCGGCCGTGGCCCTGCCGACTGCTGCTGCGGCGGCTTGGATCTCTTGCAATCCGCTAGTTTGATCCGCAGTCAGCGCGCTAATTTGATCGAAGCGTCGGGTGCCCCTGTAGAAGCTGCGCTGCTGCGAAAACTGCGTGACATTGTTGCCGCTGACGCCATTGGCCCCAAAATTAAAACTCGCGCCGGTTTGGCCCGTGGGTTTTTTGCTGCCGCCAAACGCACCGCCGATGATCGCGCCAATTGGCCCAGCGATTAGCGCGCCGATAGCCGCACCCGTGCCGTTGCCGCCCAGCGCGCGCGCAAAGCCGCCCGCAATAGCAGCGCCCGCTAGAACGGCACCGGCACTGCCGCCAAAGACGTTGTTGAGTAATCCACCCAGACCGCCAGCACCAGGCCCGCCACTTTGACTGCTGCCGCTTTCGCTACCGCTGCCAAACAAGCTGGATAGAATGCCGCCCAGTCCGCCGCCAGCGTTGCCTTTGCCACTCAATACACCACCCAATGCACCTTGTATTTGGGCGATAAAAGGCGCGAATAAACTCTTTTCAATTTGCGCGGACAGCATCTGTTTGATCAAGTTCTTCCAGATGTTTTTCAGCGAGTCGCCCAAGCCGCTAAAGCCATTGAGGAGGCTGTCGGCGAAGGCATCGCTCGCGGAGCTACCGGCTTGGTTCCAGGTGCGCACAAATTCGTCCGCCTGCTGCTTGGCCGCTTGGTTAATCGGGTCGCTCTGGGCGATTTCTGCGAGCTGCGTGTTTAACTTTTTACGGGCATTGAGCTCCGATTGCGCCAGCTGCTCAAATTGCGCAGCGGTCGGTGGCCCCGCCTTTTGTACCGCTGCAAAGGCTGCTTCAATGGCCAACATGGTGCGTGCGAATTCCAGATTCGCCTGAGCACTCGGGCCGCCAATTTGCGCGGCTAAGTCTTCGCTGATTTGGTTGAAATCAGCGTTGCCTTGGACGGATTCGGCGAGCAGCGCAAGCTGTATCCGCGTGGACTCTTCGAGCGCCTTGGCTTGTGCGCGTGTCGCAGCAGTACTGGCCTTCTTAGCGTCTGTGCCTTTGCCGTTGGCAGCCGTTTCCGCCAATATTTCTTTCGCCGTTTTACCGGTGGCGGTGCCTAACTCCGCTTGTGCAGCGGCCTGCGCCGCAGCGGCGGCGGCATTGGCGTCATACGATGCGTTTAAGTTCAACTGGTCGGCTAGAAACGCGTCATTGTCAGCGCCTGTTTTATTGTAGGCATCACCCACCGAAGCTAGCTCTGTAGCAAATCCGGCACCGGCTTCGGAGGCATCGCGTAAAGCAGCGGCCACTTGCGTGAGCGCATCGCCTGCGCCAAAGCTAAAATCGGCGCGCAGGTCTAAAAAGCCTAAGTCAAATTGAGTGAGGGTCACAAAGCCATCTATCGTGTCGGCGATTTTTCCCCGGATAAACGCCAATGACTTGTCAATGGCCTCCGCCAACGCGTAAAAGGCAATCTGAGTACCCGTTTTGAGCTTGTTCCAACCTTCCAACAAAGTGAAGACAATATACGTTCCGCCATCGCGTACTACTTGAAACTGCTCATACAACAGGGTACCGATGTTGTAGACAGCAAAGCCGACAAACGCGGCTTGCGCGGCACCGACCAGTGCGGTTTGGTAGGTTAACCCGGTGAGAATGCCCTGCTGCATAGCCGCTTGTAGCGCCCAGACTTTGAAAATAACGGCCGCAAGCGCCGCTTGTGCCAGCGCAATGGCGGCGGGTAAGGCAGTGAAAATGAGGAAATAACCGCCAAATACGATTGTGCCAGTCTTAATTGCACCGGCGATCAGATCAATATTAGAGGCCAAAAACACCAAGATCTTGCCCAGCGCACCGGCAGCACCAGTGCCGTTGGCAAAATCGTTGGCTAAGGATTGCACGGCCAATGCCAGCTTGCCGGATACGTCGGTGCTGGCGTCAATGCCACCAATCATTTTGATGAAGGCATTGTCGAGCTGGATGACCGCGCGCTCAAAGGTTAACGGCAGCTTGGCGGCTTCGCTGGCAATGGTGGCGGCTTGTTCTTTTAACGCCGCAGCGATGACTTGCGAGGTCAGACGTCCTTGCTCCGCCAGCTCTTTGAGCTTGCCGCGTGGCACATCCAAGGCGGCTGCGAGCGCGGTCATAATGCGGCCGCCTGACTCATTCACCGCGCCAAACTCTTCACCGCCGAGCTTTCCGGAGGCAAAGGCTTGGCTCAGCTGCAACACGGCGGAGCTGGTTTCTTCCGCCGTTGCACCACTGACCGCCAGCGCCTGGTTAATGGTTTGGGTTAAGCCCACGATATCGGCTTGGCTTGTGCCTAAGTCTTTCAAACTAGAAGACAGGCGCGCGTAAAGCGTAACAGTCGCGTCTAGCCCGGTAGAGGTGGCTTGCGCAATTTCAAAGGTGGCTTTCGTGGCAGCGGCAAGCTCTTCTTGTGACGATGTGGCGAGCGTGAGTTTGGCCTGCATGTTCGCGGCAGAGTCGGCAATCGCCAGCAATTGTTGCGCGGTTTGCAAACCGACAAACCCGGCCGCAAACGTAAACGCCGCCTTGGTGGCGCTTTCTAGCGCGCTTTCTAAGCCACCCGCTGCCTCTTGTGCGACTCCAAAGGCGCTCGCCGCTTCATCAGATGCGCTCGCAGAGCCTTCACCGAGTTCGGCAACCGCCTGCGAAGCCCGCGCAATCTCCGCCTGAAATTCCGACGTTTGCGCCAGCAGCTTGAGCGCGACCTGTAGTTCTTTGCTAGCCATTATCTGCCGCTTGGTTGTCGAGCGAAATCAGTTCGGCGATCACGATGCGGCAGTCGAGCAACACATCGCCGTCCATCGGTATGCCCTGTAAGGCGGCTACCTGTGCCAACTCTGAGGTAGGAATGCCGATGCGTCGGCACGCCATGCCGCTGACCCAATCCCAGGCGCACAGCGGCAGCAAATTGAGCAAATACACATGATCCGCCCAGCACTCGAAAGTAGCGGGCGCGCGGGCAGCGGCGCGTTCGGGGCGCGCTTGTTGGAGGGTGATGCCACGAGCTGCCCATATGTGTGCGTCCTGTTCTTGTTGTTCTGCTGGCTTTTGGTCTGGCGCGTGCAGATAACGCGCCAGCGCCTTTAGTTTCCCGTCTTGGTCGCGTTGACCGAATCAAAGATGGCGCGCGTGGCAGCGGTCGACATGCGCAAGTCTTCGATCAAATACGCACGCGCTACTTTGGGGTCGCTTAAGTCATTGCCCGCTTCGTCCGTACCTTCCAGCCCTTCAACCGCTAAAACTCGATCTTCAATAATGTTGAAGGCTTCTTTCGGCGCTTTCGCTTGGGCTGCGTCATAAGCGGCACTGAGCTTGACGACGTCGGCCTCGGCAAGCGCGCGCGCCTCGTCGGTTTTGGCGGCGTCCACGGCGAGTTTGGCGTTTGCCAGTGCGACGCGCGCTTCAGCGGCGTCGGCGGTAGCGGCGGCATCGTCGCTATAGCGCTTGCTGTCGGCGCGTTTAATCAGCTTGGTGACGATGGTGAAGTGCTCGTTGCGCTTGGCATCGCTGTCTTCGCTGCTGGAATACGGCACTTTAATACGCAGTTGATTGACGACTTTCATGGTGGTTTTTCCTGAGTGAATTTCTTAGTGGATTAGCGGAATTTGAAGGTGACTTCGTCGTTACCCGAGGCGGACGGCAGCGCCAAATAGGGAATCTCGTAGGCAGGCTGTTCTTTGTAGGTCGATAATTTCGGGAACTCGAACTGCGCATTGGGCACGTCACACAGGGCGATGCGGCCTGGGCCATCGCTGACCGAGCACAGCACCGAGTTGTTGGTGGCTTGGCTTTCGGCGAGCGCGAACCAGTCAATGACGGCAAAATCTTCTTTCACGACATAGATCGTGCCGCCACTTGCGCGCTGCACAATCTTGCTGTCGCGCTGCTTGAAGTCTTCAATCTGTTGGACGTCGTTTCCAAGGTTGCAATCAAACTGGTAGCAGCGCAGTGGCTGGCCGTTGACCACAAGCTCGGCTAATTCGGTAGTCGCAGGCGCTGGGTTTTGGAAGCCCGTCAGCACCACGCCAGACGGTGGCCCTGCTTCGGTCGGTAATGCAACGGTGCCGGTGAAGGTGGCTTTGCCCTTCCAATATTCCGCACTTTTGACCGACGTGGTGATATCGCCGCGCGCGGCGGACACCACAAACAAAAGGTCGCTCGCGCTGCCATCGCCCCAATAAAAATAGATCAACGCGTTCTTTTGGCCGGTGGTCACCACGCGGTAGCGCGCTTCAATCGGTGGGCCAACCGGCACTAAGGTTTGCGCCATCGCGCAGCATTCAAACACGCGCCCAATGGGTGCGGCAAGGCCGGGCGTGATCGCGCCCATCAGCTCGAAGTCGAAGGTAATTTTAGCGCGGCGGCCGACGATGGTTTTTGCGTCCGCGCCAAAGAAGGACTTATCGCGCTTGCGCTCTAAGGTGTCCGTCTCGAATTGAATATCGGCCTCAAAGGTCAAGATCGCATCGGTGGCAGGCACCGGCACGGGCAATAAACTGGGGGCGGATTGCGCGGTGAATAGAATGGTTTTTTGGATGGCCATGTGCTGCTCCGGTTAGCTTAAGGAATCAATTTTTGAAAGTGGAAGTCGACGGCGAACTCGTCGACGTAGACCAAGAATTCATCGGTGTAGCGAATCAAGCGGCCTTTGGTGTGGCGCAAGGTGTGCGCAAACCCGGTTGGCTTAAAGCCGATAATGTGATCGCGCAGGCGCTGGCGCAGCGGCCCCAGGTCGTCAATGGCAGCCTGCCCACGGTCGCTGATGCGGTAGTTGCGCATTACGGTCAGCACCCCTACCGAGCAGGTAATGCGCTGGCGAATGACCTTGGTATCGCTGGCATCGGTGCTTTCTTCATCACCTGGGATGACATACACCGCCGGTGCGGTCACGCGATCATTTGCCTCGACATACGCCAAGTCCGCACTAAAGCCAATCTCGCGCCAGGGTTCACCGGTAGCCACGTTATGCGCGGTGATATGGGCGATTAGATCGGTCAGCTGTAAGTAGCCGGGATCAGCCATCGGCTAATCCTCTAGAATTGCGTTTCCAGTGCCGCGTTTCGCCTTCGAAATAGGCAGCGCCACTGGTTGAAGTGGGTGGTTCGGGATCGTCCGCGCCGAGTGAAATCGTGCGGTTTTGAATCTGGGTGAGGTATTTTTCAGCGCGTTCGTAAGCGGCGTGAACCGGGTGTTGGCCGTCTGTGCTGTTCGCGGTGTTGATGCGCAAGTCGCTGTGCATCAGAAAACGGGTGATATCGAGCGAAATCTCTTGCAGTAAGGGTGGCACCGGCGACAAGGGCAGCGTGTAGCCCGCGACCTGCAGCACGGCATCAATACGCCGGTCGGCTTTAGTCAATGCGGCATTGAGGTTCGCTAGCGCCGCTGTCGCCGATGCAATGTGCGGTGCTGTCGCACCCACTGGTAAGGCGGTGCCGCGCAGCAGCGCCTCCATCACATCCGCCGCTGGAATGGGCAGATGCTTAGGCGTGCACGCTTGCGCGCACTCCAAAGCGCCGGGCCAGCTGGCAATGTCGATGGGGGTGCTGTAAGGCATGGGCTTTAAGCCTTGGCTGCTTTCTTAGCGGCTGGTGCGGGTGGCACCACGGCAGAGGTGTAGGCCTCCGCCCAAGTTTCTGGACGCACTAGGCGCGGATCGTCATTGATCGCGTCGAGCTGAAGCTGGGTCAGGCCATCGGTTTCGACTTCGACGCCTGCGCTGGTAATGAGTTTCCCGGCGCGGTAGTGGCCATTGGGTGCGGTGGAATAGAGCTTAATTTTCATGAGGATAAATCTCCGGGTAGTTGGCTATTTGTCGAAAGGGAATTTCTTGGAAACCGTTCGTGCTGAGTCCTGAGCCTGACGAAGGGGCGAAGCATGTAGCCGCACTCTTCGTGATGCGTACCGCTTCGTTAGAAATTGTGCGGCTCTGCCCTTCGACAGGCTCAGGGCGAACGGTTCTCACCACAAACTTAGGCGACCAGCGCCGAGGACATGACCTTGAGCTTGTTGGCCATGACGTTGCTGGCCCCGTTCGCTGAGTACACCGCTGTCACGATCTTCTCGGCGGCCACTTCATCGGTTGGATTGACGATAATGATGTTTGGCTGCACGCCAATCACAGCACCGTTATCGCCCCGGAAGTTCTTCATCGCGGCAATGGCGGCGGCGACGTTCGCTTCCGTCAAGGGCTGCTTGGACGCATAAGCAAACTGCCAAAAGGCATAGCTGGCATTGACGCGCGCGTCGGAGCCGTACAAGTATTCTTTGCGCATAAAGACGTTGTGGTCGGTTTCGTTGGTTAATGAAACGAACTTGTAGTCTTTGCGTTTTTGGAAGATGAAAGGCTTGATCGGGCGCGTGGTGTCGAGGATGTACCAGGCATTGCCGGAGCCGCCCTGATGATTGCTGACGGTGCCGTTACCCACAGGATGATCGACGTCAAAGAAGGACTGGCCGTCATAGCAAAGTGCGGTAAAGCCACCGGGCAATAACGCAAAGGTGAGTACGTCTGGATGGCGCGCGGCTTCATAGCCCATGTATTCCATCATGGGTGAAAAGACGCCGTAGCTATCATCTTCAATGCGGTCGCGATCCACACCCACCGTCAGCTCGAACGGTACGTTTTTGACGCGCCAGTCGTACTGCTTTAGGTTCTGAATCGCGCGGTCACCCAACCAGGTCACGAAGTTGAGCGACATGCCCATCCACGGGTAAATCTCTTCACTTGTGGAGCTGGGGACGACGGTGGCGATGGCGGTATACATGGGCGTGTAAGTGCCCATGCCGGTGTTGAAGTTGGCTTTGTAGCCTTGCGTCAACATCGCAATGTTGTTGGAATTGAGATTCATAAAATGCTCCGGTGTGGGTTGTGCGTGGGGGGCTAGGCGACAAGGCCCGGCTTGCCGATTTCGACGCAGACGCCCAACGTGGCATCGACGTTGACGATTCGGCCAGCAACAGAACGTGTTTCGGCGCCGTCGGTGAGGGCGACTGTCTGATCGTCAACGAGGTAGCACTGCCGGTTGATTGCGGCGATCGTGATCGGATCAGCGCCAGAGTTGGCGTACCAAAACGCGCCTTTGGATACCTTGACAGTGACCGCCCCTGCGACAGCACCATTGGTAATGCGCTCATCCGCACGGCCCACAGCTTTCTGCGCCAGTCCGGTGGTCGCTGGTGCCGCGTAGCCGCTACCGTTGACGACAACAATCGCGCCCTCATAGATCGTGACGTTTTCGGCAACAGGCAGCGTGATGCGGGTTTCTTCGACGCGTTTGGTATCACGTCCGGTAGTTAATGCAGTCATATCAATACTCCAAGGAATTGTTCAAAGCGGGCGCGCGATTGCGCTGCTGCGTTAGGCGGCTTTCGCCGCAATGAATTGTTGGTCGGTCAAGCCAAGGCGCGTACACACCTGGCGCTCGGCATCGTTGAGCGTGGCGGTGCCTGCGGGCGTTTGCTGATTAGACGCGGCCTGGGTTTGCATGCTGGCAAGTGCTGGAATAGCCGGTGCGCTGGCTAAGAAGACGCGCAGTGCATCGGGTGCAAGTGATGCTGCCCACGCCTGCAATTGCGGCGTGTGTAACTTGCCTTCGGCGACGGCGCTAGCGACCAGTTCAGCGGTGTCACGCTTGGCGTTGGCGGCGTGCAATTCGGCGACTTTGGTTTGCAGCTCTTGCACGGCGGCGACCGGCACGAACTTGGACATATCGACGCTGGCGGCGGTCGCGGCGGCATTTGCGGGGCTGAGCAAGGCTTTGATTTTGGCAATCGCCTCGGCTTCGGTGGCGGTTTCTGCTAGACCTAGCAGCACAAGCAGTTGTTTAAGATCCATGATGATCGACTCCGGTGGGTTTAATACGTTTTGTGGGGCGTCGCTGCTTGCAGCAATGGCTTCCGCCATGCCGTCAATTGCGGGATTGGTGACCAGTGCAGGCACGCCCAAATAAGGCAGCAGGCGGCCTTTTTTCGCGGTGTAGAACACCGGCGAGACGTAGCGGTATTCGCGCGCCTTAATCATGGCGCGGGCTTTTTCAGTCCATTCGACGTAGCCGTACAGCCCAAGGCCCGCACGCCATTCAAGGCGTTTTAGCCAGCCCGCAGCGGGCGCTGGCTGACCGTTTTTTTCGGCATACAGTGACTGGTGTTCGTAGTCGAACGCCAAGTCATTTTTAATACCCTCAAACCACGCAATAATTTGCGTAGCAATGGCCGCATCCAGCTCAAATGGCCCGCGCCCGTCTAAGCAGGTGAACACGCCTGCAGGCAAAATCTGGACGAAGCCGTTTTCACCGTTTGCGGATATTTCAAAGGCGAGCGCGTGGCGCAGGATATGGGGCGTTGACATGGCGCGATCATGATCGGGCCGTTAACCGCTGTGGTCTGGAAACACTTCCGAACTAAATTGAATCCCGTTAAATAGAATCTAGGAAGTCCATCGTGGCATCAATAATCAGCTGTTGATCGCCTGCCGAGATGCCCAAGAAGGGCCGCGCTGGGATATTACCCCAAGGCGACTTGCCGCCTTTGAACGAACGCGCCGCCGCACCGAATTGCTGGGTGCTGGCGTAATCCTCGGGTGAGCCAATGTTAACGCCTTGTTCGCTGGCGTTGTAATTGATCGTGGTGCGCAATAATTTGTTAATGCCGGTGAGCGGATTCTTACTGGTCACCCGGCTAGCACCGCGTTTGTTAAGGCGTCCGCCTTTGTCAAAATTGCCGCTGGTTTCGGCTAGAAAACCAAGAATGGTGGAGGCTTTATTCGGCAACCAACGGCTGCCATCGGGTGCGGTAATTGAGGCAAAGCGATCTTTGGTGGAATCGGTTAAGCCCTCGCCGATTTTCTTCATCAGCGGGCGCAGATTGGCACCAGCTTGTACCAGCGCGTTCAAGGTGCGCTGGGCGTCTAGGTCTTCAAGTTTAAAGGTCAGCATCTGAGTCAGCTCGGGCTTGGGCGCGCGCTAGCATGTCTGTCGCATTTTCATACGCGACGGCTAAGCCCCTATCGTCGGGGTTCTTTTTTGCCATAGCCGCTATTTTTTTATGCCACGCCTGTACTTCGATTAAAGGCGACATTATTCCGATGGGTGGATCGACGAGCGTATAAGTCATAGCAGTTCCGCCAGTAGTTGGGTAACCCATGCGGGTTCGACGCCTACCATTCTATAGACAAGCACGCCTTGGCGATGCAGCAGGCTGTTAATAATGTGATTACCCCAAAAATTCACTTCATCGTCTGACACGCTGCGGTTTTTCCAACGCTGCACATAGCGTTCTACCCGGTCAAGCACGGCATTGTAAATTGACTTGTTGAATTTATTGATGTTCCTGGCTTCATAAAGAGAGCCATCGTTACCAGCGGCGATAATCTTGTTTAAGCCATTGTCGTGCGCGAGTTCCAAATCCTCCAATGACAAGGATGAGGAGCTTGGATGGTTATGCACCAACTCGCCCTGATTGAACTGGCTCAGTTCGGCTTCGGTAAATTCGACCGCCGACTCCCTGCCGCGTTTACTTAAAATACGTTTGCCCGCTTTGAGCAAGATCGCGAATTCGGTTTTTTTGGCTTGTTCAACAATCCCACGCTTCACCACTTCGTCAACCGCCATGCGCTCAACAAACCGCGCAGCAGCGTCGGCCTTGAACGGCTCTGCCAGGGTCGGCGGCAGCTGCTCGGCTTTGGCATCCACCACGCCCTGCAATTCATTCGTGACCGAGCCGCCGGGCATGTAATCCCAGCCTTCGTCGATACCGTCCGTACCCTCCGGAGGAATCTCGATGCGCCCGCCCATGCGCGCAATATCGCGGGCGGACACGGCCACCACGCGGCAGCCGCAGCCCCAGCCATTCGGCGGGTAATGCGTCTTAAACCAGGGATCATCGGCGGGCAGTGCGAGCTTGTCCCAGGCTTTGTGTTTCAAGCGTGGGTTATCGCTGCCGCTGTGGCGATACATCCAAAACGGTGCCAGCTTTTGCAGCTCAGGATCGCGCAGCTGCACTAAGCGCCCGGCGGCGTAGCTGACGCGCATGTTGGTGCCATAGATCACGCGGGTGCGCCAGCGGCGTTCGCCGTTGTAGGCCCAGCCGTATTGCTCGACGATTTTGTCGAACTGCTTGCGGAAGTATTCCAGGCCCAGCCCTTTGCTAACGCTGTCGTCGACGGCTTTGGCTAAATCGGCCAGCAAATCCGCCTGCATGGCACCGGCGACGGTAAACGCCCGATCGTGCTGCGCATGGCGCATGTCGCGCCACGACTTGGTTTGCACTTGCTTGCGCATGCGCAGGGCTAAGCTTTTCAGCTGGCCATCAAGCGTTTGGGTTTTGTTATCAATGCTTGGCATAGCAGCCCGTGACGTGGGCTAGACGGTGGCATCTGCCTGGAAGGATCGCGCAAGAGCGCTTCAGGCCTGCCACTGCGGGTGTTGTTTCAATGTTCACATCACCGCCCGCTGGACGTGATCAGGGATGCCCCCTGCTGCTGTTTTGTTTCTGCCAGTACGTCTGCCATGCCCTGCAATGCGCGCAGGGCAAACCCGGCTTCCATGACTGCGGCCATCCGCTCGACTGGCAGATGGCCATACGCGTTAATCAAGTCATTGCGCAGCGCTTCCATTGATTCGGCGCGTTCAACTTTGGCGCGCAGGGTGTTTAACCAGTCGCCAAGCGCGCCTTCCGTCTCTTTTTCGATCTGATTCAGCACGGTTTCGTGTGCCACGTCGATGGCGTCGGGCGCAAGGGCGGCGGAAATGGCCCCAGCAAAATTGCTAGTCGCTTTTTCCGGCACCGCCCCAACATTGCCGGGGTTCGCGGGAACGGGGCCTGTAGGCGTTTTTAGAGCGTTGTCCGGCGATGCTGCTTTCGGGATCTTCAAACGCTCGTGCGCCCAGTCGCGGTCAATCTGCATGCCTACACCCACCAGCTTAGGCAAGGCGTCGGCGTAAGCGGTTAAATCTTCGGCTTGTTGGGTGTCAAACTGCCAGCGCGGGCAGCGCAGGGGATCAGTCACTAAGCCATTGACGGTGCCGAGCGCTAACACCAAATCACGGGTCAGCGTAGCCGCTAGGTTTAACGCATCGTCATCCCGCAAATCCATCCGCACTTCGTTATGGACATTGCCGAGTGCGTTGGTGGATGACTTGCCATCCGCCTGCGTGGTCAGCGTGCCGCCCAAGATCGCGGTGGAGATCAGCTTGTCTTGATAGGCCACCATCGCGTGAAACGCTTCTGGGTCGCCGGTCACGGCATCCAACAAACTAAGGTTCATAGACTCAGGAATGATGCCGCCCGCACGCCTGCCTAAATCGACGACAGCGCGCAAGAGCGTGCTGCGTTCCTCTTTGGTGGCGGCTGGGCTGTATTTGCCGAGCCGCATCGGGTAGCCATACACCTCTAAGAATTCGCTCCAGTCATTGAGCGCAAACGCCTTGGGCAAAAATGCCCACACCAGCGTGCGAAACAGCGGCGCGCGCACCATCGAACCCGACCGCGCTTTGGAGCGGTGCAAGATCCAGCCCAGCTGCTGCAGGCGCTGGCCCTGCGCGGACATATCATTGAGGCGCACTTCCTCACTGCCTGCCATGCGTGCGACTTTGAACAGGCGTTGATCGCGGAAGTGAAAGCGCTTAGGAATCCAAAGGCCATCCCGGCGGTGCGCCCATTCAATCTCCACCGCGCTAAAGCCCTTGCCGATGGCATCGGTTAGATCAAACAGTAGCTCGGGCAGCTCTTCAATCGACTCGATTAGCTCGGTCAAAGTCTGGCTGACTTGCTTTTCAGCGTCCGTGGCATTGGCGCGCGGCACCAGCGCCCAGGGCAAGAGCGTGACGGCGCGGCGGCGTTTACCCAGCTCTGACTGAATATGTAGATCGCGTTCTTCGACATCGGAAAACAAGTCCGATTGCGCCAGAATGTCGCCCTGTTCGGCTTCGCGCAGCAATAGTCCTAAGCGCGTGGGCGTTAGATCATTCGCGGGGTGTTCGGCCCACTGGCTATTGATCCAGGCGACTTGCGCGGTTTGCAGCAGGGGAATGGTGTCAGTCATTGAATAGGTTCCTTAAACTTGCGCCAGCGCGTGACCAGAAGCTGGGTGGGCCATCGCTGTTGTCGTCGCGCTCGTGGCGGCTGGGAATGGGGGTGTAAGCGATGGCGCTTACGGGCACGGATGCTGCGTCAAGTGCCAGGAACATTGCCGATGCACGGTCAGCGTGGCCACTGGCGTCGCGGTCAGCGGTGAAGCGCATTTTGTCGCCCACGATTTCGCGTTTAATCTTGTGCAGATCGTTGCGCAGCGCATCGTTGCCGCTGCTGATGCGCACGCGTTTGTCTTCGAAGGCGCGCTTGGCTGCTTGCGCCATGCGCTGCTTGCTGGCTTGGCTAAAATGCACGCCCAATACGCACGCGCCATATCGACGCTGCGCATCTTCGACGGGTTTGTGGCCGATGCCGGTTTCATCCATGTAGCAGCTGGTGACGCGATAGCGGCGCATGACGCCGTCAAGCAATTCGTCTTGGCGGGCGAAGTTGGCGTCCTGCGTGGCAATCTCTTCACGGTGCCACCAGACATCGCCCATGCGCTCTAGCACCTGGATAACGAACAAGTCGCTGCCTTTCTTACCACTGCTGATATCGACGCCGACAACGCATTCGCCGCCCTGGTATTCGCGCGGTAAGCCAGCCAAAGTGTGTTCGCAGCTGTTGATCAGATCCCAACTGAGCCAGGCGCTGGCTTCGTCGGTGAATTTAATTTCGTACTCTTGCGCCCACAGTTCATCGTCGCCCATGATCTCTTTGAGCGCTTCAACGTCGCGGTCTAATCCCTCCGCTACGGCTTGATAGATATCCCAACTGTGCCGTGACCAGGCACCGCGCGTTGTAGTCCATAGTTCATAAAATTTATTGGCTTTGCCCTTGGGCGTGCCTGTAACAAGCAGATCGAAATTCGCGCTGATAATGGGCATGGCAGCGCTCCAGATTTCGCGCGACTGCTGATGCGTGGAAAATTCATCTAGCCAAAGATTACGTGGGTAGCCGCGCGCGGTATCTGGGTTTGCAGGCAGTGCTGTGATGACCGAGCCGCCGGGATATCGGACTTCGAGCTGCGTGTGATTGCCCTCATCGCCTTTAAACACGCCCTCTTGCACCGCACTCGCACCCAGCTGATACGCATAGGAATGCTTGCGAATAACCTCGTTCATGACTTCTTTTGACAGGCGTTCACCTGACGACAAAATCACCCAATTCTTAGTGCGGGCGTCGACCATCGCCTCATGCACGCCATCAACAACCTTTAGCCCACCGCAAGACGTCTTACCGGTTTGGCGGGACGCCATAAGCATGCAAAAGCGCGACTTGTCTTTGACAAAGCGCTTTTGGCATTCAAGCAGTGGGAAGGCAGGCTGCATCGCTATAGCCCGTAAATCTGGCTGCGAATGGTTGCTAGCGTTTCGGCACTAATCAGGCCGGTTTTAGTGGCAGATTCAAGCTTCGTTTGCTGCTCTTCAATCAATGCCGCGCGTGCACGCCGCGTAATCAAATCCGCGCGTTTGATCTGCATTTGATCGGCGCTGGATAGCCGTTGCACGGCTTGGGCAAAGCTGGCGAGTTCGCCCACTTCCATAACGCCCTTTTGCCGCGCCGCTGCCATCGACTTCGCAGCCGCCGATTGCACCATTTGCACCAGCATTTGGCCGACATCGCCTTCGGGCACTTCGCCCATTTTGGCAACGAACGCTTCGGACACTTGCCGCACTTCACGGGCTTCCTTAATCACGTCTTCAAAGTCCGCTGCGTAACGCTGTAGCCCGCTGCGTTTGGGTGCGCTTTTGCCCGCATTGGCTAGCGCTTCGCCATGTTCAGTTTTGATGCGCTCGACTAACTCGTCCAGCGTCAAGCCACCCGCTGCGATGGCGGCATTAATCGCGGTGCGCACCTCAGGTGGGTAGTAATTAATTTTGTTCTTGCCGCCCATTACAGCGCGTCCATATCGCCGGGCATCAGCCGGGCTATGCCTGGGTGCGTGTTAGAGCCATTCGCGACTTCCGCGCCGCGCCGGGTTAGCTCAATGGCTTGGACGTGGCCGCTGGCAGCGCCGTAGTCGATCATCTCGGCTAAGCCTTCCGCATTCAGCCACAGCATATCCGCGCGCAGATCATCCAGCGTGCACGGCACCATGCAGCTTAAGCTCATGTGCATGACATCGACGTTGCAGGTGTTGCCCAGTTTGTGCGCCAGCACCAGCATCAGCAGGCGGCGGCGCTGGGCGATCATTTTTCTATACTGACTCATTATCGCCGAATCTCCATCATTGCGTTGTGCATGGTGCTGACTAAGCGCAGCGTCTGCTCCGTGTTCGCCTTCACGCCCGCGACCTCGTTTGCCAGCGCGCGTAGATCCTGGTGTGTGGGCATGCCAGCAATACGGGCGCGCAGCTCGATCAGTTCGGCGGCAAAGCGTGTGGTGCGAACCAGCAGCCAGAACCACATGCCCACCAGCAGCAGCTGCATGGCCGCCAAAATGCTGAGCACATCCATGTGCTACTTCTTGATTTCTACAATTTCGGCAATCAGGCCAGCGATAAACGGCCATTCTTTTTGCACGTATTCGCTGCTGAGGATTTTGGCCAGCAGCAGGCGCGCAAAGCGCAGCTTGGCGCTGCCTTTACCGGGCGCTGGATACCGCGCTTCCAGATCGTCCACCACACCTTCGATGGTGGTGTGCAGGTATTCGGCGCTGAAGCTGCGCGCAGCGCGCAGGCCATCGCGAACTTCATGGGCTGCGGTCTTAATAAAGGTGGGTGTTTTCATGGTGCAGACTCCGTGTGGGTATGGGGATGTTGATTTTTATCGGTGTGGGTGTAGGGGCTGATTCATACGCTGCACCCCAGTCCACCCCGCCAGCCCGCTGCGCTGTAGTCCGGTTCCCAGTCGATCAAAATGCGGCGCACGTAGGTACGGTTCTCGCGCCAATTCGCGCGTGTGCGGGAACGCTGCGGCTCGACGGCATCGGCGCCGAACCAAAGGGTTGAAGTGGTTGCCAGCGCGCGTTCGCGATCTAGCGCGCGTGGGCCGCCGTTGTAAGCGCTCAGGGCGAAGGCGTAGCGGTCGCACGTTGTAGCCGCCGCTGGATAGGAAGCTACCAAGTCGCGCATGTGCAGCGCTTGGGCGCGAAACGCCCAGCCTGGGTCGCGTGGATTCGCCGGGCGCAGTTCGGGATACAAGCGCGCCATCGCCAACGCGGTGCGCGGCATGAATTGCGCCATTCCTTGCGCACCGGCGGAACTGCGGGCGGTGGCCGCATAGGCAGATTCCGCACGGATTTGCGCGGCCAAAAGCGCCACGGGCGCATCCAAGCCGAAGGCGCGAATGGCCGCTACTTCAATGGCGTGGCGGTAGCGATACGACATCATGGGCACCGGCTCAAATACCTGCACGGGCACCCACTTGGGCACGGTGACAGGCAAGGTTGAAACGCTGGGCACCGCCTGCACGGGCGCTTGTGCGTCTGGCAGCAACACCTTGACCGGCTGCGTGCTGAAGTCGGGTGGGAACACCAGCCATAGGCACGCGCTGGCGCACAGCATCAATAGCATGAGGGCGTTTTTCATGGGGTTAGGCACCCCGCAATCACAAAGATGGCAATGGTGTAGATGCGCTGATACTGGCGCGCACCTTGGGCCGGGCCGTCCAGCGTATCCGGGTGTTGCATGGGGTGCAGCCAGATATCAAACAGCAGCGCCAAGGTGGCCAGCTGCAAAATGCGCGCCACGCGTTCAACGTAAAGTGCATAAGCACCCTCGTTAAACAGCACCAAGCACGCCCACAGCAGCACGGCGTTAATCACGAACAGCAGCCATAAATTCAAGCTTTGAGTGATCGCGGCGCGAATGCGCGGCGGAACGGCGTTAATCACGAACAGCAGCCATAAATTCAAGCTTTGAGTGATCGCGGCGCGAATGCGCGGCGGAATGATTGGGTCACGTTTTTTGATCACACGCGGCGGGCGTTCGGACTCAAACAGCAAGGTGCTGGGATCACGGTCGCGCGCCAGCAATTCGGAGAGTTGGCGCGCCAGCACGGACAGGTCAGGCGTGGCTTCAGGCGCGGGAGTTACCGGGGTTACAGGGGTTGCAGCTTCGCTCATGGCAGGCACTTAGTTTGGAAGTGCTGCAAGCATTCCGCATGGCGCGCTTAGTTTGGTCTGGAAACGTTTCCGAACGAATCAGGCGGCGGCAAATAAATCGGGCTGGATGCGGGGCATACGCAACGCCCGCTGTTCGGCAATCGCGCTGCGCACGGTGCGGTCGGTGATGTCGAACTCGGTGGCAATATCTTCGACGTGCCAGCCGCAATCGGCGAACAGCTGCCAGATGCGCGCGTCACGCAGGGCTAATTCAAGCGCGCGGCCCTGCGGCAAGTAGATGTTGCGCCCACCGCAGTCTTTGGATATTGCCAAGATTACGCGCATCGCTAGCTCAAAACGCTGCACGGGGTCAGGGTGGGTGCGAACCAGGTCTAGGCACACCGCATCGACCATGCGCGCCAGTAGCTTTGACCAGCGGCGTGGCACACCATCTTCAAGGGCGTGATCGCTTAGATTCGCGGCGGTGGGGGTGTCGAACATTTTAGGCTTTGAAATAGCCCGCGCGCACGTCAATCAGGCTCCGATCAGCGGCGTCGGCGACGGAATTGGCGGCAATCACAGCGGCGTCAAATTCTTCATTGGCACGCAAGGCATCGCGTAGCAGTTGGCTGCCAATGCTGCCATCCAACGCCACGAGCTGATCGCTATTGCTGGCACTGTCGGCCCAGCGTTTGAGCGCAAACAAAGCGTTATTACGCTTTTGGCAGGCGGCATGCGCCTGTTCTTTTGCGGTTGTGTACCGCCCTAATGCTTCGTAGTTCATGTGCCCAGCCTCCCGTGATGTGGGAAGCCTGCACAAAAAGCAGCAACGTAACAAGGCTTACGTGGGGCGTAAGGGTTTTGCGCTGGTAGGATCGAGTTGCAACACAACAACCACCGCCAACGGAGAAGGACATGAAAGAAGAGCAACAAATAACCGCAGCCGAAATAACGACGCGTTTGATATGCGCGGCAGTCGAAAGCAAAAGCCTTGGAAACAATTCGCGCGGAATAGTAGAAGCGATGTCCAACGCATTTGCCGAACTATATCCGGCTATCCAGGCAGCCCTCACGCCGCCGCCTCAGCCTTAAACGCTGAGATAGCCACAGCCTCCGGACTTTCATTGCGCGGAGGCTGTAGCGTTCCGATGAATTGATCCATTTTGGGGATCCAGCGCGCCGCTTCGCGTGATAAACAACGCCTGCTCTAATACGGTTTCTACGCATTCAGTCAGGGGTTTAAAGCTTATTTCTGCCATACGTGCTGCGATCTTCAATAATTCGATTACAAACTCAGGGTGCATTGGAGTTCTCCATTGATTTAGAGAAGCCTGCACAAAAAGCAGCAACGTAACAAGGCTTACGTGGGGCGTAAGGCTTTCAAGCCTTAACCATGCCAGTATTTAGGTTTTTTGAGTATTTTTTAGCGCCTTGATTTTGGCTTTTTCGTCACGCCTGCGAACAACGCCACGATTGTGTTCAATTAAAGATTTCCAGCCGCGCCAATTGCCCTTGTTAACCTTGCGTCCTTCAACTATCAATCGCTCGAATTCAGCCTCAGCTGCTTCGATTCCTTTTGCGTATTGCAGCATTGATGCAACCATCACTACACGATGTTCGCCATAACACCAGATGTCCAAGCCGAGTAGTTTTTGCGCCTGAATTGCGTGCTCCAACGCCTCGTTAAAAAGTCCCAAGTTCTTCTTTTCAGTGGCGGATAAAAAATGGTTTCGAGCTGCGGCTTCAGTAGGTGAAGGCTCTTTCCTTTCTATGGTAACGGTATACATATCAAATCCTGGTTTGTCTCTAGCTTGCAAACGCGCTTTCCGCCTAATTCGTATCACTCTTTCTTAAAAAAATTGTTCGTCTGCACGCCTTTGTTTTTGCTCTTGATTGAAATCGTGGGGGTGGACGGCGGCATCACGGGTTTATTCAGTAAGGCGGCAAACTCAGCTTGGGTTTGCGCCTCTTTATCCGCCAGCATTTTCGCGAAGTTCGCGGTGCTGCTGTACGCCT
>JAYUUS010000264.1:0-2770 GCA_043754435.1 Rhodanobacteraceae bacterium
ACCACGCTGATGGAATACCTGTGCGACCGCCTCGGCATGATTTTCGTGCGCGTCAACGGCCCGACGCTAGGGCATGAAGTGGTATCGCTTGACCCGGCTGGCACCACGCATCGCGGCGCAGCGGAGGAGCTAGCCAAGCTTAATTTGGGCTTAGCGATGGGCAATAACGTGATGCTGTATTTAGATGACATCCAGCATCTAAGCCCTGAGTTTTTGCAAAAATTTATCAGCCTTTCGGACGCTACGCGCCGCGTTGATGCGATTGTCGACGGGCAGGCGGTAACGCTCGATTTGCGCGGCAAGCGCTTTGCGATTGTGATGGCGGGTAATCCTTACACCGAAACGGGTGAGGTGTTTCGCATTCCTGATATGTTGGCGAACCGCGCGGATGTCTATAACTTGGGCGATGTTTTGTCTGGGCGCGAAGCACTGTTCGCGGATTCCTACATCGAAAATTGCCTGAACGCGCACCCGCAAACCGCCGCGATTAGCGAAAAGGGCCGCGATGCCGTTTTGGCCTGCATGCGCCTTGCTGCAGGTGCCGAGGCTGAACTGCCGCCGGATGTGTCATTAGAAGCCATTGAAGTGCTCAAACGCATGATGAGCGTTCGCGATGTGCTGGCGCGCGTCAATGCCGCTTACGTCGCCAGTGCCGCGCAAGATGATTCGTTCCGCACCGAGCCGCCGTTCAAACTGCAGGGCAGCTATCGCAACATGGTCAAACTAACCGCGCAGCTCAGCGCGCTGATGACTAACGCCGAGCTAGACGCACTGATTCGCGACCACTATCGCGGCGAGGCGCAAACCTTGGGCGCACGCGCGGAGGAAAATCTGCTCAAGCTAGCGGCGCTGATTGGGCAACCCAGCGCAGATGAAACCGCGCGCTGGACAACACTGTGCGAAAACTTCCGTGCGCAGCAAAAGCAGGGCGGGAAAAACAGCGATGGCAGCACCAAAATTGCGAATTTACTGGCCGATATTGCGCTCCAGATCGAAAAGCAAAGTGTTGCGGCAGGTGCACAGCAATCAACCCGCCAAAAACTAAGCGAAGCGTCAAATAAAGAGATTACTGGCGCGTTAAAGGTACTGGCGCATTCGGCGCAGGCAGCCGGTGTTGCCAACGCGAATAAGACTAATGCCTTAGTCGCGCCACCAGAACTGTCGCACGCGCTGGAACGGCTGGCGAAGTCCTACGAAGAAACGCTGGTGCCGCTGGTGTCCGCCATGCACCACAAAATGACGCTAGATCATTCAATTTGGGAGCATGTGCGGCAAGTGCGCACGGATTTGGATGAATTGGTCAAGCGTGGGAAGGCGAGGGGGCCGGGATTTTAAGGTCAGTCCCAGCCCAGAAAAAATGGGCAGCTTCTTTGTTATGCTAAATCTATCTATCTGATGCAATGTTTCGTGCAAGTGCGTAGTCATTGCGTCAGCTCAGTCATTACGTCAGCTAATTCACTCGCTCAGAGCGATTCATACGAGAATTAAATGCTTAAAATTTTTGAAACGCACCCGGTGCAATATCATGCACCCGTCTATCGCTGCGCGAATCTAGAGTTCGGCGTGCCGCTGAAAGTGTATTACGGCGGTGATTTCAGTGTGCGCGGTTACCAGGATCAAGAGTTTGGTGCGGCTGTAAAGTGGGATGTCGACTTAGTAGGGGGCTATGATCACGCATTTTTGTGTCACGCATCTTCTGTACAGCCGGAAAATTATGCCGAGGTGCGCGGCGAGGGGATAGCACAAGCTCTGCATGAATCCGCCACTGGCGCAGTATTAGCTTTAGGTTATAACAGTGTGTTTGATCGCGCGGTTTGGCGTGCTGTGTTGCCTACGCGCATACCGTTGTTGCTGCGCGCTGAAGCCAACGATCAGGAATTACGGCGGACTTGGACTAAAGGGCTGGCGCGTGATGCAGCTTTACGACTTGCGTATCGCCGGGTTGATGCAGCCTTATATATCGGCCAGCAAGCCAAAGCACACTATCTGCGGCTGGGCATCAAGCCTGCGAACTTAGAGTTTTCACCGTATTGTGTTGATTTAAGCCACGCAGAACTTGACCCAGAAAGCATTTTTAAATCCCGCCAAGCTTTGCGCGCGACATTGCAATTGACAGATTCAGACCAGTTGGCGCTTTTTTCGGGCAAGCTTAGTATCCGCAAGGGCATGCGCGAATGGCTAGCAGCTTGCCTGCGACTGCCTGAAAGCGCGCGCAAACGCTTGGTTTTGGGTTTTGTCGGCGCCGGTGAGTTGGAGTCGGAGTTACGCGCGGGTCTAGCTGTGCCTGGCGCACCTCGGGCACACTTTTTTGGTTTCAAAAATCAAACCGAACTGAGTGCCATCTATGCGGCGAGTGATTTTGGGGTTTTGCCAAGTGTGAGTGGTGAAACCTGGGGCCTAGTGGTCAATGAAAGCCTGCATCATGGCCGCCCGGTATTGGTCAGTGACCGCATTGGCAGCGCGCGGGATCTTATCGTTGATGGTCAAACCGGAATGGCGGTGACACCTAGTTCAGAGGCGCTTATGCAGGCGTGCCTGCATATGATGGAATTGACACAAGACGTCCATACCTTTGCGCGTTGCCGGGCTGCGGTTACAAACTACACCATCCGCGCCGCCGCCGCTGGCATCGCGCGTGCCTACGCACGCTTTAGTACCCCAGGCTCAAAAGCACCCACACGGCTGTTTTTGCCACCCACACAAGTCCTGCCGCTGCCGTCAAAAGGCGCGCCGGTTTTCGGCGGCATCGCCGTTGCTGGGCTTTTTAATG
>JAYUUS010000265.1:0-2749 GCA_043754435.1 Rhodanobacteraceae bacterium
GCTAGCGCTTTTGCGGAGGTATTTGTCCAGGCCGCATAGCCAAGATCGGCGCGCGCAGCGGTTGATGCAGTGAAATGTGCTCATTTATGTGGCGTCGACAAGTTGGTTGCGGGGTTGGGCATGAACTTAGTCTGCCGATGCGTAGCTTGCCGGGGGATCAGGCTGGGCCGAATGTCGGGTCAGATTTATCTGAGGGCTGACGACAATTTGACGTCGGTACTGAGCCGTGCGCAGCACAATACTTAGGGGGCGTATGCCGCTCTGCAACGTTCCCAGGCAACTGCCAGCGCCCGCGCAGTGGTATCGAAGGCATACTGCTCGTACGCCCCCTCGATATGCACACACGCTTGTTGAATCAACAGCGCGCAGTCGCGGTTTGGCGCAATCAAGCTGAGCGCCAGTACCGCCTCTTTTAAGCACAGATAGTGCTCACCCATGCGGTACAACAAAGCTTCTCGCCAATAATTATCAGCGAGCAAGGCTTCGGCAAGGGGCTTAGAACCGAGTGCCCAGGCGATTTTGCTCAAGGATTGGGCGATTACTGGGGCGGCATCTTTCACACGATTCCCCAGCAATTGCATGGCCCTGCTCAACAGCACCTCGCGCTGTTCGTCGCTAAGAAAAGACCGTACGCGCGTTCCAAGTTCACGGCACAGATCGCCCACGTCATGAATCGGATGCGGCTCGTCTGCTCGCAAATCCCCTGCCAGATGGAAGCTCTGTTGAAGTTGAAACCATGCCTCAAACAATGCGTCCAGGTAGCCTGCGTGGGCCAGAGCGTCTGCAAGCTGGTAGGGCTTTGGGCTGATGACCCAATCGGCGATCTTGGGATCGTCGAGCAGATGCACAGCAAGTTCGGCATCGGACTTGTCGTACTCAAATTGGCCTTGGCGTTGGGCGGCGCGCACCTTGCTGCGTAGCTTCGAGCGGTATTTGTCCGGCGCAAGATGCATCAGCACAAAGGCTGCCCCTTGCAGATCTAGACCATCAAGTGCTTCAGCCCATTTTAGCCACTCCTCAGGCCTGACCCAAAGATCCTGTTCGGAAGCCCAAAGCGGAGACGCGCCCAGCCACATGCTGACGCCTTGTTTGAGTTCCGCCCGGAAGCTTGCGAGCTCGGCGCGCAACTGCGTATCGACATCGACAGAGACAATTAACTTGCGAACTTTTTGCGCATGTTCGGCATCTGCGGTGCTCCGAAATGCTTCCACTGAAAGCAGCATCTCGGACTTAAGCTCCGGATCAAATTCGATATCGACCGCCGAATTTTCAATTTCGGCTACGCGTGCCAGATGCCTTTGGTACAGCTCTAGCGAGCGAGCTCGTGAATCGAGCAATTCGGCACTCGCTATCGCTTTTGCCGTAGGCTTGGAAGCCGAAATACCGCGCGCAAATCGTTGAACCACTTTCAGTAGCGATTCGCGTTGCAACCAAAAGCTCAGGGGATAGCCAAAATGCAACTCCATCGACACGCTATCGGCCCCAAAACTATATAAGCCGCCTCCGTAACGGTGCGTGCCCCAACCCGCGTCGGCAAACAGCGTAAATAGCGCGTTCAAAGCGCGTGAGCGCAAGACAGCAAGCGCGCACACGGCATCTGCATCAATATTGTTGAGCTGATCGAGCGGTACGATGTGAGCTGCATCACCATCCGGAAATACCGCAATAAATAAGCTGGCTGATTCGGCCAGCTTAAAGCCACATGCTTCTAGCTGCTTGCAGATCGATTCGCGCATCAATTTCACCCGGCAATTTTTTGCAATCATTGTATCGGCGTTCTCCATCCGAGCGTAGGCACCGGACAGCCACTTTTAGCCAAAATCTGGCAGTAGCCCAAAATCTGCCGCCAGATAGTTCGCTTCCTACTGTTCCTGAGCGTCAAATTTCCCCCAAAAATTTACAAAACCCAACCCCGCCAGCCGCCGTCGCGGCAAAAAATAATCCTGCATTTTTACTCAGCTATTTTTCAAAAACCGTGCAAAGCCAATGCCAAACAGCGTTCGCTGTTTGAGCTCTTTGGCTTTTTCGACTAGTTCCTCCAAATTGCCAACTACGCGCCAATAGCTTTAGCCCACGCCCTTCATTTTCATCAGCAGAAACTGGACACCCAAGCCTCAGACTTAAAAATGCCAGGAGCCTTAAAACCGCTGGCATTCTCTTATTACCCAATCTAATTCGGCGAAAATGCAAGCCAAAACAAATTAAAAGCAAACACACCCAGCCGCAGGCGCGGCATAAAAAATGGTCCAATGTCGACTTAAATTTTGTTCAAAATGCGGGCAAATCCACTTCCAAACAGCGTGCGCTGGCTAATTTCCTTAGCTTTATCGATCAACTCTTCCAAGTCACCAACAACTCGCCAGTTGCGGTTTTGATGCGGTTGGAGTGAGGTTTTGCACCTAAAACCTCGCCAAAACTCGCTCAGCAATCACTTTAAAGGCATCGGAAATTCGTGTTGATGCACTCACCAAGCGCCAAAATTGCTGCGCTAGCGTTCGGGCTTGTTCGAACGCTAGACCGGTCGCGTGTGGCGGCGTGAAATCTAGGTCTGGCAGCTCCATGCCGCGCGGCATAAAATGCATGGGCAGCATGTCGTAATTGGGCGTGAGCGCAAACGGTAAGCGGTTGGAAAAATGCAGGCTGCAATTGCAAAAATGCATATCACTATTGCCGATCAAGCGGCCAAATTGGTACCGCAATGTAAGCCGGTGCGCATCGGTGCTATTGAGCCAGCCGTTGACTGCTAAGC
>JAYUUS010000266.1:0-2741 GCA_043754435.1 Rhodanobacteraceae bacterium
GCACGTGAACGAGTAGCAGCGCGATGGACGACGACGATTGACAATTATCGAAAGGATTGCGCGCGGCAAGTGGCGGCGTTGGGGAAAGCGCCCGAAAAAACCGTGTGTCATCACCAAATAGAACCGTTTGCGTTTGACATTTCACGCGCTCATGGAACTTATGCCGAACGCGCCGCAGCGGCGAGGTTTAACTGAAAGGAACAAACACAATGAAGTTTATTTCTTTGTTCGCGGGGATTGGCGGGATAGATTTAGGCTTGCACCGCGCCGGAATGGAGTGCGTCGCGCAAGTCGAGATAGACCCGTATTGCCGCAAAGTGCTGGCTAAACATTGGCCGGAGGTGCCACGTTATGAAGATGTTAGAACCGTTGGAAGACACAATTTGCCAGAGTGCGACCTTATCGCCGGAGGTTTCCCATGCCAGGACATTTCCATTGCTGGAAGGCGCGCAGGGATTGACGGCGAACGCAGTGGATTGTGGCGCGAATACTACCGAATCATTTGCGAGCTACGACCGCGATACGTCCTCGTGGAAAACGTCTCAGCTTTGCTTAACAGGGGAATGGAACGAGTACTCGGAGACTTGGCCGCGTGCGGGTATGATGCAGAATGGCAAGTGCTACGCGCTTCCGACTTTGGCTTTCCGCATCGGCGAGAACGAGTTTTTATCGTTGCCTACGCCAACAGCTTGCGATTACAAGGGCGGGTGTGCAACGGGACGCGACAGCGAATTAAAGCATCACCTGAAACGACGTTTTGGGGGAACGTACCCGAACCCGTCATTTCTGGAGGCAATAATGGGGTTCCCGATAGGATGGGGCGTTCTAAAGGCTGCGGAAACGCCGTCGTCCCTCAAGTCGCTGAATATATCGGAAGAATGATAATGCAGCAACACGCAACGTTATTCGAGGTGTCCGCATGAGCCATCGCAGAAAACAGGAGAAAACGAATGCCAAAACCTGACGCCGCGCCCGCCGCTTGGGAATCGTATCGCGCTCAGGTGCGCCACGACCAGAACCTATCCGAAAATGGCGATTATTCACTGAGTATCGCCGCCGCACTGATGTTCTGTATCACTGTTTATTTCGTGTGGCATTTTAACGCCCGCGTTCGCGCATACATCGAGTACTCGACAGGAGACTAACAATGAGAATACCGATCCACGCCGTGTTGCCCGTCACTGTGATTTTCGCTGTTGTTTGGTGCCTTCGTTGGCATTTTAGAGAGGAAGCGCGCAAACGGGAGCTACACGCCGCCATCGCCCGTGAACTGCGCGACAACGCTGCTATTGCTCGATTACGCGAAGCAGAACGCGCCAGTCGTGCCAATCGCGCAGCAGATAGATCCGTGTGTCATCACCAAATAGAACCGTTTGCGTTTGACATTTTCACGCGCACACGGCACGTTAGCAGAGCGCGTCGCAGCGGCGAGGTTTAACTGAAAGGAACAAACATGAACACTCAAGAAACCGCCGTCATCGTTGAACACGCCGCGCGCGACAAGAAACAAAACATCCGCTATATCAGGGACAATTTCCAAAACTTCAAGCCCTACCAACTGCCCAAAGCGCAGCTTGTGATAGCGGACATCCCGTACAACATCGGCAAAAACGCGTACGGTTCAAACCCATCTTGGTATGAGGGCGGCGACCGCGCAAATGGCGAAAGTGCCAAAGCCGGAAAGAACTTTTTCAACACCGATGAGCATTTTAATGTCGCGGAGTTTATGCACTTCGGGTCTAAAATGCTCGTAAAGGAACCCAAAGAAACAGGCCGCGCACCGGCAATGATTGTGTTTTGCTCTTTTGAGCAGCAATTCCCGTTGATTGAATTAGCCAAACGCCACGGATTCGCCAAATACATCAACATGGTTTTCCGTAAAAACTATTCGCCGCAGGTGTTAAAAGCGAACATGCGAATCGTCGGGAACAGCGAATATGGCCTTTTGTTTTACCGTGACAAACTGCCGAAATTCAACAATAACGGGCGTATGGTTATGAACTGTATGGACTATGAGCGCGAAGATAGCTCCGTTGAGATTATTCACCCTACGCAGAAATCGTTAAAGCTGTTGCGCCGCTTGATTGAACTCTTCACTGACCCAGGCGAAGTCGTGATAGACCCATGCTCAGGTAGCGGTTCGACACTGATAGCATCGGCGCAACTTGGCCGCAGTGCTTACGGTTTTGAGATTGACCGCGACCTATACGCGAAGGGTAAAGTTTGGGTCGATGAAACCGTGTTGGAGATTGAGGAAATCAAACAATACGGCTTCCCGAAAACTCAATGCGCGAAACGTCATCCGATATTGGATTGGGCTTAATGACCGCCGCCATACCCGCCGAATACGAAACCGAACTTTTGACGTATGGATTAGAAAAGCAGCTTTTCGATCTCGGAGCGAAGAAACCGCAGCCGATAATGACGCTTTAAGCCGACAGGCTTTGGCAACGTGATAATGTCGCCGTCTTTGACACGGCGCGAAAGTGTCGGCTGCGAGATGCCGAGCGCCGCGCAAACTTCCGCCGATGTCATAATGTCCTGATTTTTGTTCGCGTCATTGCTCATGGATTAAGCATAATTCTTTTTGTGTTGTGATGCAAATGCGGCGCGTGCATAGGTGAAAGTGTGATAGAATAGAATTGTCTTTAATCAGGGGGGAATTATGTAAGAGATTTGGCCGCGTCATCGACGGCTGTTAAATATCGAGTACCCGAACAAAACGACAATCGAGCTTTCGC
>JAYUUS010000267.1:0-8092 GCA_043754435.1 Rhodanobacteraceae bacterium
ATAGAAGCCGCGCGGCGCACGTTAGCGCGCTTAGAGCCACAGCGTTTAAGCACGCGCAACGCGCCGGTACTGTTTGCGCCTGAATTAGCGCGCGGTTTGATCGGGCACTTATTGAACGCCGTCGGCGGCGGCGCGCAGTATCGCAAATCGTCGTTTATGTTAAATGCCGCAGGCAGCAAAATTTTGCCCGGCTGGTTCGACATGGCGGAGTATCCGCATCTGGCGCGCGCACCTGGCTCGGCCAATTTCGACGACGAAGGTGTTGCCACTACGCAAAGCAGCTTAGTCACGGCAGGCGTGCTAAACCGTTATTTGCTGGGCAGCTATTCCGCCCGTAAATTAGGCCTGCGCTCCACCGGCAATGCGGGTGGCGTACACAATTTGGTCGTGAAAGCCAACGCCGGTAATTTTGCCGAGATGCTGCAAAAGCTACACACCGGGCTTTGGGTAACCGAATTAATGGGCCAAGGCGTGAATAACGTCACGGGGGATTATTCGCGCGGAGCCGCAGGTTTCTGGGTCGAAAACGGCATCGTTGTTTACCCGGTTTCTGAAATTACTATTGCGGGCAACTTAAAAACGCTTTATCAACAGATAGTTGCCGTCGGAAATGATGTCGATCTGCGCGGCAATGTCCGCACCGGCTCCATTTTGGTTGAGCAAATGATGATTGCGGGTTGATTTGGGCAATATGGCAGTGAACTGAAGTTTGAGCTGCCTACGCGACAGTGAACTCCAATAGCGCGATTGGCGCGATTGCGCCTTCTTTCTAAGCTGCCTACTCGGCAGTGAACCCCTGCAATCCGCATAACTTGCCGTAATTTCTGAGCTGCCTACTCGGCAGTGAACGGATGCGCGGACATCAGCCCCGAGTTATTGCATTTCTGAGCTGCCTACTCGGCAGTGAACGCGCACTTTGGCGGTTTTTTGCCGGGTCGGCATTTCTGAGCTGCCTACTCGGCAGTGAACGCGCTCAACTAAAGCTAGACAAGCGCGCATTTTTTCTGAGCTGCCTACTCGGCAGTGAACGTGGTGGACCAACTGCGCGGCGCGTGTCCTTGTTTCTGAGCTGCCTACTCGGCAGTGAACACCGCCATGCGCGCCGGTGAGATACTGGGCATTTTCTGAGCTGCCTACTCGGCAGTGAACCCGCAGTTACAGATGCGCAATGGGGCGATGATTTTCTGAGCTGCCTACTCGGCAGTGAACTCTCGCCGATGAAGTTCGGCGAATAGCTAATCTTTCTGAGCTGCCTACTCGGCAGTGAACTTTCATTTTTCCTACAGTTGCTGCCCGCCATGCTTTCTGAGCTGCCTACTCGGCAGTGAACGCGGGTGCCGAAGCGCAAAACGCAGCGCTGGTTTTCTGAGCTGCCTACTCGGCAGTGAACCAAGATTTTTACGAGATCAACGCGCTCGTCCCTTTCTGAGCTGCCTACTCGGCAGTGAACCATCACCGCAGCAACTTAGCTGCGGCCTCACATTTCTGAGCTGCCTACTCGGCAGTGAACTCCGCCCGGATTCGGGGATGCCATATTTATTTTTTCTGAGCTGCCTACTCGGCAGTGAACGCCGCGCCGCAGGTAAATGTCATCACTGAAAATTTCTGAGCTGCCTACTCGGCAGTGAACATGATGCACAAAGATTTCGCGCCGCGTTGCAATTTCTGAGCTGCCTACTCGGCAGTGAACATCACATCGAATGTGCGCGCGTTTCTGTAGTGTTTTCTGAGCTGCCTACTCGGCAGTGAACTTGATATGCGCGCCGATGTTGCGCCCGTTGCTTTTCTGAGCTGCCTACTCGGCAGTGAACCACACCAGGACGAATCTAGGCGCGCTTTATGTTTTCTGAGCTGCATACTCGGCAGTGAACGAGGCACTCAAGGCGCGAATAAAACAGCTAGATTTCTGAGCTGCCTACTCGGCAGTGAACTTTTTCAAACGTCAAATCAAGATTTGTTAATCTTTCTGAGCTGCTTACTCGGCAGTGAACAGCTCCCATTTGTTGCGGAATAATTGCCAAACTTTCTGAGCTGCCTACTCGGCAGTGAACTTGCCGGTATTAACAAAAAACATTTGCTCAGCTTTCTGAGCTGCCTACTCGGCAGTGAACGCAGCTGCCCTTGTCAAAGTTTCTCCCAGGCATTTCTGAGCTGCCTACTCGGCAGTGAACTGATTTAATGCAAGCGCTAAGCCGATGATGCCCTTTCTGAGCTGCCTACTCGGCAGTGAACGTTCATTCTTCAATCGCCTGCTGTGCGTACATTTTCTGAGCTGCCTACTCGGCAGTGAACGGGCGAAGGTCGTAACGGCTTACGCCTGTAGCTTTCTGAGCTGCCTACTCGGCAGTGAACTCCATAGATTTTGACGGCGTCCGGGCGCTGATTTTCTGAGCTGCCTACTCGGCAGTGAACTCAGCAACGGAGACATAAGCACGCGATTAGACTTTCTGAGCTGCCTACTCGGCAGTGAACCTGGAGCATGACAGCGCCCCGCTAGTAATTATTTTCTGAGCTGCCTACTCGGCAGTGAACTGTTTTGGGGTATTTAGACGACCCGCATTGGTTTTCTGAGCTGCCTACTCGGCAGTGAACCTCGGATACGGTGCATCCGAACTTGGCGGCTATTTCTGAGCTGCCTACTCGGCAGTGAACGTGCTGGGCGGCTACGTCCTGCGCTCGCCGAACTTTCTGAGCTGCCTACTCGGCAGTGAACAATCGACGGCCAAGCTTGAGCAAATTTTAGGCTTTCTGAGCTGCCTACTCGGCAGTGAACGAGCTATTAAGCTCGGTGCGCGCGCGCATTTTTTTCTGAGCTGCCTACTCGGCAGTGAACATTTTGGTTGACGACGGGTGCGTCTGCGCAATTTAAGTATGCGGCGCGCTCGGAAGTTATTTCATTTCTGAGCTGCCTACTCGGCAGTGAACATGGTCAGCGCGCACCTAGCGCCAGCGCCGATTTTCTGAGCTGCCTACTCGGCAGTGAACGAGGTAATTTATGCAAACTAAAATAACGGGTATTTCTGAGCTGCCTACTCGGCAGTGAACGTGGGTGCGATCTATTGCTAGCGCTCGCACCATTTCTGAGCTGCCTACTCGGCAGTGAACATTTGTACGCGGATATATTGAAGCCGCCCTATTTTCTGAGCTGCCTACTCGGCAGTGAACTTTTCTTCCATGAAAATCAGGCGTCCCGTCACTTTCTGAGCTGCCTACTCGGCAGTGAACCTGAATCCAACGCCAGACGCCTTCATTTATTTTTTCTGAGCTGCCTACTCGGCAGTGAACTTTATCTGCACGCGTCCGCTCGTGCTGCAGGTATTTCTGAGCTGCCTACTCGGCAGTGAACTGAATATGATTCAAAGCACGATTGTGTCAACTTTTCTGAGCTGCCTACTCGGCAGTGAACTTACGCTTTGCAAGCGCATTTTTGATGCTATTTTTCTGAGCTGCCTACTCGGCAGTGAACCCTTAGCGCCGCTATCAATGCCCGAACCTGATTTTCTGAGCTGCCTACTCGGCAGTGAACTTTGTATGAAATTTTTGCGTAGGGGAGCGGTTTTTCTGAGCTGCCTACTCGGCAGTGAACATTGTCGGTGATTAGCGCTAGATCGCCGTCAGTTTCTGAGCTGCCTACTCGGCAGTGAACTTGCATTACACCGGCACGCCGTTACATTTGATTTTCTGAGCTGCCTACTCGGCAGTGAACGCTCGGCTTCAGTCAGTGACGATGCGCGCATTTTTCTGAGCTGCCTACTCGGCAGTGAACGGGCGATCAATCAGGCGTTGCGTACTCGTTAATTTCTGAGCTGCCTACTCGGCAGTGAACGGCTTCCGAATACGCAAGTTGAGGCGCTGTGCTTTCTGAGCTGCCTACTCGGCAGTGAACTACATCACAGGCTTTGCGCCCGCTGACACGATTTTCTGAGCTGCCTACTCGGCAGTGAACTGAATTATGAAGTAATAATGTCAGGCGTTAGATTTCTGAGCTGCCTACTCGGCAGTGAACGCCAAAAATCATGTCCTGCATACTCAGCATTATTTCTGAGCTGCCTACTCGGCAGTGAACTACTAAAGCACAAAAAGATGTTTTAGCACCTTTTTCTGAGCTGCCTACTCGGCAGTGAACACAATGGCGCTTATTTTGCGAGCGCTGAATGCTTTCTGAGCTGCCTACTCGGCAGTGAACGCGATCCATTGCCAGCGCTCGCACCGGGGCGTGTTTCTGAGCTGCCTACTCGGCAGTGAACCTAAGACTATGAATTTAGATAATTTTGTAAAATTTCTGAGCTGCCTACTCGGCAGTGAACGGTTAGGTTTTCGAGTTCACCCTCCCATTCTTTTTCTGAGCTGCCTACTCGGCAGTGAACATGCGTCACGCGCATTCAGTATTCAGACTAACTTTCTGAGCTGCCTACTCGGCAGTGAACCATGTGAGCGCTAAGAATGCGGACGGTACAGCTTTCTGAGCTGCCTACTCGGCAGTGAACAGTCAAACTCTAGACGATCTTTAGGCGTCAATTTTTCTGAGCTGCCTACTCGGCAGTGAACGGGAAACAAACTAAACCTTATTTTTATATTTTTTTCTGAGCTGCCTACTCGGCAGTGAACTTGGTGTTGGCCCGAACCAGGGCGAAGGTGTTTTTCTGAGCTGCCTACTCGGCAGTGAACAGATGCGTAAACCAGCGGAGCCGCACGTAACATTTCTGAGCTGCCTACTCGGCAGTGAACTTTTGTTCGTTTGTTTCCGAGATTTTTAAATTTTTCTGAGCTGCCTACTCGGCAGTGAACGGCAGCGCGGATCCGCTTGCGGCTGTAGCGACTTTCTGAGCTGCCTACTCGGCAGTGAACTGATGACCAAACGATGCGCACGTTTATTGTTCTTTCTGAGCTGCCTACTCGGCAGTGAACGTAGTCACGAATGCCGCGCAAGTTACGCGATATTTCTGAGCTGCCTACTCGGCAGTGAACTGCGAACGTATCAAGACCGCATTGCAAGGGGTTTTCTGAGCTGCCTACTCGGCAGTGAACACGCGGGTGTTAAACGCCACGTCTTGTGTCGTTTTCTGAGCTGCCTACTCGGCAGTGAACGTAGCTCGCCATGTGCCTTGGCGTTGATTTGATTTCTGAGCTGCCTACTCGGCAGTGAACTGCAATTGCGACGTGTCCAGGCGCGGTAAGCTTTTCTGAGCTGCCTACTCGGCAGTGAACGGGAATCGCCAGGGCTGCATTCGATACGGCATTTTCTGAGCTGCCTACTCGGCAGTGAACATAAATACTGATGGCGCGGAGCTGATTTCGTCATTTCTGAGCTGCCTACTCGGCAGTGAACCTATGGTGTTGACGCCGATTCGCCCGTGCATTTTTCTGAGCTGCCTACTCGGCAGTGAACGTAACAACCTTCGCCTTTCGCTCGTAGTGTTTTTTCTGAGCTGCCTACTCGGCAGTGAACCTGGACCAATCCACAGGTGCGCCGGTAAGTGTTTTCTGAGCTGCCTACTCGGCAGTGAACATGGCGCGATAAATTCGGTGCGTTTCGATGTTTTTCTGAGCTGCCTACTCGGCAGTGAACTTCGATCCAGCGCAGCCACGGCACCAAACTCATTTCTGAGCTGCCTACTCGGCAGTGAACAACGTCACTGCAAGAAGGGAAAGTGTGCTTTTTTTCTGAGCTGCCTACTCGGCAGTGAACGATTTGGCGAATGGGGTTGGTGTGGATTATTATTTCTGAGCTGCCTACTCGGCAGTGAACCGGTTTTGCGGGGAAATTGTTGGAAGGTTTTAGGCTTTCTGAGCTGCCTACTCGGCAGTGAACCAGTCGCAAGACAAACCCGCAGGCGCAATCCTTTTCTGAGCTGCCTACTCGGCAGTGAACGCGGCGCTGGCCGCATCTGGGCTAAATCGTGCTTTCTGAGCTGCCTACTCGGCAGTGAACATGAGACATTGCGCGACCAACCGCCCGCGCCATTTCTGAGCTGCCTACTCGGCAGTGAACTGCCAGAGTTTCGCGCTGCGTGCACCGTAGCTTTTCTGAGCTGCCTACTCGGCAGTGAACTCGTGTTGATCTTGATCGGATCGCGCTGGGTTTTTCTGAGCTGCCTACTCGGCAGTGAACGGCGGCGCAAGCGACCCACGCGGCGCATTTTTTTTCTGAGCTGCCTACTCGGCAGTGAACTACAGAACGGCGAGCATAAACGCCCGCCGTTACAAACTAAACAACTATTTAATCGCAAAAAACCTTATTTTCTGCGGTGATTTTAAGTCATTGATTTTTAAAGAACTTTGCAACACGGCGAAAAAAGGGTTTCAGTGCCTAAAACCAAGGCACGGTAGCGGTTTGGCTTAGTCCATAGGCGTTGAACGTACCCGTCTCGGGCTGCGCTTGGATTGCGCCTACTTTAAGAAACAGCCGGAACCGCTGCCCCGTACTGTTGCTGACGACTTGCAAAAACGGCGCTTTTAGAGTGGCGGCCAGCGTATCAGGTACGCGTTCGCGGGCTTGGGTTTCGCTTAGATCGTGGCGTTTCATTTGCCGTCGGCGTAGGCGTTCGGGGCTGGATTTGCACTGGATGCGCTGCCATTGTCGATGCTTCAGCTGCGCTGGCAACGCGCGCACGTCACTGATTTGTAAGTGATCGCGCATACCGTGTAGCCAGGGCCCGGCCATTAGATTTGCCAGCGCTGCCGATGGCCCAACCAGCCGCAAAATTCCGCCTAGCTTGAGGCCAGCAAACGCCGGAAAACACACCGCAATGCTATCGGCCTGCGCGCTGACCAATGCCCGATGCAGTTTGGCGTAAAGTGCATTCATCAACTGCGATTCCGGAAATTCCGGGTCGGGCCGAAGACTTAAATCAAGATAAGAATCCATGATTATTCCTTACCCGATTCACCAAATACGCCGCCGCGAATCAGCGTGGCGATCACATAGTGTTGTTGCTCAATGGCGGGTACTTGATCTTTAATCATCCAGCCGTCAAGCAGGTTGTAGAAATCCTGCTTTTGCTTGGGCTGGCGGTACGCTTTGCCTAACGCCGTGACGGACCCATAAGGCTCCACCGCAATCGGGCCCACGCCGTCTTCATCGGGGTACCAAGTATCAATAGTGCGCAGCGCATTGCCGATTTTTTGGCTGTGCATGCCGGCAATGCCCTTAACATGGTAAAGCACCTTGCTTTTATCGCTCTTGCCCTTATCCAAAATCAGCTCCTGACTTGGATACACCTCTTGCCCCGCACCCATACGCACATAGCCCTGCACTTCCAACAGCGCATAGCCCTTGCCCTGCAGTGCGGCTTGGATCACGGCGGCTAATTCGCTCAAGGACGTTTGCGCCGCAGCGGGCACTTCAAAATCGCGCAGCGAAAAACTTAAGCCATCAAAATGCCAGGTCGCTGCCGCAATACCTTCTTTGACATGCTTGACGGTAATGTGTACCGATTCTGCACTCATGCGGTTGCGCCACAAAAAGCGGCCATTGGCAATGTTGGCGGCATAGCGCTTTGCCAATTCGGCAAAATTTGTGGCTTTGACATAGCTTGCAACGCTTTCCAAAAGTTTAGTTTGATAGTCGGCGTTATTGCACGCGTTCGGTGTGCCGGTGCCGCCCAAAATGCGTATGGTCAGCGCGGCTTTAAGGGTGTCGCAGTCGGGCGGAAGGGTGGCGACATCCACCGTTTGCAGATTTGGCTTTTGTATATCAGCGTCTAATTTTGCCGGGTCGGTTGCGCCAGCTTTTAAGCGGTTTGAGATCGTGCCGCGCACCGATTTTTCGCGAATTGAGATTGCTTCCCAACCGTCAGCTTTATCTTTGTTTGCCCAGTTGCCAGAATAAAAGACGGCGTCGGACGGGTCGACTTTGCGCTCGAAAGCCAAGACGGAGGCGGTTTTTAGATCAGTTTTTGTTGCCATGATTGAATTCCTTTTAATTTGATTTGATTTAATTTGATTTGATTTGATTTGATTGGCTAATTGATTTATTCAGCTTGCGAATTGCTAATCAGATACGTGCCGCTGTCAGGTGCTGACCTGTAACGCCAAAGCATGTCTTCAAGATCATTGATGCGGTGCGGCGAGCGCCATTCGCCTAAGCTCA
>JAYUUS010000268.1:0-2736 GCA_043754435.1 Rhodanobacteraceae bacterium
TTTCGCCTTGGCTATGCCTCGGAAGTGTTGGATACCCCGGTATTTTTCTCGACCTTTCGCACGCGGCGTTTGCAGGGCGATTGGCAGCATGATTTGACCTTGGAGGGTGGGAAAGCGCTTACTTTTGGGCTCAACAGCACCTCGGAAAAGGGCAGTGCAGGTAACGATAAAGAGCGCACCTTGCTCGCACCGTTTGCACGCTTTGCCATGCCTCTGAACGGCCATGAGCTCGAGGCGTCAGTGCGCGCCGATGATGATTCGCAGTTTGGCTTACACGGCAGTTTTTCCGCCGCTTGGGGTTATCAGTTTGAATCTGCGCGCGTATTCGCCAATTTCGGCCAAGGCTTTCGCGCGCCGAATTTGAACGAGCTGTATTCCCCAGGCTTCGACGGACTTTTCGCAGGCAATGAAAATCTGGACCCTGAGCGCTCGCATTCGTTTGAAATTGGTGCCGATCAAGACTTTGGTACGGCCTCAAAACTGCGTCTGCGGGCGTTTCGCACCCGCATTAGCGATCTGATTAGTTTCAGCGGCGGCCGGGTGTTCAGCGCCGAAAATATTGCGCGCGCAGCGGTAGATGGTATCGAGTTATCTGCGGACAGCACGCTTTTCGGCTGCAAAGTCAGCGGTGATATCACCTTGCAAGACCCCCGCAATTTACGCGCCGATCAAGCGCTGCTGCGCCGCCCAAAGCGCAAAATTGGCGCACACGCAAACTGCGACTTTGACGCGCTCAATATTTCCTTAGACGGCTTTGGCTATTCCGCACGCGAAGATTTTGCCACAACTTTGCCCGGTTACGGCTTAGCCGATGTGTCCGCTAGCTACCAACTAGCGCCCGCGTGGTCGGTGCAGGCGAAGCTTGAAAATGTGTTTGATCGCAAGTACGAATTAGCGAGCGGTTTTAATACACCGCAGCGCACTTGGCTGTTTACGGTGAAATGGGCGCAGTAGTGATTTCCGCCTGTTTGGGCGGGAAAGGTGAATGACTGGTATTGGGGGCAAGGTTAAAAAGCCTTTTGATGATTAGTCGCAGAAGTTCCAGCTAAAGCCAAGGCCAGAGCATTATTCGTGCAGTGGCTCAGGTTTTGGCTGGAAATTGATGAATTTTGGCTTCACGGTTGCGTATTAGTGTGGTTGAGGTGAAAGTGAGGTTTTCGGCCTCGTTTTAGTTCAGAATCCGTTTTAAAATCGGCTTGATTGATGATTTTGGTGAATGAAAAGAACTTGAACGTGACACGTTTTTTCACTGTGCGCTGAAAGGTTGCTCCAGGAAACTTGTGCTTTCGTTTTTTCTCATGCTTGGGATTAGGTGGCTTTATTATCCATTGCCGACAAACCATGCACCCGCCCACGGTCAAACAGCCAGATGGCGCTTAGTAACGTCAGGCAAGCACCCGCGAGTACGGAACTTCTTAAGCCCAGATATTTCGCCGCCACACCGGATTCAAACGCACCGAGTTCATTGCTGGCCGAAACAAAAATGCTGTTGACGCTCAAAACGCGGCCGCGAATATGATTGGGTGGCACGCTTTGCAGCAAATATTGCCGTACCACGACGCTAATGCCGTCAAATACGCCAGTGAATGCTAGCGCCAGCATCGACAGCCAAAAACTTGAGCTGAGTGCAAACACCAGTGTGGCGATGCCAAATCCGGTAACGGCGATCAACATATTGCGCCACGGCCGAGTGGTCGGGGAAAACCGCGCTGCCAGCAGCATCGTCAGCACCGCACCCATGCCGGGTGCAGTGCGCAGCCAGCCTAAACCTTCCGGGCCGATGTGCAAAATATCGGTGGCAAATGCCGGCAGCATGGCGACCACACCGCCAAACAGCACGGCCACCAAGTCCAAAGAAATGGAATACAGCAGGATTTTTTGCGCAAAAACAAAGCGAAAGCCAGTTTTGATGCTGGCCCACATACTTTCCTGATCCTCAAGCTCGCCGCGCTCGACCCGCAAGCTCGGCAAAAATAGCGTCAAAATCGCGGTCGCGACGGTCAAGCCTACGGTAACCCACAGCGTGTTTTGCAAGCCAATCTTTAAATATGAATAGCCCGCCAATACCGGTGCCGAAAGCATTCCTGCTTGCCAAAACGTAGCCGACCACGCGGCGGAATTCGCCTGATCTTCTACGCGAATAATTTGTGCGCGCAGGCTAGATGCAGCGGGTGAATACAGCCCACGCGCGAAACCCGTGACGGCAACAGCACCATAAATGACCCACAGCGCATGGCTAGTTGCGCCCGTTTGCTGCAGGCTAGGCGCAATCTGCGCCAGCATCGCGGCGGCTAACGAAATCAGAATCAGCATGACCAACATTTGTGTGCGCCGATTTAAACGGTCCGCCAAATGCCCGCCAAAGAGTGCCAAAGCCATAAATGGCAGCGCTTCCGCTAAGCCCAAAAGCCCGAGCATCAAGGGGTCTTTGGTGATGCGATAGAGTTCATAGCCCAGCACCACTTCCTGCGCCATAAACGCTAGCGTCAATAGAAAACTGCCTATTGATATGCGCACAAAAGCGCCGTTTTTTAGGGCATTAAACATAGATTTTGCTCAGCATTAGCGGTATTCCTCAGGCAGTCGTTCATTTTTTGGCGTCCAGGAGTGCTCAGGCCGAAGTAATACGACTTACAAGCATACGAAAAACTGCTTTCTAGCTGTACGCGCCGCTAGGCAAGCAGCCAAAACCGAACAACTTGGTGTTCATTTCCAAGCACCGAGCGCGCGATCACA
>JAYUUS010000269.1:0-8026 GCA_043754435.1 Rhodanobacteraceae bacterium
GCATCATAAACGCGCTTTGATTTTGCCAATCATCCAGCCAAGTACCGGAACATGCTCAAAAATACCGGCGGTTGAATCCCAATAGTCCTGGTGAAAGCAGACCAGTCCATCGCTATTAAAACGCACATGGCTAATCCCAATCGTCTGAGTATCTTGGCCTTTCTTAAAACGCTTGAAGCGAATCGTCATCACCCAACGGATGTAATAATCTCCGGTGTCGTTGCTCAAGGTTTCCTTGACTTCAACGACGCAGCTTTCGACCGCTTCTGCGCTGTGCTTTAGATAACTGCGCATTGGCTCACGGCCGCGAATGGTTTTCAGCGTGTCGTTAAACCAGGCATCTTGGGCGTAGGTCTTATCCAGTAAAACATCAATTTTTTGCGGTGAAAAATCCGCGAAAAAGAGCTTAAACCGGGCGATTGCGGCGGCTTCTTCAGCACTGCCGCGAATGAGCGCTGGGCGTTGCCGTGACTGCGTCGCGAGTTCGGTCAAATAATCCATAAAATATATCCGTGTTGCGTATACAAAAAACTTACCTGCAAAAAACTTGCCCATAAAAAAACGCCGCTGAACACTTGTTGAAGTGCTCAGCGGCGTTTGTTACTCATCCTCATCCATGCTTACCTCGGCTTTAGACGGCGCCCCCGTTACTGCAGCGTCAACATAAGCATACACCTACAAATACGATGCGCCACAGTAAATCGGCCTGAAAGCAAAAAAATTTTCGCTATGATGACGCGGTATTTTTTGGCGGAATCGACGCTTAAAAGCGCGGGTCGCGCACCCAAATCACGCCGTCCTCAATTTTAGTTTCTAGCGTAACTGTTGGCGTGTACGCAGGCGCGCACAGAGCGGCCCCGGTTTTCAAGTCAAATATCGCGCCGTGACGAATACACTCTACGGTGGTGCCGACCAGTGGGCCACCCGCTAGCTCACCACCGTCGTGGGTGCAGACATCTTCGATCGCATAAAGGGCGCCGTCAATGTTATAGATTGCCGCCATCACGCCATCAACGTCGAGCGCTAAGAATTCGCCCGGCAGCAGCGCACTAAGTGGGCCGGCTGCGATCCAATCGCTCATGGGCGCAAATAGCGATTGAGCAGCGCTTGCGCTAACGCACCTGCGCGGGTCGATTCAGAGCGTTCTAGTGCGTCTAATTTGACCGCCAATAATTCGATGGAGTCCGCGCAAAGGGTGCTGTGCCCGACTTTACGCGCGGCGCGGGCGGATTTTCCATAGTCATGCCAAGCCAGATTCGCGCAGCTTAACTGCGCCCCGGCATCAGGTAATTCGCCGACCCAGTTGAGCATCAAAGAGGCTTGCCGCAACGCGGTGCTGCCCAGCGGCAAGCCCGTGACCGCGCGCAGATGATTCTCAAACTGCGAGCACTCCGCGCCTTCAATTGTCCAATGCCCGCTGTTGTGTACGCGCGGCGCCATTTCATTGAGCACTAGGCTGTCGCCAAGATCGGCATCAGCAAGCTGAAAAAACTCCAATGCAAAGGTGCCGACATAGTCGAAATGCTCCGCGACTTTGCGCGCATGCGACTGTGCCAAGGCATTAAGTGCATGGCTAGCGCGTGCCGGGGCCAAACTGACCGCCAAAATACCGCCATCGTGGACGTTTTCAGTCAATGGATAGCAGCGAAATTCGCCGTTTTGCGCGCGCACCGCAATGATGGAAAGCTCGCGGCTGAAGGGTACCATTTGCTCAAATACGCACGGGCTTAAGCCTAGACTTGCAAATGCCGCCTGCGCCTCGTCTATGCAATTGACGCGCGTTTGGCCTTTGCCATCGTAGCCCAACGTGCGTGTTTTCAAAATTCCGGGCGCGCCTAATTCGGCTACCGCCTGCTGCATCTCAGCGCCAGTGCTGACCGCACGATACGGTGCGACGGGAATTCCGAGTTGGGTAAAAGCCTGCTTTTCGCTCAAGCGATCTTGCGTCATTGCCAACGCTTCTGGGTTAGGTGCGACCTTGATATCACGACCCAACGCCGCCAACGTGCTGGCCGGCACGTTTTCAAAATCAAACGTCAAGACATCTAAATCCCGGGCAAATGCCAACAGTGCGTTGGCGTCTGCAAACGCGCCGCAAGTGAGCGGTGCTAGCGCGCCAGCGCAGGCATCGGGCGATGGATCATAGATTTTAAAGCGCAAACCTAAGCGTGCACCGGCCAGCACTAACATGCGTGCCAGCTGACCGCCGCCGACAATACCGACGCTAGCGCGTGCAGTGGGCTTGAGCTGGATCGTCATATGCGCGGATCACCTTGTGCCAGCACTTGCGCGGTTTGCGCGGCGCGAAAGGCGTCGAGTTTTTCAGCCAAGCTAGGGTCGGTGAGCGCAAAAATCGCCACCGCAGTCAGGGCAGCATTTGCCGCACCTGCCTCGCCGATGGCAAACGTGGCGACCGGCACGCCTTTGGGCATGCACACGATCGAAAGCAGCGAATCAATGCCGTTCAAAGTTTTGGTTTGCACCGGTACTGCTAAAATCGGCAAGGGCGTTAAGGCCGCCAACATGCCGGGCAAATGAGCCGCGCCACCCGCGCCTGCAATAATCAATCTTAAACCTCGGGCGCGCGCTGTGTGGCCGTATTCATGCAATAAATCGGGGGTGCGGTGCGCCGAAACCACGCGCACTTCAAAAGCGATGCCAAAATGCTCCAGCATATCTGCCGCAGGCTTGAGCGTCGGCCAATCATTTTTGGAACCCATTACAATGCCTACGCACGCCGCTATTGCCTGGGCATTGTCAGCGCTATTTACCACGGCTTTTTCAGTAAATTTAACATCTTCGGACATTTTGGGCTTCCCACCAGCGCGAAAGCGCGCGATTCTAGCGCTTTAGTGATTTTCTGAGTACATCATGGCTGCAATTGATCGAAAACTATTGGACATAATTTGTTGTCCAGTCAGCAAAGTACCGTTAGTGCCCCTTAGCGCAAAGCAATTAACAGCTTTGAACAAAGAAATTTCTGTGGGTGCTGCGCTCAATGTCGACGCGCAAATCGTATCGGGTTTGCTTAACGCGGGGTTGCTCACAACCGATGGCAAAATTATCTATCGCATTGAAGAGGGTATCCCGGTACTTTTGCCTGAGGAGGGCATCGCAACTGTGCAATTTCAAGATTTTCCTCGTGGATAAATCGAGCAAAATATCCTAATTGAGGCGGTGTCGCTTAAATTTGCCCTATTTTTAGGCATTTTATTGTCTCGCTTTGTAAACCCGTGCGCGCCAGCCCTGTTATTCTTAAAAATTCAGCTACTCTTGAATCAGACACGCGCGTGTTAAGGCCGTTGTGATCAATGCAGCGTAAAGGTGTGCACGAATGAGCAGTACTTATGAACCCAACAAGGTGATTGATCTGCAGCAGCGGCAAGCGCTGCAAGCGGGCGCGCCCAATGAACGCTTTACCGAGATTATTAAATCCCTGCGCACCAATGCGCTTAAGCGCGTCGCCGCAATGATCAGCGGCATGTTCGACGGCGTCGATGACGCGCTGTTTGACATGGCAGAAAAAGCCGAAAATAACTCTATCCAAACACGCTTTTTTGACGGTATGCGCGAAGTGCGCAAAAAGCGCCCGGCCATGGAGCGCGCCGCACAGGATGGCTTGAGTAAATGTTTTGCTGAATTTGTGCAGCCGAATCGGCGTGCGTTAGACACGCAAAAAACGCAGGAAATCGGCCTGTCATTAATTGATGAAGCTGAACTGGAAGAGTCGCTTGCCAGTTCCAGCATGGCGGGCAAAGCTGAAAATAAATCATCGCGCGTTTTGTTTACCATGAATCAACGGCTCAGCGTGCTGGTAAACGGCGCGAAAATTACCGATGACGACAATCCCGTTGGCCCAAAAAACATCATCAAAGCCTTCCAAAGCACGCTCAAAGAGCTGGAAGGCGAGATGCAGACGATCAAGCTCATCATCCTGAAATTGTTTGACAAACATGTCGTCGGCAACCTAGATGGCCTTTATGAAGAGCTCAATCAGCAGCTAGTAGAAGGCGGCGTATTGCCGCAGCTTCGGCATGGCGGCTTACAGCCGCAGCGCAGGTCAACTGGCAACAGCACGATGCCTAATGCGGGTGGCACTGATAGCCTCAGCACCGATCAAGCGATAGCAAGCGCTAACTTTGCGGGTAATTCCGGGCCTCAGCAGCAAGGCATGGGTGCGCCCCAGCATAGCCAGCATAGTATGGGCAACATGGGAATGCCGCAGCAGGGAATGAATTTCTCGGGCATGGGTGCCGGCGATTATGCTGGGCAATCGCCTGAGTCTGCACTGCAGGCAGAGGTATTCAATTCGCTGCGCACTTTACTTGCGGCGCGCCATGCCGGATATGGCGGCCAGCAAAATTTTGCCAATGCCAACAATAATTCCGGCGGGGCAAACAGCTATGCGGCATTTCAGCCCACAGCACCCATGCAGCCACAGGGGCCAACGCTTTCCGCCAGTGACTTAATCAATGCCCTGTCCATTCTGCAAAATCAGGCGTCACCACAAAATTTTCAGCAAAATCAAGGCTTTGGATTTGGCATAGCGAATGCGCAAGCGGTTGCTCGGATTAAAGGGGAATTGATCCAGCAGGCTGAAAAAATCGGTGGCTCGGACCATAAAGTAACTGCCGCCGATGAGGACACGATTGATCTGGTCGGCATGCTTTTTGAGTTTATTTTGCAAGATAAAAACTTGCCCGCTGAGATCCAAGCGCAGCTGGCACGCTTACAGATTCCATATCTGAAAGTAGCGATTTTAGATAAGCATCTTTTTGCTAAAAAAGAACACCCGGCGCGCCGCCTACTAGATGAATTGGCACAAGCGGGCGTGGGTTGGAGTGAAGAATCGGATAAAGATCACCGACTATTCCAGCGCATTCGCCAAATTGTCGAAAGTTTGCTGAAAGATTTTGACGAAGACACCGGCATTTTTGAGCGCGAATACCTGTCGTTTGTCGAATTTTTCGCAGGCTTAAAGAAACGCGCGGATGTTGCCGAACAGCGCACCACGGAAACCGCGCGGGGCCGTGAAAAGCTGCACAGCGCCCGCAAATTGGCGGCAAAGGAAATTTTGCTGCGCATGGAAGGTAAGCCGGTACCAGAGGTGATTCGGCATGTGCTGACCCGGCCGTGGGCGAATGTTTTGGTATTAACATCCCTGCGCCAAGGCGAAAACTCGCATCAGTGGCAGGCATCGTTGCGGGTCGCGGATGAATTAATCTGGAGCGCGCAGCGCAAAGATACCGACGATGAGCGGCAACGCTTACGCGCGCTAGTTCCCGAGCTGGAAAAAGCGCTACGTCAGGGCTTGAGCTTAGTTGCTTATCAAGAAGCCGATGTCAACCACTTGATTGCTGAGCTGGGCAAGCTTTACGCGGTACTGCTGGAAGTTCCCGCACTGCGCGATATTGTCAATGATGACAGTGCCGCCAATATGCCGACTTTTGATGACGATGAAAGCACCATGCTGATCGTCGAAGAAAAGGCCAAATTTACGCCGCCGCCCAGCGCCCACGATGACACCAATTTTGTCGATGAAATCGTGTTAGGCGCAAAGGGCGAGGAAGATGATGACGAGGGCGAAGTTTTTGACGATGCTTACGTGGAAACTGCGCGCGCCATCAAAGTGGGCACTTGGGTTGAATTTCGCGATAAGGTTGGCCATATTGAACGAGCGAAGCTATCCTGGATCAGCCCGATTAGCGCCAAATATTTATTCGTCAACCGCAAAGGTTTGAAAGTCGGCGACAAAACCGTTTGGGGCTTGGCGGCTGAGCTGCGTGCAGGCTCTGCCGAAATTCTAGAAGATGTGCCACTGTTTGACCGAGCGCTCGATGCCATCGTTGAACGTCTAAAAAGCAGCGCTGCAGCACCTGTGGAACATACGCCCGAGGCAAACAACGAAGTGGTTCCCGAAGGCTCGATTGGCGGTTCAGCCGAGGCATGAGGCCATGAAATTTCAAGTCTATTAAATGATAAGTCTATTCAATTTGATTACTAAGTCCCGAATATGCAGCTGAGTGAACGCGAACGAACAGCCTTAACGCGCAATGTTGAAAACGCAATCGCCGAAGATATCGCTACCGGCGATATCAACGCTGAGCTGATTTCAGCGGCCCAAAATGGCAGTGCCAAAATCATTGCGCGACAAGATTTTGTATTGGCCGGACGCCCGTGGGCGGAGGCGACGTTTTTGCATTTTGCCCCCGATTCGCACATGCAATGGAGTGCTGCCGACGGCGAAACCGTGCTGGCAAATTCGGTGCTTTTGGACATCAGCGCGCCTGCGCGTGCGCTGCTGAGCGCCGAGCGTACCGCACTCAATTTCCTGCAAACCTTATCCGGTGCAGCAACGACGACCGCGCATTACGTGCGCCTGATTGCGCATACCAAAACGCGTTTGTTGGATACCCGCAAAACCTTGCCAGGCTTGCGCGACGCGCAAAAATACGCGGTTCGCTGTGGCGGCGGATTCAATCATCGAATTGGTCTGTTTGATGCGTTTTTACTGAAAGAAAACCATATTGCGGCGGCTGGCTCAATTCGTGCCGCCGTGACCGCTGCACGCAAACTGTATCCGGATCGCTTTTTGCAGGTCGAAGTTGAAACCCCCGCGCAATTAGAAGAATGCTTACATTTAAACGTGCCACGCGTGCTATTGGATAATTTCAGCCCCGCACAAACCGCTGAGTTGGTGCGCTTAGTGGCGGGGCGAATGGAGCTTGAGTCGAGCGGCGGTATTGATGAGCAAAGCTTGATTGCTTATGCCGAAGCGGGTGTAGATTTTATTTCGATTGGCAGTCTGACCAAGCATGTGCGCGCGGTGGATTTGTCGATGCGGATGGTATGATTTCGATGCGGTTTCATAAAGACTATTGTTTGTTAACTGCCCCGAGCCGTTCAAAGGAAAGATTCCATGAATTACATACTTGAGTGCGAGCTGGAAGAAGACGGCAGGTGGCTAGCGGAAGTTCTGGAATTACCTGGAGTGCTCGCGTACGGCGTATCAAAAGAGGAGGCGATGGCTAAGGCCGAAGCGCTTGCTCTTCGAGTTATCGCCGAACGGCTCGAACACGGAGAAAGCCGTGCATTAGCCTTCTCCATAGCACTTCCTGCTGCGGCGTGAGCCAGTGGTCTTCGAAAAAGGCACGAATGGTCTTAGCCGCGCTTTTGCGGCTTGGATGGGAAATTAAGCGCCAGAGCGGTTCACATAGAACGCTCGGGCGGAAAGGTTGGAACGATTACACGTTTGCCTTTCACGACGCAGAAGAAATTGGCCCTCGTATGCTCGCGAGAGTTGCCAAGCACACTGGGCTTAATCCAGATGACCTTTGAGGCTAAGCGAAACGCAACCGGACTAACCGCCATGACTAATCACGAATTCGCAATTTGCATAGAAAACACTGGCTACGAAGTCTCACTTGAGTTGCGAAAGCTCTATGAAGTTCTGCCAGACGCAAGTGCTGCACACCACAACCAGGTTCGCATCATCGACGAGTCTGGCGAGGACTATCTTTACCCGGCGGCGTCATTTGATCGCATCGTTTTGCCAGCCAGTACCGTAGCACGCGTGCTGCAGGCACATGCCTAATAAAAATCGCAGCCGAGCATTCGGCGTCTGGCACTATGGTTAAGCTTCAGCCGGTTCGGAGGCTGTTGAACCTGTTGAACCTGGCGGCTAGTGATTCCAAAAGCATCCTCTATCTGTTTTTCCCCCATTGCCGCACTTTTTAATTGAAATTGGAACACTTAACTTAGTTATGCGTCTTTACCTGCACCCCGATAACCCACAAGCACGTTCGATTGCTCAGCTCGCGAACGCGCTGCGGGATGGTGCGTTGATGTGCTACCCGACCGATTCCACCTATGCCTTTGGCTGGCTACCGAATCAAAAAGCCCCGGCTGAGCGCGTCGCGCGTATCCGTAAGCTGTCTGGGCGCCACCTTTATGCGCTTGCCTGCCGCGATATCAAGCAAGCCAGCGAATTCGGCAAAATGGATAACCGCGCGTTCTCGATTCTTAA
>JAYUUS010000270.1:0-2704 GCA_043754435.1 Rhodanobacteraceae bacterium
TCGCAGGGAACCGTGGGCGCAGAACAGCTTAAACAGCGGCCGTTGACGCGCAGCGGCGATCTAGTCGAGTTTGTTCCCGGCATGGTGGCAACGCAGCACTCCGGCAGCGGCAAAGCCAGCCAGTATTTTTTGCGCGGCTTTAATCTAGACCACGGCACCGACTTCGCCAACTTTGTCGATGACATGCCGATCAATTTGCGCACGCATGGACACGGTCAGGGCTATACCGACTTGAATTTCATCATTCCAGAAATGGTGGGCGAATTAAAATACGAAAAAGGCCCCTATGCAGTTGAAATCGGCGACTTTAGCGCGAGCGGCTCGGCACATTTTGGCCTTAGTGAGGACTTAGGCGCGCCCAAAGCTGAGCTGCGCGTTGGCTCGTTTGGCTATTTACGTGGCGTGGCTTTCGGCAGTACCGATATCAAGGGAACCAAACTCACCTACGGCGTTGAATCCCACGGTTATTCCGGGCCTTGGGATCAAATTGATGAAGATGTGAAAAAGAAAAACGCGACGCTCAAGCTAACGACCCGTATTAGTGACGGCACTGGGCGCTTGCTGCTCATGGCGTATGACAACACTTGGAATTCCCCCGATCAAATCCCTAAGCGTGCGATGGATTTGGGGTTAATTGGCCGCTTGGGTTCGCTCGACACCACGTTGGGTGGCGCATCGTCCCGCTACAGCCTGTCGGGTGGCTACAACGGCACGCTTTTGGGAGGTATCTTTGACGCCTCGGCCTATGTCATTGACTACGATTTAAAGCTGTTCTCGAACTTCACCTATTTACTCGATGATCCAGATCAGGGCGATCAATTCAGCCAGTTCGATCAGCGTAAAATCTACGGCGGCGCGCTTAGCAATGTGTGGCTTGGCGACAATGCCGCCGGACAGCAGTGGAAATTACGGGTTGGCGCGCAGGCACGCACCGATCGTATTGGCGCTGTTGGCTTAAACCGCACCCAAGAACGCCGCGTATTGGAAAGCATCCGCAATGACCGCGTGCGCGAAGCAAGCGTAGGGGTGTATATGGACGCGGAATACAAATTTAGCCCGCAGTGGCGCACTTATTTTGGCAGCCGCATCGACCATTACGATTTCAGCGTGACGGGCTTGAACTGCCCGCTGCAGCCAGCGTCATGCCTAAATTCTGGCGCACGCTCGGCTAGCATTAGCTCGCCCAAAGCTAGCTTGATCTACACCGTATCTAAACCGCTGGAGCTTTATTTAAGCGCGGGCAACGGTTTTCATTCCAACGACGCGCGCGGCACTACCACCCGCGTCGATCCACGCAGCGGTGATGCAGTCGAACCGGTGACGCCATTAGTTTCATCCTTCGGTAGCGAATTAGGCGCACGCGTTTTCGTTAATGACCGCTTAAACGCCACTTTAGCCTTCTGGCAGCTCAATATCGATTCTGAACTGCTGTTTGTCGGTGACGCGGGCAACACCGAAGCCAGCCGGCCGAGCAAACGCCAAGGTGGGGAGCTTGGTGTGTATTGGTTTCCCAATGAAATCTGGAATGTTGAGTTTGAGGCCAGCTACACCGATAGCGAATTTAATGACGACGACGCGTCCGGCACAAAAATTCCCGGCTCCATTCCGTTGATTATCAGCACCGGCGTTAACGCTGAATTTGACAACGGTTATTCGCTCAGCGCACGCGTGCGCCACTTTGGCCAATACCCGCTGATTGAAGACAATAGCGTCAAATCCAATGGCTCCACTTTGCTGAATCTGCGCGTCGCGAAGCGCTGGCAGCAATTAAGCCTGAGCGCGGACTTACTCAACGCACTCAACTCCAAAGCGCACGATATCGACTATTACTATACCTCCAGACTCGCCGGCGAACCGCTAGGCGGCGTCGATGATATCCACTTTCATAGCTTCGAGCCACGGGCATTGCGGGTGACGCTGGGCTATCAGTTTTAGCGGCTGACAGCAAGGCTCGAAACTGCGGCTGCGTCATATGCTCAATCCCCCAGCCGCACTTTAATCTCCCCCGCCATCAGCTCCCGCACTTGATCACCGCAACCGAGTAAAAGACCGCCGCGTTCGCTTATTCCTAAACCCCGCCAGCGCGTAGTTGGGTCGTCACTGACGATCAATGCGCGCCCTGCTAATGCGTCGGCGGCGCGCCATTCGCTGAAAAAATTCGTCAACCTATCGGCTGCGTAGTCGTTTGCTGCAGCTAAGAATTGCGCCACCATTATGGGCGCTAATTCACGGGCACTGACGAACAAATTGTGGCTCGCTAAATCGGTAAATTCTTGGTCAATTTCAATGCTTTGCGGCATGCGTAAATTGATGCCAATACCTGCAACCAAGGTGCAACCCTGCGCTGAACTTTTTGCCACTTCAACGAGTATGCCACCGAGCTTTTTACCGCCCAAAAATAGATCATTCGGCCATTTCAACTGCACTTTTGGATGCTCGTTGTGCTGGTCATGCTGCCCATGCAGCAGTTGCAACAAAGCTCGACGCGCCGCCACGCCCAAGGCCAGCGTGAACGGGGCAAGCTCAGCCAGCGGCACCGCCACGTCAATCAAGATGGAAAGGCAAAAATTTTCTGCGTTTTGCAAAGCCCCAGGCGAAACCCAGCACCGCCCTGCCCGTCCACGCCCTTGGGTTTGCCGCATCGCCGCAAGTGCGTGGGGCGCACGCGCCCTGCCAGCCGCAATACGGCGCAGCAGTTCAGAGT
>JAYUUS010000271.1:0-24140 GCA_043754435.1 Rhodanobacteraceae bacterium
CGAGATTTTTAACAGTTGATCTTCTGCACCGTACTTGCCTAACAGCGAGAGGCCGCGCACCAGCGTCACATAGCCATTGTCGTCCAACACATAGTTAAATTTATCGAGCGTACCCACCTGTTTGGCCCAGAGTTTGTCTTTGACGCTGTTCCACCATTCGTTGCAATACGGCATGCCGTTGGGCGGCGTGCCTTGATAAGCCATCGGGTCGCCGTCGCGTGCATTTGACCAGGGGAAGCCAGCGACCGGACGCGAGCTTTGCAGGGAGGAACCACAGAGGTTCGGATTCGGGCATGGCATATAGACCGGGCGTTTCCATCAGCACACGCGAGCCAATATAGGTTAAATCCGTCTGCTTCCACAGTGTTTCTAAGTTTTTCAGCTCGACTGGCTTTCCACGTTCACGCCAGAAGGTTTTCCATTTGTTGATCGCTGGGATATAGCACTCTTGATTAAATTCCACCAATTCCTGCTTAAGTGCTGGATCCTCGATTTTCATCGTCGACAAGCCTTCATCGAGTAAGCGCATGCTGGTCTGGCTGGCGAGCAGCTTGGTGGTGGCGCGATTGATGCCGTGCCCAAACGCCATTGCTAAGCGCTGCGCAATCGAGACTTTAACGTCGTATTGATCGGGTTTAAATCCAGATTGGCCGTAGGTAGTGGTGGCATCGTAAATCGTGACGGGATCGCCGCCGCCCTCGGCAGCGGTGGCAAAAGTCGAGGGCGGGTCATATTCGATATTTCTCATGTCCAGCTTCATGCTAGGCCAAACAAAAATCAGCATGACCACAAACAGCGCCAGCATGCGCACGGCAATGGTGCGAATAAAATACCAGCCGCCTTCTGCACCACCTTTTTTGAAGGCGTCGATCAAGGTGAAGACGGCGACCATGACAAAGCCGATTTTGTAAAAGCCAATCGCCCAAAACAGCGTAAAAAAGTCTTCGCCCGCTTTCGCACCAAAGAGCGTGGTGTAAAGCTCCAGATAAGAGCCGACTTGCTCCGTCATTTGCAGGCTGTTTTGCAGCAGCGTCACTCCGTTGAGCGCCAACATGACTTAAGGCTGCCTTTTGGTTGCGCCCAGCTCAATTTCATTTTCGTCAGTGCGCACGGGCTGTATGACTTCGGTACCGCGCACGGCAGCCGCGCGCCCGAGAATGCTGACTGCCGTCATGGCCACGAGTTCTTTCTTGATCTTTTCCTCGTACAGCAAGTCGTCGATGTAGCTGCGAATCAGGGTGATTACCTCGGCGTTTTTCTCTTTCGCGGTGCCATTGCCCTGCACGTCAGGCAATTGATCGCCCTGTTGATAGATCGCAATGGCGATCAATGCTCGAAGGATTTCATTTTGCATCGCGATTTCATTGACCAAACGCTCGGTGATTAAGGTGCGGTCATCGAGCGGCAAGTCACGAATCGCTTTGATGAGCAGCGGCGACAGTTCAGTGCCGCCTTTGGAGATTTCGCGCCGCTCTGCCAGTGTCATCGGGCGGGCGCGGTTGATCGCGGCGATGACCAGCGGGCGGATTTTGTTCGCTTCGGCGATGACTTCAGAGCGTAGACCCTGACCAGCGCGCGTCTTCGTCACGCCATCAGCCTGAGTTGTAGTGGTGACTTCACCGGCGACGCGGTTGATGTAATCGACCGCACTCTGCTCGCCAGGGAACCACAAATTGTATAAATCAAACAAACTTTTTGCGCCGGTTCCAGACTTTCCGGATGCGCCGGAGGCATCGGATGCACTATTTGCAGCATTGTTCGGCGCATTTCCTAAGCGCACGACCGATTTAAAGCCGGCGCGCATGACGTCGCCAATCATATTGATGGGCGGCATACCGACGCCACCTGCGCGCGAGGTGCCATTGCTTGCCACCCACGCAATGCCGTTTTTACCGCCATTTTGCTCAACGTTCGCGCTCGCTCTGACAACATCACCGCTGGTGTAGGTGGCCTCTGCCTTCCAGTCCGTCAGTTTTGCCGCTTGCTTAAAGTTGTTCCATACCGCACCCACGCCGCCGCCCGAAGCCATAATTTGCTGTTCCATCGCTTTGCAGTCCAGGCGCGCCGCATTCGCGCTGGCTTGCGCGCGCAGTAAACCGTTTTGCATCACGTCGTAAAGGCTGGGCGAAGCGCGCTGGAGCAAGATCGCCGGCAGCGAAGACACCGCCGCTTGCGCGTTCGCGACCATCGCGTTGAGATAGTCATCGCCAGCGTTGCGTAGATTGGAGAGCAGTTGATTCACCGAGTTTTTCATCGAGAATTTGCCGCATGAAAAGCTCCAATCGGCGTCTACCGAGACACTGAGCGGCACCGCGTTGTAGGCATTCCAAATGGGCTTGCTGATGGGTTCCGCACCGCCAATGTCATACATCCAGGCGGATTGGGCGAATGCGCGGGAGCAAAGGCTAGCCGCAACAAGGGAGCAAAGTAGCAAAGTTCGCGTGCGCATAATTAGTTTCCGGGGATTAAGTTGAGGCAAATAGGGGTTGGAATGTCGATCTCGCTAATCAAGATGGCACCCGGATTGGGTAGGCAGCATTCGTAAGGTCGCCAGAGCTGCCAGGTTTGGTTGTCATCAAGGGAGGCAGTTAGCGTGCTTTCGGTAAAACCGCCAAAGCTCGAACACGACAAGCTCGGCGGCGTGGTCACGCGCTGCCATTTATCGGTACGCTCATTGGCAGGACTGCCGGGCGCGTGAATGTAGAGGTGTGGCGAGGCGAAGTTGGTGGTGATGTCGGCAGCGCGTTGTGCGAGCACTGCGAAAGCGCGGTACGGGCTGCTTTGCGAGGCGATTGCGCCGTGGCGTGGAAACACCGAACCCCAGTTATTGGTGAACGTGCCATCGCGCACGTCACGGTAATACGGAATCCAGCTCGCGGGATAGAGCAATTCAACTTCTGGATTGCGCCAGCTCATTACATCGACGCCGCTTTGGTAATACGGGAAAAAACTGCGCGTTTTGATCGGACACAAGCCGGGAATCGCCACGCCAAACCCGAGTGGGTTTTGACCAATCGTAGACGCGAGTGGGTGTCCATAAATTTCCGCTTCAGCAAAGCGCTGGTGATCCCTGCGCGCTTCTTGCATGGGTGCATCGCGCGTATCTTGGTTGTTTGCGGCGGTTTCCCGGCCACCCGACACCATAGTGCTTGAAAGCAAACCATAGGCTTGCCCAGCGGTCGCGGCAGCGGCGCTTAGAGGTCGCATCTCAAGCCAAGGATTATCGCCCGGATGCTCAAACACCGACACCACAATATCCGGGAAGTTGTGCCGAACTTTGAGCCTGGTTTCGACCCGGAAAAACGGCGGCGCTGGAATGGGGCGTAGCCAAATACAGGTGCCAATAATACAGTGACCCAAACAAGGCAGCATCAATGGGTTGACGGTGCTGGCGATAATCTCAGCGGAATTCGTTGTGGCGGCCTGTGCGTTGAGCGCCAGCGCCAACAGCGCTGCGCCCAGGCGTTGCGTCGCGTGGCGTTTCATTGCGCAGGCTCCAAACGAGGTGGTGCGGCACGAAACGCCTGCAGGGCAGCTTCGACACTGCGCGGCCCGTAGTACAAGTGTTGCTCGTTAATGAGTACCGCCGGTAAGCGCGTAACGTGAAAGCCTTCAGCGCGTGCGCTGCCGGTTGCCGCGTGCGAGAGTGCGGCAACCTCAGCAGGCGTCATCGCGTGAATGCGCGCTGCAAGCGTCTCTTTGGCGCGAGCTAGATCGCGCGGCAAGTCCTGTGCCATGCGCGTGTTGAAGCGCTCTAAATCGTCTAGATTCCAGAGGGTCAGTACACCGGAGCTTTCCAGCGCCTTCGCTTCGGTACCGGCAGCAATCGGGCTTAAATCATCCACAAACACGTCTACACGCGTGATCGCCACGTCTGCGGCACAAACCGAATGCGTAAAAAACATCAGCACGGCGATGGCAAAGCCTTTGACCGCGCTCATTGTCGATCCCGCCAGAGCGTTTGTTTGTGTTCGCCAATGCTGCTGCGGGATTCTTTAATTTTGCGCGACACTTCAAACACTGCTTCAAGCTCGGTGCAGCCATTGTCCACCTGGAAACGCTTGCGCGCGGCACGTTCGTGCTGCTCCGTTTGCGCCAACGCCAGGGCATGCGGCGGCATGATCGAGCGAAACAGCGCGGTAAAGCGTTCATGGATGACGACACCTTCGGAATACTTGCCCGGCTCCTTACTGGCGGACATCGCCATGTTTTGCTGCTCCTCCGTTAAGGTTTTAACGTCCATCAAGTCCGCAACTTCGTCTTTAGACATGGAGAGACAGATAAACCACTCCAAATTCGACAGCAATTTGCGCATTTCATCGGACATATCCTTGATGTTTTGCGTCGCTTGCCAAAACCATGTGCCGGCGGAACGGAAGGTTTTCACCGCTTTAGTGATGAACTTGCCCATCAACTCGCGGCCGGCTAACACATGCACCTCATCGACAACGACCATCGTGTAGCGATCACCATATTGACGCCGGGTAATGTCGGTCTGGATCGCCTGCATTAAGCTCATAAATGCCACGTCCAGGGCCGAGCCATAGCCTTCTGTACCAAGCGTGGCAAATTCCACCAACGTCACGTCCGCATCCGGGAACGCGGTACCGGCACGATTAAACAGCTTGCCGCAGGCATCGTCCTGCGTGAAGGTGTGCATCGCATCCGCCATACCGTGCAGCTTGCGCTGCGTTTCCGGGCCGGAAACTGTATCGTCCGCCAACTCATGCAAGGCGTTGCACACGTCTTCAATCAGCACATGTTCCAGTTCCCGCGCTAAACCGCGCGCACGGACGTTTTTCGCGGCGCGCACGATGGCTTTGCTAATGATGGGCTTGTCTTGGCGGCGTAGCGCGTCGATTTCGGTTTTCTCACCCCCGGTAATCATCGCCGTTGCCAGCAGCGTCAGCTCGCCCAGAATGTCGCGACCGCCTTCGATATCGTCGTTTTCTTTGGAGGTCTGTGCAGCTTCGTCCTCTAGTAACAGCATGGCCGAATCGAAGGGATTGAGGCCAATCAAGCTGTCGGGCGTGAGCCGCACATGATTGACCGTGACCCCGAGCGAGCGGAAATATTGAATCAACAGCTCAAAGCTGGGTGCCGGCCATTTCGGGTCAATGATCCACATTTTCGGGCGGTGCACTGCCATGATTTGACACAACGCATTCGTCAGCCAAGCGGATTTACCGGATCCTGTGGGGCCAAAGATGGTCGCATGGGCATTGCGCAAGCGATCTGCAATCGGGTCGAACACCAAAGGTTCCGCGCCGCGATTAAAGAAGTTTAGGCATGGCTTGCCGGTGCCGGTACTACGTCCGGACAGCGGTAACAGCTTGGCAATTTCTTCGGCATATTGCAGCGTCGCACGGCGCGGCATCGCTCGGTCTTCTTCATAGCGATAACCAAACGGCAAGTGTTTTAAGAAAGTAAAACCGGCAAATAGATCGTATTTCGGCTCAATAGGCGGCAAGCCTTCGGTTTGCAGCAGGGAACCCAGCTTGCGCGCTTTGATCTGCACGTCGTCGTGCGAGTGGCCCGCGACGTAAAACACGGCGGTTACCGGATAGAGCTTTTCACCCACGGCCATGCGCTGGTCGGCGATCACAATTTGGCGCTGGGTTTCAGCCGCATTCGCGCCGTCGCCAATCGCGGTATCCACCAGCTTACGCAAATGCTTCTTCACCAAAAACTGCGACAGCGCAATCACGGTAATCACCACGCGCGTACCCTGCGGCAGTTTGTCCATGAGCGTACTGACCGCCGATTCGCCAAACTTGCGCTCGCCGGTCAAGTGCCCGAGCTGCAGCCGGGTATCAAATTCCTGCATCGTGATGCATTTGTAATGGCGGTCTTGGAACGTCCAAACGCCTGCACCGTCGTGCTGCGGATAAGAGCGCACGCAGCGTTCGCCTAAATCCCACTGCGGCGGCAAATCGGTGCCAGCCACTTCATCCGGCCAGTTCAAATTGCGCATGTAGGCGAACGGATCGCCGTCGGTGCTGTCCGGTGTCGGATTGAGAAACGGCATCATCCATTCCACGAGATCCCGACCGCGACAGCGACGCAAAGACACGCCCTGCTGCTGGAATGCCGCTTCAAAACGCACCGCTGCATCGTTGCAGCTGGTCATTGCCGTGCTCAGGCGTCTGTTATTGAGCCGGTACAGCGTGACAAAGACCCGGCGTTCTTTGCCGCGCCAGGGATTGCCATCGTGATCGCGAAAGATTCCGCTGGGCTGCGCCACCTGCTGCAGATGGGCATCAATTTCGCTCAGCCAAGCTTTGGTGAATGCGGTATCACGTACTGTTTCAGGAATATAGTTTTGAAACTGCCGCCAGTGCGGATACAAACTGGCTTCGTCTTGCACAAAGAACTGTGCGATCCAGGGGCTTTCCGCATCCTCAATCAAGCCGGTTTTGACCGCTGCATGAAAAGCGTTTTGCATCAGCTCTAAGGTATTGCTGTCACGGCCTTCGGTTGCGGCTGGAGATAACTCGTACAAAATCCCGGCATCGCGTCCCGTAGAGAGCACAAAGCAGCCGGTGCGGGCATCCCAATCGCGCCATTTGAGCTGGTCGGCAAAGCTGGGCGGTTCTTTGGCTTGGGTGCGCTCCTCGGATTTTGTCAGGCGCGGCCCTTTGAACCAATGGCGCGGAATCAGCTCGCGGTCAATGTCGAAGGGTGGCTGAGTGTCAGATGCGGTGGCCGCACCTGGCATCGCGGAAGTCGGGGCCGCAGCCTCTGGCCGCGCACCCCACAGCGAAACAATCGAGGTCAGTAGGCTCACGGCAAAATAACATCCGTGGCACTGTCGGTTTCACCCGGTAGCGCAAACGGTGCCGAGGCGTACATCGAAAACTCGGTAATATAGCCAGGAATCGGCAGGCCGTCTTTGGTTAGATGCGGGAACACATACAGCGTAAGCGTCGGGTTTGGCACCTGCGGAAAGCGCGTCGTCAACTCCGTCGCAGCTTCGCGCGTGTAGCCCACTAAGTCCTTACCGCCGTTGTTGATCTCGCGGGTCAGACGCGCGTTGGCCGTGTCACCGGCGTAAATATCGGCCATGGTGCGGGTAGATTCAGGGATTTTGTTAGCCGCGCAGCCGGTCAAAGCCATGAGGCTAATCGCTGCGCAGAGGGGCAATCGTTTCATTTGGTTTTAATCCAATCGTGTGGCGGTGGTTTGCGTGCTGTAATCAATGCGACGGCCTTGGGCGTCTTGATCTAGATTGATTTGAGTCTCTAAATGAATCGCCACTTTTTGGCCCGGCGGCGCATAAACCGCGTCAAGTGAATTGGTCAGCCAGGCCGATTTGCCGGAGCCAGGCGGGCCAAAAATCATCGCATGGGCATTGCGTAAGCGATCTGCAATCGGATCGAACACCAGCGGTTCTGCGCCACGATTAAAAAAGTTGAGACACGGCTTGCCGGTGCCGGTGCTGCATCCTGAGAGCGGTAACAGCTTGGCGATTTCTTCGGCGTATTGCAGGGGCAATCGTTTCATTTGGTTTTAATCCAATCGGGTGGCGGTGGTTTGCGTGCTGTAATCAATGCGACGGCCTTGGGCGTCTTGATCGAGATTGATTTGAGTCTCTAAATGAATCGCCACTTTTTGGCCCGGCGGTGCATACACCGCATCAAAGATTTGCCCGAGGCGGCTTTCCAGCCAGTCTTTGGTCTCGCTGGCGCCACCGGCTAAACCGGTAAATGCACCAAATTTCGCGGCGTCGTTTACCGTGCGCACAACGCCGCCGGCTGCGGTCAGGGTGTTGCTGGTTTGTGCTTCCGCGTACCCGCGCGAAGTCGCTTCTAAAGCGGCGGTGATAAAGCGCGCAGTTAATACTTTTGGCGGGTTCGTGACTTTTTCGCCCTTAATGCACGGCACCCCCTGGGGATCACTGATGTAGCCTAAGGTGCGCCGATTGCCACTCTGGTTTTGGCCTTGCCCGTCGCCTTCAACCGCAATGCCTGCACCATAGGACTGCACCGAGCCATCTTCGTAAGTGAACGTCACGCTATCAATCGCACCTCGCACACATGATAAATTCCAGTCTCCAGATGCAGATCCCGAAAACACCATGTTTTTAATGCCCGGCGGCAGTCGGAAGCCATTTGAGGCCAAGCCATCCGCGCTGGCGAGCAGCTTGAAGCGATAGCCATCGGTGAGTGCACCATTCACCGGCACACGGCCGATGAAAGCCGTTAGCGCAGTGGCATCTAGCAGCGTGGCATTTGCGGGTAGCGTGTAGCGTGGCGTCAGGCGCGGTGTTGGCGTCGCACCACTGATTTGCGCTGCGCTAGAAGCCGGCAAGCCAGGATCAGCGCCCACATTAGGCGGGGCAGAAATCGCAATATCGCCGTTCGCGCCGGCGTCGGCAAAACTCACTGGCTGAATTGCAGCACTTCCCGCTGGATTCGCGCGATCCAGAGGCGTCACCCAAACATAGCTCGGTTGGACGGAGGCCGCTTGCGGTGTTGCCACGGCGGTTTCAGCAATCGCCGTACCTGCGGGCGTGATATTGCCGGGAACCGCGCCCACAGGAATGCCAAAATCCGCCTGCTGCTGTAAATCAGTAGGTGTGGCGGCGCGTGATTCCATCGCCATTAAACGCTCGGTGAGCGCATTGTTTTGCTGTTGCAGCTGGGTCAGCGATTCCGTGACTTTACTCAGCGCATCGCTAGGATTGTTCTCGGCAATCGACGCACGCAGCTCGCGCATCGTGGTTTCTTGCGCTTCGACTTGGGCTTTGAGCTTAGCGTTGTCTTCCATATTCGCCGCCATCGTCTTGAGCGTGGCATCGGTGCCATCAGCATCACTGGGGCGCGCAGCAGCGGGCACCGCCACTGCCGGTGGCGCTTCAGCAATAGTTGTGGTTTTGGCATCGTTGCTACCACAGCGCACCAACACGACCGTCAGTAAAATCGCGACAAAACCGACGCCACCCATAATCGGCCAACGATTGGGCTGAATCCCAGCGCTCACAGCGTCACCTCAAAAGGCCGGGTGGACAGCAAATACAGCATCGTTAGATCGCCGTTGTGGCCCGCTGGTGCCAGCACGTTGTGCTGGGCGCTCGCGGCCAGCCAATCACCGCGCAACAAGCGTGGATCCAACTCGCGTGCGTCCGGCGTGATGTTGCGCACTTTGATCGCGGTTAGATAAATGCCCTGGTATTGCCAGGCGGCAGCTGGAGTCGTACTGACGCTGCCGCCGCGATACAAAGCTACCGGCGTTGTTGCCACCGGCACCCGAACCGCCGCGATACCGCCGCGATACCGCCGCGTAGACGGGTCGGCGCATAGAACTCTCTAGCGGCGTAGCGTACCAGCGCCACGCGCGGATCGACTGCATCGACAGCGGCTGTAGGCTCGGTCAGCGCTGGGCTGGGTAAGGTGGCGTCAATGAGTTCAATGTCAGCGGTCGCACTGTTTGCAGCCGCGCGCACGTCAACGAGAAATATCCGGTTCGAGTTCAGGCCGCGTAAGGCAATGCGCGTGCTTTCAAACGCTGCGGTTGCTTTAAGCAACAGCACGCTGCCCGCACTTTCCACGCGCAATGTGCTGCTCAGTTCTGCGGGCAAACCCACGGCGCAGGCTTGCGGTAAACGCAACACGATTTCTTGATTGACCGGGATCGCCAATTTGACTGGCACGTCGTTATAAAGCAGGCGTTCGGCGTAGGCGTTGAGCGCCAGCACCATCAGGCACGCCATTTTGAAGGGGTGGAATATCGTTTTTGTGTTCATGGGGTGGTGGCTTCCAATTTGGTCGGGGTGCCGGGTTTGAAGCCAGCGAGGCGCAGGCCGTAAGGATTGATGTCGCGATCTGCGCCGATCGCCTGCACATACACTTCATAGCGCCAAGCACCCGATTTCACGGTCTGGCCGCTGGCCGCTGACCGCTTCAGTGATGTCGGCATCGAGCGTGACAAGCCAAGTGCGCGCATCGACGACTAGTACCCGCTCTGCGCTGAAATAGCTGCCTTCAACCGGCTCCCAAATGCGTGTACGTGCGCGCAATTCCCCGGCATTGAGGCGTTGCTCGGCATCCGCTGCTAGGGTGCGTGCGAACGGTTCGGTTAAATACGGCCCAAAGGTGCGCAGATTGCCGGTGTAGTCCGTGCTGCCATCCGTGCGCCAGCGATAGATCTGCTGCAGCAAGGTCAAGCCAAAATTAAACACGTTTTCCGCCGGCATCTCGCCGGGTTTAGCGCGCGTCACCGCTGTTAAGCCGGGGGCGCACGTCAATGGAGATATTTTTGGGTACCCACAGCCAAGCAGGCGTACTGATGGCTAACATCGCCATCAGTGCCACAATCAAAACATTACGTTGGGTGATTTGGCGCTGTGCATCGCGCAGCGCATCAATATAGGCCATGAGTGCTCGCTATTTACCAGTGCGTCGAAAGTGATAGATGCCCGCTTTGGGCACCCAAGGTGCGGCGTAGACTTTTAGCGCCCAGGTCTGCATTAAAAAGTTGGCCGGGGTGTCGGCCTTTTGGCGTTCCACCCAGGTTGCTAGTACGTACCCGAGGCCAATGCCGCCCAGCATGATCGTGCCACCGCCAAAAGCCGGCCAATACGCGCCCGACAAGAGCGCGACGACGATGCCGAGCGGCACGATGATGACGGCGGTGATGACCGCGACCACGATCACTTCCGATTGGGTCAAGCCCAAAAGTGCAATGGGCTCATGATTGAGGGCTTTAGTCTCGCTCATTAAGGTGTGCCAGCGCCGCCGATATTGACGATATTGGTCAAGGCAAATATAGCGATCAGACCCGCGAACACGGCGATGACGGTCATGCCGAGGGCCTTGCCAAACACTTCCCCACCGGTCTTTTTGCCGTTATACCAGGCGATGATGTCTACGATCGCGCCGTACGACGAAAAAATAAACCCCAGGGCGCAAATGCCAACCAGAACATATCCGGCGATCAATTTGCCCAGACTAACCCCCGTTTCAATGGGGTTGCCCGAGGTCACGCCAGCTGGCAGTGGGATGCTAGGCACGACGACTTGGGCGAAGGCACCGCTCGAAAGTCCCGCCGTGAGCACTGCGCCGAGCGCGAGTAATAGAATGTTTTTTCGAGTCATTTGAAATCCTTTTTTGTGAAGTTGTGAGGTCGGGGTTGGGTGGGTGGATCAATACTTGCTAATGACTGTGCCGCTAGCAAAAATCAGTAAACAAAAAATCATGACGGCGGCACCTAGGAGGGCACGGGCGAACATCGGGCCTTGAGCAAGATCACTATTCATGTTCGCTCGAATCTGCTCGACCACGCCCCAGGCACAGCCCACGGCAATCACCAGCATGCCGAGGATGGAAATCGCAGCGCCGAGCGCGCGCACACTCAGGCCAGAGCCATTCTCAAAGGCCGTCACCGCGTTTCCAACGTCGTTGGCGGCATTGGGTGCAGCCTCAATGGCGGTGCTAATCAGCAGCCACAAAGCGCTCATCGGCGATACTCCCCGTCTAGGGGCTCAATCTCACGAGGCTGCGAAAGTTCACCGGCGCGGTATTCGCGAATACCTTGGCGGATGCGCGTTAAATCCCGGCGCAAAGCGTCATAGGCGAACTGATAGCGTGCGTGCTGGCTGGCGCGCTCAGCATCTCGTACGGTGTGCTCCAGGAGCAGCAATTCGGTTTCCAGACGCGTGAGCGCGGCCAGTTCTGTTTCATTCGTGCGCAGCTGCAAGTGCGCGATACTGTCCACGCGCGGGGTGCTCGGCAAGGGTCGGATCGGCACCGATACGGTGGCTTTTGGGCTGACGCAAACTCGATTGCAGCCAACCAGCATGGCGCTCGCCAACAGCACGGCCATAAAAGAAAGCCGAGGCAGCAAACGTCGTTGAATGTCTGGAAACACTGGAGTCATAGGAACTTCTTAAAACGAGCGACAGAAAGAAAAACGCCAATGACGGCAATCGGCGTCAAAACGCTCAAAACCACATTGGGATGAATCGCGATAGGTGCCGCGAAATACAGAATCAAACAGCCACCGATCCAGGTCGTGATCGACCCGCGCGCTTGCTGAAACACCAAAGCCGATTCTTGATCGCCGCCATATTTGCGCAGCTCGCGCTCGGCTAAACCGTCTTGCATAGCGGCAAACAGCACCACAGCGAGCGGCACCAGCAAACCCAGCGCCACGCCAACCCGTGCCAGCACAATGCTGGCGGTGGTGCGTAAAACATCCCAAATGGAACGCGCCATGCCGGTGCGATCTTGCACAGGCAATGTAGTGGGTGTGTTGGCACCAACGGCGCGCGCCAGCTGGGTGCGCGTCACTAAGGCCAAACACCACTGTGCGCCCTTCGCCACCAGCATAATCGGATGCTGCGCGGGCAACGCTTGGCGTTGTGCAGTTTCCATGATTTCGATCTGTTCGACATTCACGGGGTGATCCAAAAGCCGCGCCGCACCTACACCCAAGAGCGCCAGCACTAGGCCTACTAAGCCCAAAAATGTCACGCCCACCGGAATGCCCAACACCACCCGGATAAAGCCACCCTTGGGTTCGGCAACTTGCTGTGGCTTAGTGCGCTCAGCCATTCAAGCCACCCTTGGAGCCACCGTTTCTGGCACCCTGAAATAAATCCCCAAAAAGATCATCCAAAGGCGACGTTTGCTCGTCTTCCTCGTCGCTTTCCGGCGCATCATCGACACCCAAGATCGCATCGACAATCTCGCGCCACGCCGGATCCATTGCCAGATAGCTCAGCGCTCGCGCTTTACCGCGCTCGCGCACTTCGTCGGCGATCAAATGCAATAACGACAATTCGGTTTCGGTGAGTTCACGGCCAATACTCATTCGGCGGTCTCCTTCAATTTCGCGCGCCACGGCGCATCAAGCGCACGCCACGGTTCGCTGCCCACGGATTGATAGCGCTGAATCAAACGCGCCGCCATTTCTGGAACCGTCTTTGGTGCATTCGCCACATGCGGCGGGCTGGGCATCGGAAAAATCACTTTAAAAATGCGACCGCCTTGCGTTGAAATAAAGGCCTGTCCACGTGGTAGGTTAAATAGGTTTGAAGGTGTAACTAGCTGCGTGCGTTCTTCGCCGATACGCTGCTTGACGTTTGAGGTAAAGCCAATGCCGCCCGTGCCGCTGTCACTTGCGCCACTGTCCCAGGTCAAGGTGGGTACCAGGATTTCGGGCATCTGCCCGGTCAGCATTTCGGCAGTTTCCTCAGAGCGCACCCGCATCATCACCAAAGTGTTGAAGTTGTCTTCCGCCTGTGCGGCACGCGCCGCATCGCCTAAGCCTACTTGTACGTCAGCGCGCGATTGGGTGTAGGCGGTAATATCGAAGCCTGCACCGCGCAGCTTATTCAAAATCTGCACAAATGCTGGGCCCACGATTTCTGCAAACTCATCGGCGTGCAAACGAATGCGCGCGTGACGCCGCTTGACACCCGGCTGACCCAGGCCTTGGTCAGCGCCAAAATTATAGATTCGGCCACCCAAGCTTTTAATGTCGGCAAACATGGCAGCACCGACCGTTTTCGCGACCACAGTATCGGTGAGCGAATCCAGGCCGATATAGACGATTTGATTCATCCGAATCGCGGTCTCAAAATCGAGTACCGGGCGTGCATCCGTGGTGTCGTCATAGTCTGGCGACAGGATCGACTCAATCGCACCGGTACTCATTTTTTGTAGTAGCGGAAACAAACTCGCTACCAGCTTGTCGTGATAGCTACGGTCGTAACTAAACGCTTTCAGCAAGCGTTCGCCAATATCGTCGGCAATTTTTAAACGCAGCACCGTTTCGACCATCGCAATGGTGTCCGGCTTGCGATCCTGCTGCGCTCTAGGCAACTGACCCTTTTGACGCCGCTTTTCCGCATCTGCGACGTTTTCTGGATGCCTCCCACGCCAGCCATCGGCCTTTTGATCGAGCAGCATCGCCATGTATTCGGCGACCAAGCCCTCAATATCTTGCGCATCGTGCAAAAGCTGCTTGATGGTCATGCGCCGGCCCAGAGCATGTGTCGCCACGGCGATGCCATTGACGTAAGACCACACAAACTCGGCAAACGTCGCGCTCTGCCCTTGATCGGGCAAACCTTCCCGAATACGCCCGGCAATTTCGGTCACGCGCGCGTAGTTGCCAAAGATGTTGTAGCGCGCGGAGAGTTCGGGAAAAGCTAAGTGAAAACACATAAATTCATCGCCGCGACCGCAGGCTAAAGCCGTCAAATACATTTGCAGCATTAGCTCTTTGTCGCCCTTCGGATCTAGCACGATCACCGGGCCACCGCCGCGAATGTCTTGATTGATGAGCAGTTCGGCGAAGCGGGTTTTGCCAACGCCTGTGGTGCCGACCACGAGGATATGTCCCATGCGATCCGCATCGCTTAGCCACAAGGCATGCTCGGCCGTGTTTTCAAACGAACCCACGCCATGAATCGCGGGATTGCCACTCTCTTTGCTGTTCGGTGCCTCTTTGATGTAGGGCCGTGCATGTTCACGCGAGGTTTCAGCCAGACGGCGCGCGTGCACGTCACGCCAGCGAAACGCTTTGCCCAAAAAAAGAGCATCCGGGCGCTGTGGAATGTTGTCACCGTTCAGCGCGTAGGGAACGCCTACGCTGACGGCTTTGCGGTAATTAACCAATCGGTAGGCGTCCCAGCTGCGGCGTGCGGCATTGACCAGCAGTCCACCCACAACCAGCCATTGCCCCAGCGGAAAACTGCTCCAAGTGCCATCGCTCGGCACCCAAAATAGATCTGGCGCGCAGGCAATCGCAATCGCAGCACTCAAGCTAACCATTGCCGTCGGCACTTCAACCAAGGGCCGCAAGAGCGATTCAACCGCGTAGCGCTTCATTGCACCGCACCTGTGCGGCTAATCACGGCGGGATAGCCGCGCAAACCGGCCTGGACAAACACCGCATCGCTAATGGTGGTAATCGGCACTCCCGGTGCCAAGGCGCGCAGCGGTGCCAACACACCGGCATTCTGGGCTTCAATCAAATAGCACAAGGCACCCGCACGCAGCAGCTCTTTGGCGTTAAATTGCAGCCACTGGCGGCTATAGGCGTCATTGCCCAATATGCAAAGTGGCCGGGCAACGGGAAACTTAAAATCAATGCGCACCGTATTGCGTGCGCGTAGCTGCAACTTTGGGCGCAGTGGAAACATCGACTCAATCGGTGCGGGCACCGGAGCAGGCACCGTCTGCACAGGCCGCGCGCGTGTTGGCCCAAGCGTGTGTTCGGTAAGCGCCTGTGTGCTGAGCGCGATGGTTAGCACATAGCTCAGCATCATGGCCGCACCCCAGCCAATAACGCCGACACGCTCGCTGAATAGGCATTAGCACGCCAAGGCGTGTTGGAGTGATAGCAGCCCGTTGCCGCAGTCCAATTGCCCGTTTGGCGAAAGCACGCAGTCAATATCGACGCGCCAACGCGTAGGTTGTGATACGGGTTCAGCGCCGCCCACGAATTGCCCAGCTTGGGCGCGTGAAAACGCCAATGCACCTGCATGAGGCCAACGTCTACATGGGTTTCCCCGCGTTTGAGTAGGGCATTTAATGCCAGATACACCGCGCGGCGGCTACCAAAGCGATAGCCAACGCCACGCACATTGAGTGTCCAGGGCCAAGGTTCTTTCACGCCACGGCCCAGTGCTGCGCGGGATTCCTGCAGCGCGACCGCATACAGCACGCCGACCGGTACCGCCGTTTCCAGCGCCACCATGCGATACGCCCTTGGTATGGCGGCTGTGGCGGCACTCGCCCACAGCGTTGCCGCGATAAAGCCTAAAATTTTCGTAGTGCGGACGGCATCCGTAGGTTCAGAAGTTCGCCTATAGGGATTTTGGTGAGTGCTTGGCCTCTGCGTCTAAACGCCGCCGGCACCGCCGTAGTAGTCAGCTGCATTTGCGCCAGAAATTCAGGCGTCGCGACATTGAGCGTTATGCGCTTACCCGACACGTCTTCCGGCAAAATCAGCCGTTGCGTGCCATAGGCCACGATTTCGGCGCGCGTGGCGTTCACAAAATAAAGATCAATGCCGGTGCTGGCATTTTGGCGGCCAATTTGCTGCACCGTGGCAATCGCTTGAGTACAGGCGACGCAATCCAGTTTGGGATCCAGCACTAGCATCATGCGATCACCTGCACCAAACATCGGCTCCGCTTGCGCCGTCACCGTCGTCAAGGCCGCACCAAACAGCGCTTCGGCACCGTGTTTGCGTTTGCCAATGATGTCCACCGCCGACTTGAAGGTCATCAGGCCAGTGGCCGCTTTATACTCAAAATCAACGTACAGCTCAGCATAGCGGCTACGCTCGGCCTCGTTGCGTGCTGTGACGCCCAACAAAATCAACGGGCGTTTGTCTTCGCTCCAATACGCCTGTGGACTGGTCAAGATTGACTGATACCGCTGCCAATCGGCTTCAGTTAGGCCGTATTCGCGCCAAGCTAAGCCCTGCGATTGCAGCGCCATGGACTGTGTTTGTGGGGTTGTTGTCGCCGAACTATTCGCGGCAGTGCTGCTGGAAGCGCCCGTTTGGCCGTTCGCTGTTGGGCTGCCGATCTGCGCATAGGCATGCAGCGTCAGCGTCAATAGCCCGATGAGTTTCAATAGGACTTTCATTGTTCTGCCGTTGGCCGTGCCGTGCATCGAAATTGTCCAGAAGCCATGCTTTTGCAAAGCCACGGTGAAGGTTTTGGTGGAGCAAGGGCAATGGCGCGAGTAATTCTTGCATCGGCCACAGCATCCATCGTTTTAACGGGCTGTGCATTGACACTTGGCGCTGCATCACCCACAAGTCGTGCATAACGTCCTACGATTTGCGGCTGAGCGGAATTTGCTGTGAACGACAGGCTGAGTCCCAGAGTCAGCAAACACCCGAAGGTCATTTGTTTCATGGGCACACCTCGGTGTCGTTAGCGTCAAAAAGTCCTGCTTGGGCGTCCGTGACGTTCTGCATAAACTGCATGTCCGCTAGCACGACGGCCTGCCAGTCATACGGAAACGCTGCGAATGCTTCATCCATTAAGCACGCCGCTGCGTTGCTCGGAAAGCCAAGCGCGAGTAATCGCTCGGCATGCAGGAACACAATTTCAAGCTCAAGCTTGGTAAGTAAGCGACCGATCATGCCGTCACCTGATTGACCGGCGCGCTTAACCGCGCTCCAGGCATGTTGACAATGCTGTAGCGCCCGACCCATTCACCCGCTTGTGCGGTCAAGGTTGCGAACATTAGCGGCATTACAATCCAGGTACGGCTCATAGCACTCCAATTCGATTCCGGGAACCCCGTCGCAAATTAAGATAGCCGAACAAAATGTAATAAACCTCTACACGCCTGTGCTGGTTGATTTTCCATAAGTGTGCTACGCGTGCAGGCGCGCACGTCCACGCTCAGGCGCACGCTCACTCGCATAGCCCAGCTAAATTCAAACAACCAGCACATGCCTGTCGAGGTTATTTTTCCTGTGGCATGGTACGCACGCGCTATAGCTTTAGGTAGCACACAAAAATGGCGACGACAGCAACACCAACAAAATGGTTTTTGGTCTTGGGATTATCTGAAAGGGCCGCCTCCTGCCCTGACAAATTGTCAGGAGGCGAAGGGAAATGGCTTAGGGACAAGGGCGTAAACCTAATGGTTAAAACGGCACTGGCAAAGGCAAAAGGCGCTTCGCCCAACGCCCGGAGCCGGTCATGTTGAAGCACCTCGTTGGCCTGTTCAAAAGACAAACCTCTGCTCCAGCGGTAAGCCCGCCGGTCACACCCCTGGTGCAGGCGTACAGCTATCGGGATCTGGCTCAGCGGCAAATTAAGCCGGTACTCTCTGGTGATGAATTGCTGGCGCTGCTCCAGTTAGAGTCTCGAATCGCCGAACTCCGTCAATTGATGGGCGTGCCTGAAATCGACTGGCAAGTCTGTTGCCTCGATGCGATCCGCCAGTTTGCCGAAGCCGTACAACTAGCGCCCGCGTCGGAAGTTCATCATCACGCCTTTTGTGGCGGGCTATTGGTGCATACCCTCGATGCGGCAGTCATTGCGCTGAAAATTCGACGCAAGTTCTCCTTGCCCTCTGGAGCCAGCGCCGAGCGCGTCAACGAAGCGGCAACGCGCTGGACGTATGGGGTGTTTTGCTCAATCCTGCTGCATGATCCAGGCAAAGTTGGTGCAGGCGTAAGCCTACTGGCGAAAACGTCTGATCGCATCGTGCGGTGGAGTCCGTTGAATGGCTCCATGCGCCGGCACGGCATCAGCGAATATCAGCTGTCATTCGAGAAAGCGCCCTACAAACTGCACACGCAGGTTGGCCAAGCGCTATTCACCGAAATTATTCCCGAACCGGGCAGGCGCTGGATCTCCGCCGATCAAGAACTGCTCCAGCAATTACTCTGCGCGGTCGGCGATGTGCATGGCCCTGGCTCAGGCGTGCTCGGTGAAATTCTGGTGCAGGCGGATGGTCAATCTGTCGCAAAAGATCTGGGGCAGCCGAAATCAGCCGTGTCACAAACCACTGGGGCTACCAGCATAGCGCTGGTCGACAAGTACATGCGCAGTCTGCGTGGCTTGGTGACCACCGGCAAACTCACGCTCAACAAGCCTGGCGCGCAAGTGTTCGTCACGCGCAAAAAGCACGCTCCGGACGCCGCCAGCGACGTGTGGGTGCTCTGCCGCGCGGCAGCGGAGGCGATCGTCAAAGACTTGCGCGCCGGTGACGCCACCGTGCCTAGTGAACCAGCGCGCGTGTACGACGTGCTGCAGGAACACGGCATGTGTGTGGCGACACCGTCCGGAAAAGCCATCTGGAACACGATGGTGCATGCGGGTAGTTGGTCGAGTGAGTTTAGCGTGCTTCGCTTCGAGGCCTTTCGCATCTGGGGGCCGGGCAAAGTGCCGCCGGCGTTTGCTGGCTCAGTCAAAGTGATTAAAGCTGGGGCAGCGGTAAAACAGAAGCCTAGTTCTGGTGCAGTTGTGAGCCAGCGAGCCTCTGGGCCAGCTGCAAACTTTGAGGAGACCACTGGGGCAGACGAATTCAGCACGTTTGATTCTGATCCAGGCGACTACCAGGACGAATCTGGGCGTTGGCATAGCGCTGGGTCAGCCGAACAGCCGGAATTTACTGCGCCAGAAGGAACACTTGGGCCAGAAGAAAACTCAATGCTTACATCTGCACCAGAGTTAAGCGCGCAAGCCGCTGCAAAAGAAGCGCTACTGATGCAACAGTTGTGTGGGCCGATTAAAAAGCCTAAAGCTGGCTCAGCCAAAGCGAGTACTTCTGCACCCACGAAACAAGCACCTGCACCAGCCGTAAAAGCCAGATCGCTTACCAATGCACCAGAGGCAACACGGGCAAACACTGCACCGACACGCGCGGCAAGCAAGCCAGCAGCTGCATCAGCAGCCATGACCGCGCCGACCGGTGCCAGTGGCATCGCTCTTTCTGAAGCGTTTTTCGCTTATGTGAAATCACTGCTCGACCAAGATGGCAGTGACTTAAATTGCCCGACCGCAATGCTGCACGTCCACGAAGACGGCTTATTGCTAGTCACACCTAAGATTTTTAAGGCGTTTGCCGGGGATGACTGGATTGCTTTGCAAACGGCAGTTACCGCATCCGGTTACGTTCTTTGCGTGCAACGCCGACACGTTTTGGAATACATGATTCGTGATCCGCAGGGCAAGGTCAGTAAGTCCACCCTACGCTGCGCCGTGGTCATGCCCAGCGCCTGTAAAGTGCTGTTTAACGCATTGCCTGAGCAGAACAAGGCAATTATTGGGCGGAAATAACAGAAACTATGCGGTGCAAATAACATAACTAACCGTCACACAGTGGCAAACTAAACATACACCGTTATGTCGGAGCCGCTTTTGAACGTGCTTGACCTCGCAGAAGAATACCTGCGCCCGCGCTCTCTGCGCCCGGACACGCAAAAAGCCTATAGGCAACGCGCGCGCAGCTTTGCCACGCGCATAGGTTCACTCGAAATCAGTGATGTGACCGTTGAACACGTCATCAAATATCGTGATAGTTCATTGAAAGACGGCTGCTCGATGGTGACCTGGAATAGTAACCGTAGGCATTTACGCGCCATGTTTGGCGACGCAGTCAAGCGCGGTTGGATCAAAGCGTGCCCGTTTAAGCCAGTTGCTGCAGGCCGCGAGAACGTTCGGCCAAAACTGGTGAGTTCCTCTGATTTAAAACTGGCCTTGCAAACTATCGGCATGCGCGATGGACGCTTTGAGCCGCACGGCTTTTGGCGGCTCTTGCTGGTAACACTGGCACTTACCGCAATGCGCCGTTCGCAGCTTGTTGGGCTCAAATGGGCCGACGTAACTCTGTCTGATCTTCCAGTCATTCTCTTGCGGGGAGAAACCAGCAAAACCGAGCGCGAATATGAAGCGCCTGTTTGCAGTTATCTTAGCCCGCTGCTTTCAGAGTTCAGGCGTGTATCTCGCGGCGCTTGGCAGGGCACAGATTTAGAGTTTGAAAACTCGCAAGTCTTCAATTTGCGCTTACATCTCTCCGGCCTTCAACGTGCCAGTTCACTGACACATGACTGTGTCTCCGATTTTTTCAGACGTCTCGCGCGCGACAGCGGCACCCGAATCTCAGCCCACCGGCTTCGCCATCGTGCGGCAACTTTACTACTTCGCAATGGTTTAGATCTGCGTCACGTGCAAGAACTTCTCGGTCATACCTCGATCCTCACCACCATGCGCTACGTATGGCCGGATATGGGTGTGACAACGGCGGCACTGAATAAACAAGTTGAACGCGACATTGAAATTTATAGGCATGCGCGGCTTTAGCCAGCCATCCCGTTAAAGGTGCCAAAAACCGGAAAAGCGCAGTTGTTACGCCAAAATAACTAAATTTCTTGCTTTTGATACGAAATTTCCATAAAGGCCGTTTACGTACTGGGCCTAAATATTGTCAAAAATTATTTTTAAAATAAAACTTGACAATGTGCACGGCCTTGCACAGCCTAGGGGCGTCAGGGAAATTTTTGCTGCAAAATTGGTGGGTCGCCCGAGATTCGAACTCGGGACCAACGGATTAAAAGTCCAACCAAAACCCTGTTCTGATTACTGAGCATAATAACATAAGTCATAATGTGCAAGTACGTCACAGAATACAAACATTCACGTCACGTTTTACATGTTTTTTATTTCTTGTCAGCTCTGCTGACAAAACGGGTTTTATCGGAAATTCGTATCACTAAAATTTGGTTTCGTTTATTTTCAGTTAATGTTGGTGCTTATGCCTCTGCGAGATTGGCAAAAAGTGCCATCGTGATATACTAGCTTCATGACTACTGCAACGATGAATATTTCTCTCCCTGCGCCGATGAAGGAATTCATTGATGTGCAGCTCAAGGCTGGCGGCTATAGCACTACCAGTGAATACGTTCGCGAACTAATACGGCGCGACCAAGTGGCTAAAGCGGAAGTTCGATTAAAGGAAATGTTGCTAGAAGGAATGAACTCCGGGCCCAGCATTGTGATGAATGAGGCGTATTTTGATTCCGTTTGGACGCGCGCAGTTGCGTTATCCGGGGCATGAAGCAGGACGTAATTAAGCCTCTCGCAGACATTGACTTGGTATCTGCAGTCGCATTCTACGAAAAAGAAAAAAGAACTCTTGGCCAGCGATTCCTCAAAGAATTTAGATTGCTGGTCATATCAATTTGCCGAAACCCCGGCATTGGCAGTCAACGCTATAGTCACCTAATACCTGGCTTACGAGTTCGCCATATCGCAGGGTTTCCGTACCTGGTTTTGTATCTTGAGCGTGATGCCGCGATTGAAGTGATCCGTGTTTTGCATATCCGTCGAGATCTCCCGGCGGCATTGGAAGAAGTAGAGCCGGAAAGCCAGTCCGATTAGGAAAATAGATCCCCATCGTTCTCGGCCATCTTATCCAGCGCGTTTGCCGTGATGGTCGTGTCGGGGTGGACATAGCGCATAGTCGTCAGCACGGATGTGTGGCCGAGTAAATCCTGGACAGTGCGAACGTCGGTACCCTGCTGAAGCAAAATGGTCGCGGTGCGGTGCCTTAGCCGATGTGTAGAAATTTTAACGCCTGAATGGCGCGACAATCGGCGAAAAAACTGGCTCACAGAATCGTTACTCAAGGATTTTTGCAAGGCTGTAGCGCTTGGATCATTTAGGTGTAGGCGGATGTGGAACACCTGAGAAGTCTCGAATCCGGGCGCATCGCCCCATAATTTGCGCGCACGCCGGTGGAATTTCTCAAAATCAGCTTTCAGCACTTTGCACATGGGCACCTCATATTCGCGATTCGTTTTGCTGGTCGCAGCCCGCAATAAAATACGTGACATACCATCGTCAAAGATCACGTCGGACCAAACTAAACCGATCAGCTGTGAGCGACGCATCGCAGTCATTGCCAAGGTCATAGTCAGCAATCGCCAAAAAGCGTGCGGCAGGAAACGCTTAGGCGATGAGGTACGAATCGTATCTACGGCCACTTTAAGCGCGTCGGTCCCTACTGATTTGTTGGTTTTGGGTTCGCGACCGCCTTCCACGACGCTCCACGGGCATTCGGTAAGGTATTTGAATCGAATGGCGTGACGCCAGAGTGCGATTAAGTGTCGGCGGTTGGTGTTCCATGTTGCAACGGATCGGCCATCTAGTAAAAGCGCATTGCGATAGAGCACCACATGCTCTACATTGATTTCACTGATGAGCGATACACCAAGACGCTTTACAACGCTCCGCCCACGGCTGCGATAGGCTTTTTCAGTTTCTGGGCGAGGAAGCTTTAGACGCAGGTAATCCGTGACCAGTTCATCAACCGTCATCAATGTCATGTGTGCTCAACTCCAGGTGCATATGCAGAAGTGGCAGTTTACGGTAAGCGAGTGCTTAATGACGCGAAGTTGGATTCACAAAATAGGTACAAATATGTTACTGTAAAATCATGTCCTGGATAATCAAATACCACAATAATGCGGTTGAATCCTTCGTTCTTGGGTTACCCGACGGCCTGTTAGCGAGATACCTGCACCTCACCGACATGATGCTGATATTTGGCGTAAATCTCGGCATGCCACATACCCGTGCTATGAGCGATGGACTTTTTGAGCTTCGAATCAAAGGTAAAGAGGGAATCGCTCGGGTGTTTTATTGCACGCTAGTAGGACAGCGCATCGTCATGCTCCACGGTTTCATCAAGAAATCGGAAAAGACGCCACTCAAGGAATTGAAGCTAGCCAAATACCGGCTGGCGGAGGTAAAAAGCAATGAAACACGAAGACCTTAAGAAAACCGCTCTAAGTCGACCTGGTGTTAGCGCCGAGTACGAAGCACTTGAGCCGGAGTTTGAGATTCTGCGGCAGATGCTGGGGGCGCGAACCAAAGCGGGCTTAAGCCAAGCGGAAGTTGCGACGCGTATGAGCACACAAGCATCAGCTGTTACACGACTAGAATCAGCGTTGAGTAATGGCAAGCATTCTCCATCCATCGATACGCTCAAACGTTACGCGAAGGCCGTTGGCTGCGAACTCCAAGTCAGATTTGTTTTAAGCTCAAATAAGCGAAGGCGTAACGACAAGCGCATGGATCAAATATTTGCGCCCCAGTAAATAAGGATTCGCACAAACCCACGCGAAGTCAAAGTAAGCGGAACCATCACTTGCGCCCCAACAAGTAAGGATTCGCAGACTCCAATTTACCGAACATCACTCTGCATGCCTCTGGCAAAACCACGCTGCACGCCAGAGTTTTACCGCTAATTTGGCCGCTTGGCGATTTGATGGTGTAGTGATGCACATGGCGTTTGCGGATGCTGAGCATGTAGGAGGATGCGTGCACGGCAGATTGCACCTCGGTCCAGTCGCTTTCCGCATAGGCTTGGTACACCAGCGGCGTAACCATGAGTAACCCGTCCTCATGGGTATGAAAGATCGCTTTCGGCGTATTTATTTCAGTGTCTTTGCGCTTCAACACATCCTTCACCCAAGCAAAAAAAGCCTCCGCAAGGGCGATGCCGGTGGCGCTAGTCGGCGCGGCAACTTTGGTTTTGCCCGTAGTTGCAGCTATCGCGGTAGGAACCTGCCTTACGGCAGGCCCCCCGCACAGATCCCGGCGGGCGCAACTTACGCACCGGGCTCTTGCCTTGGATGATTGACGAGAA
>JAYUUS010000272.1:0-24106 GCA_043754435.1 Rhodanobacteraceae bacterium
AGCCAAATTTGGCGGCTGTCTTTAAGTGGTGGGGAAGCCGAGCAAATAAGCGACATTGCGCTCGACATCGGCGGGTTTGTGATTGCGCCAAACGGCAAAACGGTCGCTTTCTCCAGTGAAGTATTTGTTGATTGCGGCGCTGATTTTGCCTGTACCAAGTCACGCATCGCAGCAACAGCGGCAAAAAAGGCGACCGGTACGCTACACGACAAGCTTTTTATCAGGCACTGGGACACTTGGGCGAACGGCACGCGCGCGCAGCTGTTCTCAGCCAACTTGACCGGTGAATTGTTCACTGCAGCCAAGCTCGTCAGTCGCGGCGCTGGTGGTAGCGCCATGGATGCAGACGTACCCAGCAAACCCCATGGCGATGACTCCGAATATGCGTTTAGCGCCGATAGCAGCACACTTTATTTTGGCGCGCGCATTGCCGGGAAAACCGAACCTTGGAGCACCAATTTTGACGTTTATCAGAGTCAAATCGGCGGTTTGGAAGCGGCAACCAATTTAACGCCCGATAATTTAGCTTGGGACGCCTTTCCGCTGCCAAGCCCGGACGGCAAAAAGCTGTATTACCGCGCGATGAGCCGCGCTAGTTTTGAAGCGGATCGCTATCGCATTATGGAGCGCACGCTCAGCACTGGCAAAACCCGTGAAATTGCGCCCGATTGGGACCGCTCTCCAGATGGGCTCGCGATCTCACAGGATGGCAAAACGCTGATTACCGCCGCCGATGATCTGGGCCAACACCCGCTGTTTAGTATTGATGTCGCGACCGGCACTGCCAAGCCCATTTCGGGTGCGGGCACAATTTCCGGCTATGCCGTCAATAAAAACAAAGTGGTGTTTGCGCGTGACGACCTGCGCGCGCCGGCTGAGCTGTTTGCAACCACGCTTAATGGCGGGGCGATTGCCAATCTTACGCAAGTCAATGCTGCTCAGCTCAACAACATTGAATTCGGTGCCGCTGAACAATTTAGCTTCGCAGGTGCGGCGGGTGAAACCGTCTATGCGTGGTTAGTGAAGCCCGCCAATTTTGACGCCAACAAGCACTACCCAATCGCATTTTTAATCCACGGTGGCCCGCAGGGCAGCTTCGGCAACCATTTTCACTATCGCTGGAACCCTCAAACCTACAGCGGGCAGGGCTTTGCCGCAGTGATGGTGGATTTTCATGGCTCCACTGGCTATGGCCAAAAGTTCACGGACGCGATCAGCGGCGATTGGGGCGGCAAACCACTTGAAGACTTGCAAAAGGGCCTAAGCGCCGCACTAGAAAAGTACCCGTTCCTAGACGGCAAACGCGCCTGTGCGTTGGGCGGTTCTTATGGCGGCTATATGACTAACTGGATTGCGGGCGCGTGGCCGGACGGCTTCAAATGCCTAGTCACGCATGCGGGCATATTTGACAAGCGTTTCATGGCTTATTCGACCGAAGAGCTTTGGTTTGATGAGTGGGAAAATGGTGGCGTTGCTTGGGAGCATAGCGCTGCGATTGAAAGCGACAATCCCATTACTAAAGTGCAGAATTGGAAAACACCTACTTTGGTCATCCACGGCATGAACGACTTTCGCGTGCCGTTTGAGCAAGGAGTCAGCGCGTTCACAGCCCTGCAGCGCAAAGGTATCGAAAGTAAGTTTCTCTGGTATCCAGATGAAAATCACTGGATTTTAAAGCCGGAAAATTCGATCCAGTGGCACGATACCGTCAACGCTTGGCTGCATCAGCACCTTGATTCACCTAGCGATAAATGAAGCGGTTTATGGTTCATTTTTGGTGCTTGACGTCTGTAGCCGTATCTCTGGCCTGGGTTCCAGCGACTGTTTATGCGCAAAATGCGGAGTTCCTAAGCTGGAACGTCTATACCGTCTCAATGACGGCGGCTCTAGGCTTAACCATTGCTATTGCGCTTTTCATCGTGGTGCGAAAACGTCGCGAACAAGCTCTGGATCGTCGCAAAGACGCGCATTTTCAACTTCACACAGAGCGGGAAAATATAAAGCAAGCGTTTGATGCTGAACTCAAAGAGGCCGTCAGTCGGTCCAGCACGGATGATTTGAGTTTTGTCGTTTTGCGTCGACTACTCGCGCGCGTCAAAAAAACCTTGCCCCAGCGCTCGTGTGCCGCTTTGGTGCGTTTTCCTGAAGGGGAGGGCGATCGTTTAGTTTGCGGCGACCCGCGCGCGCAGACGGAATATGAATCCTTAGTCAAGGCGTATGAGCAACCCTTTAAAAACGTCGCTTGGTCTGGCAATACGGTGACTTTAAATTTGCTTGCCGAGGTTGGCCGCTGGACTGCGCAAACGCTGGTGGTGATGCCCATTCCGATTCCAAAACCCGGGTTCGGCGTGCTTTTGATCGCGCGTGAACCGGGCAGCAGTTTTAGCAGCGATGAACTAAACGATGCCGGTGAGTTTGCCCAGCGCGCAATTGATTCGATGGAACTTGCGCGCGGTGAAGCGGAAGATAAATCCGACCGCGAAATTGACAAGTTGACCCAGATTTACAATCGCGCCGCAGTAGAATTGCGTGCTTCGACGGGTTTTACGGACGCGGTGAAATCACGCGCTAATTTTTCTATTTTGTGGATTGAGTTAGATAAATTCCGCGAGTTTTCCAAGCAGAACGGTCAAGAAAAATCAGACGGGGTGCTTAAAACCATTGCCCAGCGCATTTCACGCGCCTTAGAGCGCAGTCAAGTCGTTGGGCGCTGGGACAACCATGAGTTCGTGGTCTTGATGCCCTTAGTGCCTGAGTTCCAAGCGCAAAAGCTTGCCGACACTTTGGTAGCAGCGGTCGCGCGCGACATTAATTTAAAGCCCGGCGAAGCGACCCTTAAACTAACCGCCAGCATTGGCTTTAGCTCTAAATTCCCTAGTGACACACACTTTACGCAACTGCTAGCGCGCGCCACGAAAGGGAAAGATCAAGCCAAATATCAGGGCGGCAATGCCAGCCGACGCGGCAATGAAGACAATATCGGCGGGGTTAACTTTCAAGATTTTTAGCGGTTACGAGCTGCCCGGTGCAATGCCATTAACTTAAGGGAAAAGGCACCGATTCGTCTTTGCGAACGCAGTGAAACAATCTTGTTTTTTACTCGACGCGTATGGAGATCGCCACGTCGCTGCGCTCCTCGCGATGACGAATCTTTCGCGGAATTTCCTTAAGTTAATGGCATTGCTGCCCGGTGGCATGAGATTGCAGCGGGCGGCCCACTATTTGAATCCTTGTGCTTTTGGATCCTCGTACAAGCGCGGCATTTTGATGAAATGCCAATAGCCAGAATTGATCTTTTTAGCTCGGTCTTGGCTATCTGTGCCTGAGTAGTCAATCCGAGTCGCGATGAGTAGCTCATGGTTCGATGTCTGTGCGATGTAATCCGTCTGGGTAATTTGCACGGGCTGTTCAGGAACCAGCTTTAACACCCTGGCCGCAGCCTCGTTTGTTGAATGGTAGTGTTTTTCAACCTGGCGCCATCCGTGCCCCACGCATGGCGTTTTTGCGTCCTCCAAAGTGGTGTAGCTGACCGATTGACCATTCGCAACAGGAATTGTAGCGGCTAGATACAGTACCGTTTCAAGCGAGCGCGGCTCAATCGCGATGTAGTCTTGTTGGGTGATAGATAAACCAAATAAATAAGGTGCGAACCAGCGAAAATGCTGGATCGCTTGACCATCCTCTAGCGTGAGTGAACCGCCAGATAAGTTCGCCAAATGCCAAACGCCCTCAATCGTTGGACATTTGCTAAACATTGAGGTTTTCACCGCACCATATTGATCGTTATAAGCCGTGGCCACCTCGGGTTTTGGGCCGCTGCAGCCTGCAAGTCCAATCGCAGCGGCTACTACAATATGTATAAAAAAACGACGCATTAAGTTCCTTTGATGACTCATATCGAATGACAACGCCTTATTTTGCTTCAGCCACATCGTACTCATGCGTGCCGATGGTGGTGTCGTCCATCTTGATATCCAACCTATAATGCCCGGCGGGCCAGTCGCTTGGTAGGGACACTTGTGCATTGATCGTGTTGGTCACCAGTGAATTGGTCTTGAATTCTGTGACCTTTATGTTATCCCCGGCAGTGGTGCTGACGGCCCAGAACTCGACCAAAAAGCTGTGGTTGCCGGTTTCGGTGGCGTCAAGCTTAATGTCAAAATGTTGCATCAGATCGCTCGGCAAAAACTCCTCTACTGCTTCTCCCGGTTGGCCTTTATTGTCCGTCATCAGGGTAACCGACTCGATACCGACTGCAAACGCGGTGATCGGAAATAGCGCCAAACCCAATAATAGATTGCGAATTGCCATGCTGATTTCCTTGTTCGTGATTGGAATCCAAAGCATCACTCAAATTCGTTTCAGCGGCAAGTGCAGGATTAAAGAGTGCCGCTGCGCTATGACGATGCGTGATTTGCACATGACATTTCGCCCGATTTTTCACCCGTGAGCGCTAAAAACTGCAAACTGGACAGTTTTTCCCGCGACTGAACTTTTGAAAATGCCCAATAAAAAACCGCACCACCAGCTACCCAGTCGTGCGGCTTTCACAGCAGGATCGAACGGCGAACCCGTTCGATCCAATGGCTAGAGCTTAGTTTTCGAAACCGTCCTGGAACAGAATCGTGGTTGCGCGCTCTGCATCAATGAAGCCAAAACCATCAACCTTGGTGTAGCCACGGCCGATTGCATTTTTGATCGTGCCGCTGAAGGTAGCACCCGTCGATGTGGTGCCGGTGAAGGCCATGCCGTCGGTGACTACAGTACCAGAAGGCAAGAATACGCCGCCGCCGAACAGGTCGGCGATTGGGTTGCTCGTAGTCGCGCCCGGCCCGATGGTGGTGCCGTTACCTGTCGCTGCGGAATGCTGCGCGCCGCGACCGATGGTAAAGCGCGCGACATTACCTTGAACCAGCGCGCCGGATGCGAAGCCGATGGTCATGCTCCAGAAATGCGAGGTGCCATTCGACGGTGCCGGGGCTAAGTTGGTGAAACCCGTGAACGGTGCGACGCTGAGCGGTGCGATGACATCTGCAGGGGTGAGGCCGGTCAGTGTGCCCAATGTGAAGGGCCGGGTGGCGGGCAGGAATACCAAACCTGGGAAGTTGTTCTCAAAATAGGTAATGCTAGTTGCCGGAACATTGTCCTGTACGCCGTGGTTGCCCCCGGTCACGTGGCCTGCGGTCGTCGCCAAGCCCTGCGGGTTGAAGGTAATGCTGGTGATTGAACCCGCACCCGCATAGCTCAGCGCAAAGGAGTTGGGATCGTTCTGACCAGTCAGCAGATTACTGTCGTTGTCCGAGTTGATATTCAATGTAACAGTGCCACCGTCAGTCGTTGATGCCACACCACTGGCCGCCGAAGGATCTAGATCATGCGGGAACGCGGAGCGCTGCAGGATCTGAGTCATCTGGGCTGAAGTGACCGAACGCGGCCCACCGCGCGCCTGCAGGACTAAAGCGGCAATCGCTGCCGCGTGAGGTGCTGCGGCACTGGTGCCAGAAAAGTTCGGGTTAGCGTCCAAATCACTGCCAGAATCCCCCCCGAACATCGAGGTATTGGCGGCATCAGCGGCGGCAACGCGCGGTACTTGGCGAATATCCGCAGTGGGCAAGCGCACGGCGTTTTTGTCGAACAGGATGGTGGCAGGGCCGGGCGATGTGAAGGATTCCGGGATATTTGCGCGGAAAACGCTATACGCCGCAGTACCGTTGCAGCCCTTAGCGGTGGCGTGGCCTTTGGTGGTGACGGTGTTATAGGTAAAGTATTCGGCTGGACCAATGCCGCCCGCGCCATTGCCACGAATCGACCAACGCACGCGGGTCGGCAATTGCGGCGCAACCGCGATATTGGAGCGCGCAATTACAAACTGCACCTGTACCTGGCCAGACGGCGAGCCTATCGAACCGAGTTCGACCGGGCGATTGTTTGCACGGTTGTTGCTGGTGAGGGAGCTGGCTGCGATGAATGCCCCGGTGTCTGCACGAAATGACAGCAAATTGAGATCAGTAGTGACCCCTGCGGTGGCACCAGTGGCAGTATTGACGGTCAAAGTGAAATTGCCAGCCGTGGCCGCGAACGGGGTAACTACAATTCGGTACTGACCCGTGGTCGGAGGATAAAAGGTAACAACTTCATCGGTGCCGGTGTCTTGACTAACGATCTGGGTATTGGTCGCGTCGAAAATGGTGACGATGCCGTCAAAATCACCGCTAGTGGCGGTTTCCGTAATCACGTACGCGGTGCCCGCAGTAAACGGCGGCAGGGGTGGCGTGGAGGTGGCGCCAAATTGCACCGACGTGGTACCGCCGCCAATGGTGCCGCCGCTTGAATAGACCGGCGGCTGCACCAGCGTCAGTGCGCGCTGGTCATACGGGTCGTCCCACTGCATTTCCGTGCTCTGCGCGGTCGCTGGCAGATTGGTCAATTGCGCCACATCTAACTGACCTGTGGCTGGATTAAAATTGTGGAAACCGCCCGCGTAAAGATCGGTCGGCACGCCGGTCAGGTCGATATTGGTGCCGGCTAGGGCGGTATTTGTGGCCGACGTAAGCCCCACACCGTTCGGGACTAAGCGTAGGCTGGATTCATAGCCATTGATGCCAATGTTATTGCCTGCGGAGGAAAAATACGAAACCCCGGCTGCAGCAACATCATCCACTGCATTGCCGATAATGCTTTCGCCATAGAACGGCTCGCCGCCATAGCTGATGTCATCGACAATAACGTCGGCATTAAAGCTGCCGGTGTTCGGAAAACCGGGCAAATTTGCAAGGCGACGGATGCTTTCGGCAAAGGCCAATTCCCCCAACGAGCCACTAGCAAATCCTAGACGCGCGCGCGGCGCCATTTTGTGCAAGATTTCGACCATGCCACGGCCTTCGTCGGTGGCGGCGGCTGGGCCTTCCACGTGAATGAAGACTGGGTTGGTGTTGATCGGATTGTTGGCGGCACCGGGCAAATCAAACGACAGCACGCCGGCTGGCGCATGCGGCGCTGCGGTGCGGGTGTCGAAACTATCGGACATGGCTGCGATGCTGATACCGGCACCGTCATAGTTTACGGGGGCGCTGGGATTGTAGAGCTGGTTAATGCGATCAACACGGTGCTGGACTACACCTTGATCAAACGCCGTGCCAATCTTGTTGAGTGTGCCGCCCGGCACCACGTCCGGACCCGGAGTCTTGGACTCTTGGCCTACGACTGGGTCGGTTTGGCCGAGCACAGATTCAAGCTCCGGCTTGAGCGCCAGAAACACACCGCGTACGCCGGCTACCTGGGCGAGTGCAGGCGCATCCGCGACGGCAACATAGCCTTCGATCATTCCCACGCCGCGATAACTGTCATCCATCGTACTGACTGTGAAAGACGGTATTTTGGCAAGCAGCGCAAGCCGCACGCTTTTCACTTCGGCCGCACCGCTGAGCGTGATGTCGACTAGCACACGCCCGCTGGCGCTGTCGGTGATCGCGCGGCTGGCATACAGTGCCGCCTGCTCGCTCGCATAACCGTTGTACAACTGCACGGGTGGATTGCTTGAGCGCAGAGCGCTCTCACTCGCGACTAGAAAATCGAGGCCGTAGCCTAGGTTTTGCGGCACTGTCTGATGCGCCTGGAGTGGCGTCGCAAACAATGCTGCGAGAATACTGACGACAAGAATGTTGCGAACGTAGCCCTGGCCTGATTTGATGCGCATGGAAATTCCTAAGCATTTTTCAATAGCGATGCACCGAGTGTGCGTTTGGTTAAAACCGACGCATGATGAGGTGATGAAAGAGCAAGTACAGCTGCCAAAGGACCTACTGCCACTCAGTCTTAAGGTCTAATTTAACAACCGCGCCTGTGATCTATGTGAAGGCGATGCGTGATAATGGGCAAGCGCTCCTAGTCACCAATCCGCGCACTAATCTCAGCGCGCGCATCTGGAGCCAATGGCCCCAGTGCTAGCCATTCGCTGCGCAAACGTGCAATTTCAGCTTCTCGGCTTTCGCTGCTGCCTTGACTGAGCTTAGCGCTCAGGCGCTGCACTTGGTATTGCATGCGCTCGGCTTTTAAAGCGGCCGGTGATTCGCGGCCAATTAGATATTCCAAAGCCATCGCGATCGCTGCCGCGCGGCTGGCGTTTTGCGCCAGGGTGGCGGCATCGGCTGGCACACCGCTTTGCGCGCTGGCGAAGGTGGCTTCAAAGCGCTTAAGAAGTGGCGACTCTAGCGCAGCGGGCAGGGTGCCCAATGCATCCCAGCGCGCTCTAATCTCACTGAAATCAATCTTGGCGCTGGCGTTCTCCGCAGCTAACCAGGCGCTTTCTAGCTCCAAGCAGAGCGCACTTTTTTGCGCGGCAAGCTGGGCTTGAGCGCTTAGCTTTTTCGCTTCAACGGCGGCAACGGCCTGCTGCACTTGGGCGACAGCGGCGTCAAATGCGCGGTCTTTACTGCGTTCGCGATCCCGTTCAGCACTATTGCGGGCATCATTGCGTGCGTCTGCACCGGAGCCTGCTTTGCCGCCTGATTTCGTGCCCCGGTCGTCACGACCAGAGCCATCGCGACCAAAGCCATCACGGCCCTCGCGACGGGCATTCGGCTTTTCCACGGGTAGGGTGCTTTGCATATGCGCGCGCCACTCGTTTTCGAGCTTTTCCAGGGCGCTAGCGACGCTGTGCTCGGCGTCGACATCACTGACTAAGGCGCGGGTGCGGCTAATAATGTCCTCGGCGGCGGCGGCTTTTTCAGACTCTTGTGTGCGCAGCTTTTCATCCGCCGCTTTGGCGCTGGCAAAATGCGGGTCGACCAAGCCGCGCAATTCCGCCCACAGCTCATCTTCAATTTTACGGTCGGCGCGGGCTAAGGTTTTCCATTCCGACTGCGCCGTTTTTGCCGCAGCAATCGCAGCAGCGGGGTCGCTACCGATCAAGTCGCGACGTAAGCGCGCAATCAATTTGCGCTTATCGGTTTCTGCCGCTTTGCGCTGCTCGTTTAGCTTTTCGCTTAAGCCATCATTGATTTCGCGAATCTGTTTGGACAGCATCGCGCGCGCTTTCGGGTCAAGCTGATCCAAATTGCGCATGCGTTCGGACAGATCGCCGCGCGCGTCCAGCAGGGCCTTGGGCGTTGCGATTTCGGTACTGCTCAACAACGCTTGCGCCCGGGTAATCAGCGTTTCGGTTTCCTCACGCTTCAAGCCGCGCAGCTCTTTGCGCTTATCAAAATAGCCTTGCGCGGGCTTGATCGCTTCAAAGCACAGGGCGCGAAAGCGTTTGCCTATGCCTAATGCTTTTGCCGCTTCGGCGTCCAAGCCATCAAGCTTATCCAATTCCGCCCAGCGGGCTTTTAACTCGGTGATTTTTGCCTGCAATGCGTCTGGATGCAGCCCAGATCCGCTCAGCACCTGCACCTCGTCACACAGCTCTATGCGAAGTTTATTCGCACTCCAACGCTCCCAGCCCAGCAGTTTGCCGAGCTTGGCTTTGGCATCACCCAAGCTGCGTTTATCGGCAGCCGCAAGCACAGCGCCAAATTCGGATTTTTTCGCGTCAATAAGCTTTTCTTGGGCGCGCGCAGCGGCTAAGTCACCCGCTTCAACAGCATCCGCGAACTGCTTTATCAATGCGCGTGCCGCCGCTGCCTCAGCATCCACTTTTGCTTGACGCTGGGCGGCTTGCGCGCGCATCGATTCCCGAACGGCGGCAAGCTGCGCACGGGTATTTGCCATGGCAGCCACATCTTCCGCACTCGGCTGGATCGCGGCAAAGCGCGCATCGACGTTGCGCTGCAGGGTATCCAATGTGTCCGAGCGCAGGTTTTGTGCAGATATGGCATCGCTGATGCGGCGCATAGCGTCGGCAAGTTCTAAATCTAGCCCGGTGCGCAATACCACGGCGTTTGGTTCGGGCGTGTTCGACTCTGCCGTATTTGACTCGGGTGCATCTGGCGTTTGCTCTGGAGCTGGCTCAGGCGGATGCAAAATGCGCTTAAGCGTGTCGCGAGTCGCTAAAAATCGTAAGCCAAGCGCGCCTGCAGCCTTTGCCGACAGCGCCTGCCAACTGTTGTCAATCGTCGCCAATTTAACTTCAACATCGTCGGGTTGATTGCGCAATAACGCTTCTAGTGCCGTACAAAGCGCCAATGCGCGCGCGTCTAGCTCTTTCTGATCGCCTGCGGCAAACTTCGCGGCGCTGAGTTTTTCGCTGGCGGCGCGATACACCGCTTTATCTTTGGTGCGGCTAGCGTCGCTAATGCGCTCCAGCGTGTTTGGTGCCTCGATGCGTGCGACTAACTCCAAACGAATCGCGCTATCCGGGTCGCTGATCGCGCGATCCCCTAAAAAACCGTTGCGCGTGATTTTCGCCAATGCCCCACGGCGCAGTTCCGCTTCCGGCGCACTTTTCGCGACATATTCCAGCGTTGCGGTATCAATAACATTTAATACGCGTATGCGTTCACTGACGCTTCGACGCGCGGCAATCAGCTCAACTTTTAGCTTTGCCAGCGCAATTTGTTTGATTTTTGCATCGCTATCGTTTTGCGCCCGATCATTTAATACGGTTAAGTCGTCAATGCTATTCAGTGCAGCTTTGCGCACTTCAATATCCGGGCTTTTAATCGCCGCAAGCGCATCGACTGGCTTGGTAGCAGCGGTTTTTTGCGGCGCAGCGGACGGTTTAGCGGCTATTTTGCTTGATTTAGCAATCTTTGCCGCAGGACGGCTTGCTAATTCATCGGGCAAAAAGAATTTTTTTAAAAAACCTAACATGGGTAAAACCTTTTTAATAGGAATTTAATCGGGTAGATATATCGAAAACCGATATATCAAAAATAGATGCATCAAAAAAAATGATTGGGGTAAACGGATGCTTTAAATATGGTGTATTGCCGCAGCGCCCCATTTATACATATAATTAAAAACAGTAATCCAAATACCAATCGCGGTGAATAAATTAGTCAGTAAAAATACTAAAAGCACGCGCGAAACCTTATTTCTAAACCAGCCAGCGGTATCACGCAAATCGACGCGCAGCGCTTCGAAATCATGCACGGTCGGCCGGCGCAGCCAAACTTCAACTGCGCCACTGAACATGCCAGAAGATAGAACTGGATGCAGCACGGTTAGTGGGGCGCTCACCGCACCGGCTAGTGCGCTGAGGATATTGGCACGCGCCAGCATCGCGCCGATAAAAGCGCCGCCAGCGGTCATTGCTAAATAAGTTAGGAGCTGATCTTTACCTTGATCGAAACCTTTGTGAAAACCCCACGCCATGCCGCCAATTAAAACGAGCGTAATCACCCAGCCGATAATTTTCGGCCAAACTGAGGGTTTAGGCTTGGCGCTGACGCGCTCAAGCACGACTTTTGGCGGCTCAGCATTCGTTTTTAGCGCTTCTACCATGCCGGCTAAATGGCCAGCGCCCACCACAGCAAATACGCGCTTGAATTTACCCTCCGTGCTGAACTCGCGTAATTTTGCCGCCATAAATTGATCGCGCTCGGCGATCAGCGCGTCAAATAGCGCAGGCGATTCATTGGCAAAATCACCAAAAGTTGAGCGCAGCATATCGCCGGTTTTGAGCTTTTCAATCTCTTCCGGCGCGATTTCATCATCGGAGAAAACACTCAGTGCGCTGCCCGTGATCAGCTTCGCACCGCCCCAAAAGCCAAGCGCTGCGCGGCAGCGGGCTAACGTCAAGCTGACGTCACGATCAATCAGTAAGGTCGGTAAGCCAAGTTGATTGGCACCCAGATCAGCGGCCAGCATTTCACTGCCCGGCTCAATGCCCACTTGCTCAGCAAGGCGGCGCTGATAGGCGCCAAGCGCTAAATTTGCGGCGACTAAAATGGCTTTGCCAGTCTTGAATACTTCAATTAAATCAAGCTTTTTATAGCTGTCTGGGTCTTTCAGCGCTTGAAAACGCGCAGCGTCAAGTTCAATCGCCACCGCGTCAAAATTTTCGGTTTTGAGCAGCGCAACTACGGCGTCAGCGCTGGCTTTCGATACGTGTGCGGTGCCTAACAATGTGTAGTGGGTGCCATCACGCTCGATGCGTTCGATGGGCTGTGCGGCAAGTAGTTCGGTGAAATCGTCTTGCGGCTCCGCATTTTTGGTGATTGCATCAATCATTATAGCGATCATCCTCAAAACCGCGTGGCGTGCTTTGCTGCCAGGATTCACCCGCCGCCATATTCACGCGTACTGCAATGTCTGTCGGTGCGTGCGCGGCAATCTCTTTCCAGGCGGTAATTTGCACATGCTTGAGCGGGAAGTTAGCCAGCAAATGCTGCGCTAAAGCGTAAGTGAAGCGCTCCAGAAGCTCATGCGTGTGCTTGCGCGCGAACGCGCGAATCATTTTAATTAGCTGATCGTAGTCGACGGTGTCGTGCAGCTTGTCTGAGATTGAGGCGTTTGCCGAGCGCAAGCTCAGCTCCAAGTCCAATTTCAAGATTTGCGCGTGCGCTTTTTCATGCTCATACACGCCGATCACGCTGGGTACGCGCAAATTTTTCAAAATGATTGTGGCACTCACAAACGGGTGCTCAAAGAGCGATGCGGGTTCAACAAAATCATTCTTCAAGGCGTCCTTGCCTAAATTTAGGCCTAATTCTCAATCGGCGCGCAGTCTAACAGGCTATCCGCTGAATTTTAGACTTAGCTTACGGCGCGAGGCGATTCAAACTGATATCACTTTGAATTGCACCCCTACCGATAGCCGTCTGGAAAGTGTCACAAAAAGCAGTTATGTTAAACTTCATTAAACTTTAATCTGCATCAAGGATAGAACAGAAATGAAAATGTACACGCGGTACAGCTTACTTTCGCTCTCACTGGCATTGGCCATGAACGCCTTTGCACAGGAAACTTCATCTGCGCTCACCGGCAAGATCACTGATGCACAAGGCAACGCTGTTGCCGGTGCTACGGTCGAAATCTTGCACGTGCCCACTGGCACCCGCAAGTTGCTGGTGACCGATGCCAGCGGCCGCTACAACTCCAAAGGCCTGCGCACTGGCGGGCCTTATGTACTGTCCGTCAGTAAAGATGGCTTTGATGCCATCAAGCGCGAGAATGTGACGCTCAAACTTGGCGAAGTTGGTACCGTGAATGCTGCACTTTCGGGCGAAGCCACCTTAGCGGCGGTCGAGGTGAGCGGTTCATCAATCAGCGATACCTTTGATCCGACCAAAATGGGCGCTTCAAGTGTCGTAACGCGCGCTCAAATCGACGCTTTTCCGTCCATTGCACGCTCAATTAATGACTATGTGCGCCTTGATCCGCGTATTACGCAAGTTGACAAATCTACCGGCGCGATTTCCGCAGCGGGGCAAAATAGCCGCTACAACAGCGTCACCATTGATGGCGTACCTACCAATGACGAATTTGGCCTCAACGCGGGTGGCTTGCCTTCTTTAAACCAGCCGATATCGCTTGATTCCATCGAAGAATTGGCGATTGGCATTGCCAGCTATGACGTCACCACGAGCGATGCCACCGGTGCCAACATTAACGCCGTTACCAAATCCGGCACCAATGAATTTAAAGGCACTGTGAGTAGTTATTACCGAAAGAAAAACTGGGTCGGCGATAATGAGCTGAATCAAAAATTCAATGGCTTTAACGACGAGCTGACCTATGGCTTCACGCTCGGTGGCCCGATTCTGCAAGATCGCCTGTTTTTCTTCATTTCAGCGGAAAAATTTAAGGCGGCCAACCCAGCGCCGGTGCTCAATCAAGTGATTCGCGGCGGCCAACAGGTGCAGATTTTTACGGATCCGCAAATACAGCAAATTCGCGGTGCCGCAACGCGCTATGGTTGGACGTTGGGGCAATCGACGATTGATGGCATTAGCAACACCGACACCAAATATATCGCGAAGGTCGATTGGAATATCAACGACGATCACCGCGTTAGCGTGCGCTGGAATTCTACCAAGGGCAACACGTTGGAGGTGCGCGATAACAGCGCAACTAGCTTAAGCTTTTCGGATCACTGGTTTACCCGCATTCAAGATTTCCGCAGCTTAGTTCTCAATGAATATTCCGATTGGTCAGATAGTTTTTCGACCGAATTTTCAATGAGCCAAAGCAAATACAAAGCACTGGTGCCGCTGGTATCGTTGACGCCTGAAGTTACCGTCACCGACAGCGCGGACAGCGATCGCTTTCTGTTCGGGGGCGAGCGCTTCCGCCATGCAAACCGTTTGCTGGTTGATACCACCACCGGTTTTTTCGCAGGCAATTTATTTTTCGGTGATCACGCTATTAAGGCAGGCGTGGATTTAAAGCGCGTGGGCGTGTTCAATTTATTTCTTGAAAGCGCCTTTGGCCGCTATGAATTTTCCAGCATCCAAAATTTTGTCGATGGCCGTGTAGCGCGCTACACCCTGCGCTTCCCTGGCTTGACCGGGCCAAATACGCCGCCTGATTCTGCCGCCGCAGATTGGGCAATGAATAGCTGGGGCGTGTTTTTGCAAGACAATTGGGTCGTCAATAGCAATTTGACCGTCAACTATGGCGTGCGCGTGGACATCCCGGATATCAATGACGTGCCTGCCTTTAACGCCCGCCTAGCCTCCGCTGCCCTGCCGCCCGCGATAGGTTCCCTGAAGCCGCTTGGTGGCTTGGGCTTGGATAACACTGGCACGGCGACCGGCAATTACGTTATTGAGCCACGCGTTGGCTTCAACTACACCTTCGATTCTGACAAACGCACGCAATTGCGCGGCGGTTTTGGCTTGTTCACTGGCAGCCCTCCAGGGGTTTGGTTGAGCAACAACTTTTCGGAAACGGGAACCTTAATTTCGGAGTTCATTTCCACCGATCCTGCAACGCGAATTACGCCGATCCTGTCGCAATTGCCAGTGCCCACAGGCACCAGCAACCCGCCGCGAGCCACGGTCAATCTGTTGGATAAGAATTTCGAAATGCCAAGCGTGTGGAAAGCTAGCCTCGCATTTGAGCGTGAGCTGCCCTGGTATGACTTGGTCGGCAGTGCGGAATTGTTGCTTACTGAAACCAATAACGGCATTTTTTATGAGAATTTGAATCTGGGCAATCCAGGTGGACGCTTGCCAGATGGCCGCTTCCATTACTACCAAAGCACGAATCCGGCGAATTTTAACAATCCTTCCAGTCCCGCTGCCGCCGCTGGCCGTCGTTTTAGCGAAAACGCCAACTTCTTAGATGTGCTGTTATTACGCAATACCAGCAAAGGCAATGCGCGTAATATGACGGTGAGTTTAGAAAAGCCGATGAAAGATAACTGGTATAGCAAGTTTAGCTACACCTATGGCCGCGCCAAAGAGCCTAATCCAGGCAATGAAGCGCGCGCGATTACCAACTGGAGCCAGCGCCCCAACTTTAATGCAAATGAAGAAGTCACCTCGACGTCGAACTTTGAGATTCAAGATCGCTTGACCTTAGCGACATTGTACAAGGCCGATTGGTTCGCGGGTGCGCCGACAACATTTGCATTGTTCGGCGAAGGCCGCACCGGGCGCAGCTTTAGCTATGTGTTCAAAAATGACGCCAATGGCGATAACGCGAACGCCAACAACGATTTGTTCTACGTGCCGCGCGATCGCAATGACGTGGGTTTTCGCGACGTAACCGTCAATGGCGCAGTCATTAGCGCCGCACAACAGGCAGATAATTTCTGGCGCTATGTGGAAGGCAACCGCTACTTGAGCAGCCGCCGCGGGCAAGCGACCGGCCGCAATGCTGGTGTTGCTCCGTGGGTGAGTCAGTTTGATCTGCGCATTACGCAAGCGTTGCCAAGCTTTTATGATGCCAAGACTGAGCTGTATTTGGATTTGCTCAACGTCGGCAACCTGTTGAATAAAGACTGGGGTCGCATCGACGACACCAGCGGCGGTTTGGTCGGCGTGGCGGAGTTTGTTGGCACTGAGCAAATGCCCAATGCAGTGCCGGGAACGCAGCGCTACGTGTATCGATTCACCACCCCGCCGAGCGAATACGTGCGCCAAGACACTAAGGGCCAGAGCCGCTGGGCGGCACAATTCGGCTTTAAGGTTACTTTCTAGTCCTTTTAGCCGTTAGCGCCGGAACAGCTTTAGCCGAAATCTAGCGACAGCCTAAAAATTGCCGCTAGATCACTCGCTTGCTTACCTAAACCAAGTCCCAAACCACACGCAAACTTTTCCAAACTCCTTTCCAAGCGCCCTGGAGACCCCCGGCGATTGATGAGCACACCCCCCTGGATTCTAGACGCGCTTGCGGCGCACTATTGGCATTGGTAAAGCAACACCACTTTTACTCGCCCTTCATCAGGAATTTGGCCCAGTGCATGCCTCATCAATGCATTTTCTGGAATTTGTGCTCATGCGTCTAATGCAGCAACTACTTAGACGCTACGCGCTATTTGCCCTGTTGGCGCTGTTGGGGCCATGTTTGCTAACCAACACAGCTCAAGCAGGCAGCGACCCTCTGCGGCCCATGCCTGCGGAAATTCGCAGCTTCATTGATTCGCCCAGCGCTACTTTGGTGGGCCAGCTTGCGCGCGCCCAGGCGTTAAGTGTCAATAAAGACGGCGCAATCGCAACCTTTGCGCTGATTGAGTTGGCAAAATTGCAAATTCGTTCAGGCAATGCGGAATTAGCATTGCAGAGCAACGCCGCTGCTATTGAGCGCGCGCGCCTGGAGTCTGATTCGAATTTGCTCTTTAGCGCCTTGGAAGCGGCAGCAGACGCTGATATTGAACAAGTACGCTTTACACAAGCGAATGCGGTGCTTGATGAGATGCAAAAGCTAGCAAGCGGGCGCGGTTTGCCACTTTGGGAGGCGCGTGCTTTGGCCCTGCTGGGTGCCTGTAGACGCCGTGAAGGGAACTATCATGATGCGATGACGCTGCATCAGCGCGCGCTGGAATTGCGCGAACAACTAGGGGATCGCTTTGGTCAAGTGGAAAGCTTAAACGCGATCTCAACCCTACGCCGACGCGGTGGCGATCTGTATCAGGCGCTTGACGGCCACCTTAAGGCTTTGCGCATCGCCCGTGAGATTGGCGAACGTTCAGAGATTGCGGAAAGCTTGGTGCGTATTTCCAGAATTTATACTGAGCTGGACGACTTTGATCCCGCTAAAGATTTTGTCCACCAAGCGATTGCGGCGTTGCCCGTCGATGCGCAGGTAAAACGCGCTGAATATTTGCTGGTTTTGTCAAATTTGCAGCTGCTGTCGAACGAAGTGGATGCCGCTGACGCGACAACCCAAGAGGCGATTTCCTTAGCTGATGCCAATGGTGGCGGTGCCCAAGCGGCTGTAGGCTTTCTGCGTCGTGCCCAAATATTGAGCGTGCGCGGCCAGCCGGAGGCGGCGTTGGCGGTCTTGGAGCAGGCGATTGTGCTGGGCCGCTCGTTTGATGGCGCGCGTTCCTTGCAGACCAAACTTTTAACTAAGTTGCGGCTACTGATACAGCTCAAACGCTTTGATGAGGCGGTTGAACTGGCTCAGCCTGTGCTAGATCAAGCGCGGCAAATCGGTGATCGGCTGTTAGAGCGGGATGCGTTGGAGGCGCAATCTCAAGCCTTATTTGCTGCTGGCGATGCACATGGCGCGTATCTGACAAACTCGGCTTTTAGCGCGCTAAATCAATCCCTGGCAACGACATTGACCAGCCGACGCATAGCCGATTTGGAAGCCAGCATGAAACGTCGCGCGCTTGAGGCGGACGTCGAATTACTCGGCCGCGAGCGCGATCTGGCGCGCTTACGTGGGGACCGGCAAAGATGGATATTCATCGGTTTGGTGGCCTTAGGCTTGGCGTTGGCGGGTGGTTTAATAGCGCTGCGTACACGCATCCGCACCACTGCTGCGATGAACGCGATGTTGCTGGCACAAGCTGGGCAGCTACGCCAAGCGGCACAAACGGATGCGCTGACTGGCTTGAGCAATCGCTATGGTGCACAGCCCGTGCTGGAAACATTAAACACCCGCCCCGGTGGCTGCATGATTATGCTTGATCTGGATCACTTCAAACGCGTCAATGACGATCTGGGTCACGCGGCGGGCGATGCCGTGCTCAAAGCCGTGGCGCACCGTTTGCGTAGCGTTATGCCGCAAGGGTGGACACTGGCGCGCTGGGGCGGGGAAGAGTTTCTGGCCCTAGGTTGGGTAGAGTCGGGGCAGCATGCGCGGCAATTTGCAGAACTCTTGCGCCAAGCGGTTGCCATGCCACCGATTGAAATGGAGGTCGGCGAAAGCACGCTCGGACAAATCCGCACACCTATCTTAGTCACCGCCAGCATTGGCGTCAGCGTACAAATGTCGCGTGTATCCAGGCCGTGGGAAGTCCAACTCAGCGCTGCTGATCAAGCGCTGTATCGGGTAAAAGACACGGGTCGAAACCGGGTCGAGTTGATGGTGTTTGAGGGTTAAATTGGCCCACAAAAAACCCCGGGAACCGGGGTTTTCCAAAAACTGACATTAAGAACAGGTGTTTAAGGCGCAGGTGTCTCAAAGCCATCTTTAAATAAATTTTCGCTTACTGCAGCACACTGATTTAAATACAGGCAATTGACCCACTCCGGGTGGTCAATAAACGGGTTGCGGTTGTTTTGGTAGCCGAAAATTTTATCGTTACGGGCGCGGTCGGCATCCGTTGGTGGATCTGCCAAGTGCCAGGCGATCAGGGTCGAAAGTTTGCCCATGTAGCCGGTGCTGACGATCTGGCCGCTGGGAGTGGTTGTGATTAGCGCGGTATTGTCTGTCACGATTAGGTCTGGCTCGCTAATGCCGGTGACTGGATGCGTGCCGCCCTCGTAGCGGATATCCATATAAAGAATGGCGCGCGCGACATCGCCTTTACGTGAGTCCCAGGTTTCAAATTTGGTTGCGTCGAATCGATTCGGGAAGCTTGGGCCGCCTTGACCTGCGTTGACGCTCGTTGCCAAGGTGCCACAGCCAGCACAATTATCGTAGTGCAAATTGCCTCGGCTTGAGTTATAAGCCACATTACTGGCGTAAAGCATGTGGGTATCTGTGTAGGGGCAATACGGGTATTGAGTGCCACCGTTTCCCGGTGCGGTCAATACATTGTTGAAGCCGTGGGAATTCGGCCAAGTGTGCTCACGGTTGAACGAAGTTGCAGCATTGTTGTTGACACCCGCGCGGTCAGTGCCCTTGGTGTAGAGCTCGTTTTTATAAACGTCTAATACTTTGTTTTCGTTGCCAGCGCCGGGTGCCTGATCGGCGTCTTCTAAAATGCTCCAAACACTAGTACCAGCGCCTGTGTAAAAATAGCAGGTATGTCCGCGAATTACCGGGTGCAGCGTGGCGCGCAGCGTGGTGGCATTGGTGGCATCGACGCTGTTGTAGTAATTCGCAGCGCTCGCTTGGGTGGTAAAGCTGGCGCTAAAATTCGTTGCCATCGCATTCGGTATACCGTCTTGATCCATCACGTTCGCAGCATTGATGGTCAATGTACAGAGTTCTGAATTAGCCAGTGTCGGCGTTGGGTTGATCACAAAGCTGCTTGGCCCGCCGCTGACGGTGGCGGCTAAATTATTGCCGCTCATCGCACAGCTCAGCGAATACCAATTGCCATTCACAGTGACCGGCTCACTGAAATTGACGGTGACGTTGCTGTTGACGTTCACACCCGTGGCACCGTTCGCTGGCGCGGTCGAGCTGACTACTGGCGCCAAGTCGGGCGCAGTCATAAAGTTGACCGTCACGTTTGCAGTCATAGCGTCTGGCGTACCGTCTTGGTCGATCACATTGGCGGCAATGATGCCTAATACGCAGCTTTCATTAAAAGCAAAGTCCGGGCTAGGATCGAGCGTGTAGGTGCCCGGGCCACCGGTCACCACCGCTGTATGCACGCCGCTCGTGGCGCAATTTAAGGTGTACCAATTGCCGGTAACCGTCACCGCTTCGCTAAAAGCCACGTTGATATTGCTGTTAATCAAAACATTGGTCGCATTGTTTGCCGGCGTGGTGCTGCTCACAGTGGGTGGAACGTCGGCAGCACTACCGCCGATACTGATGTCGTCAACGCCGATGAACTCGTCCGAACCCACAGCATTGGACGTTATTATGCGCAGCTGCACAACCGGCTGATTATCCAGTGCCGAGGGTAATGTCAGCGCAACGGTAGTCACCAATGTTGCCAAACTGGGGCCAGTGGACGCATCGGCGACGAAACCGGCTGGAATATTAGTAAATAGACCGGTGGTGCCGATGCGGTATTGCAATGCAACCGGTTGAATGGCGCTTTCAACGCCATCATCAATGTCGCGCAAGTTATAGCTCATTGGAATCGAAGCCCGCCCAGTTGTATTGAGGGTAATCAATAGGTAGGGCGCGTCAGCGGTGCCGCTGCCTTGAAAGGCAACTACACCTGGAGTCTCAAATTCGGCAACTTCGCCAGAAACTAAAGTTGGTAAAACGACCGTTTGATTAGCATTCACGCTTAAGGTAGGCGTTGGGTCCTCAAAGGTGAGCGTTTGTGGATTGACGCCGGTTGCTGTGCTTGCGGGGTTAGCACCGTTGGCACCAATAATTCCGGGCACGCCTGACCAGTCGTTTGCGATTGTAATAAGGGCAGGATTCGACCAATTTTGATTAAATGGCAGTGGTTGCGGCGTGGTATCTGCCCATGCGGCGGCGCTGGCAAAGAGGGAAATACAGGCAACTAAATTTAGAGCGGGCAAACGAACAGCGGGCTGACGCATGATGCGGCCTTCGAGTATTTAAAATTTAAGGCGATTAGTCTAACGCAGTCGCATGACAAATTTGTTGAATTAGAACGATTGCCAGATTGCCAGCGGCAGGTGCGAACGGATAGCGCTAAAAAATTTCTACGGACACACGCCCGTCGACATCAATTGAGGCCCGATACATGCCGGCCGAATTAAACGGCATGGCAATGTTGCCCTCTCGATCCATCGTAATCACGCCACCTTCGCCGCCAAGGGATTTTAACTCATCCAAGATCACCGTTTCCGCCGCTTGTTTGACCGTACTGCCGCGATAAGCAACTCGCGCACAGATGTCATAAGCAACCACTGAGCGGATAAAATATTCACCATGTCCGGTCGCTGAAACTGCGCATTCGCGGTCGGCGTAGGTTCCAGCGCCAATAAGCGGCGTATCACCGATGCGCCCATAGCGTTTATTGGTCATGCCGCCGGTGGATGTAGCGGCAGCAAGGTCGCCACTTTGATCTAGCGCAACCGCACCGACGGTGCCGAAATAGGCCTTATGTGGCAGCGCCGCTTTTGGGTTTAATTTTTCTAAGCGTTGCGCTTCATGCAGCGCCTCCAAGCGCTCAGGCGTGTCGAAATAACTGGGTGGAACCATGACCATTTTTTGTAAGCGGGCAAATGTTTCCGCTCCAGCCCCCGACAATAAGACATGATCCGAATGTTCCATCACCGCGCGAGCTAGCAAAATCGGGTTTTTAACGCGTCGCACGCCCGCCACTGCGCCCGCACGTCGGCGTGCGCCATCCATAATGGCAGCGTCCAGCTCATGCGTGCCATCAGCGGTATAAACCGCACCCTTGCCGGCATTAAAATAGGGCGAATCCTCTAAGATAATGATTGCGGCACTCACCGCATCTAAGCTTGAAGCGCCTGCGGTCAAGCGCGCATACCCGGCACGCAAAGCGCGCTCTAAATCCGCCCGAATTGCCGCTTCTCGCTCCTTCGTCAACGCAGCGCGGTCAATCACACCTGCGCCGCCATGAATAGCGATGGCGACGCGTTGTTTTTGCGCCAGAGCGATGCTGGGGGCAGTGCTTGTTAGGGCTAAACAAACGGCCAAAAATTGTGGAAATAGGCGGGTCGGATGGCGCACAGCAGGAACTCAGGGCTTAAACAGAGCGTGGAGCATAGCAATCACGCCCGTTATTTGCCGAGCAAAAACGCAGCAGAAACTTTTCAGAACACATTACTGAGCGATTAACGTTAACGCGTGCCAGAAGTGCGAAGCGCTTGCGGACTGAAATCACTCAGCGTCATTTTGCTGCCAAAAATATAGCTATTCTGTTCCAGATTATCTAAACCTGAAGCTAAATAGCGTCCGCTTTTAAGATCATGGTGCGCCTCAGTGGTGCTCCAAAAGAGCGGCTGATCGTAATAGCTAATGCCTGCGGCCTCTGAATAACGCCAGAGGTTACCGGCTGAATCATAGTGATCGAGTGCCATAATTTGCCAGCTATCTTCGTCTAAATAAAACGTGCGGCGTGCCATTTGATGCCGTGCACCCGGTCGTAGAGTCGCCTCTACCACCCATACGCGGTGTAATTCATAGCGCATTAAATCTGGGTTGAGAAAGCCAGGGCGGACAAAATCGTCAAATTTGACGCCCGCTGCGTGCGCCTTATAGCTGTTGTAATTAACATACATCTCTTTCTTGCCCACAGTTTTAAATTCATAGCGGTCAAGAGAACCATTGAACATATCCGTCATATCGTTGCTGCGCAGGCCGTCGGCCCCGGTTCCCGGGTTGTCATAACCGACTTGGGGCGCTTTACGTACTCGGCGTTGGCCAGGGTTATAAAGCCATGCTTGGCGTGGCTGCACCGCTTGATTCATTGTTTCATGCACCAACAGCACATTCCCAGCTAAACGCGGTGGCGATTCAACGGTTTGCAGAAAATAGGCTAATACATTATTGATATTGCTGCTGGTCATGCCAGGGTTGCAATAAAGATTATAAAGTTTTTCCTGTATTCGAACCGGAGTAAAATCACCGTTGGCGGAAGGAGTGACGGTATTTTCCCAGCGAATGACGCTCGTGCCTTTGTATTTAAGCTTGTGATTCCAAATAATCTCGTAAGCAGACTTGGGAATTGGGAAAGGCGTGCCTTCGGCAAAATTTTCGACGCCAGCGCCGTCCCCAACAATCTTCGCCGTGGTTGCATTCTTTTTCGTCATTTCATACGTGCGCTGCGGAAAAGCCGCGCTTCGGCGTGTTTGATAGACATTCATTTTGTAATTGGCGTATTTATCAAACATCGCCAATTGCCCCGCGCCCAGCATAGCTTTGTATTGCGCCACATTAGCGCGGGTAATAGTGAATTGAATTTTGTCCGCGCTAAAAGGATCTGGATGGTGGTCGCCTGCCTTAAAACCTGCTGGCACTTTGCTGTAACCACCATCCCACGCCGGGATTGTCCCGGCTTTGTTGCCCGTCATTTCGCCGCCCAGGGGAGTCAATGTTCGGCCTAGCTCACTGGCTTCCGCTGCACTTACTGCCGCAAAAGCGCTGCTGCTCAAAATCAGTATTAACGCGCTGAAAGCTAGAGCGCCTAAGACGCGTAATTTAGGCATGTTTTTCCGAATGACCATAGCAGCAAACCATTAATTTAGAGTGGAAGTTCTAGTTGAACAAAGCTTGCTCTATGAAGCAAGCTTAGTCCGCAGAACCGTCACCTAAAATCACGCATTTTTTGTCCTTGCTGCCAACTAGCGTTGCGCGCGCTTTGACTGCCGTACGCTGCGAACTTCTGGCCTCGTGATTTGGTGGTCATTATTCACATCGAAACGCGCAAATAGCTCAGCCACTTTGTCATCCCATTCGGCCTGCGTAATCCGACTGTCGCGGTTTTTATCTAGGCGAGCAAACCTTGTGCTGATTCGATTAAGCGCGTTTTGCTTAGCATCTGCGGACGCATTAGGCATGCGTGCGCTCACTTTGCTAGAAATTTCAGCGAGTGTAAGAACTTGATTGCGATCTTGGTCGAGCGCGATAAAACGCGCCTGACGCGCACTTAAGGCCTCCGCCAAACTCAAAGCCCGGTCATGATTGGTGTCGATTTGACGCAATCGTTGTGCGATGGGAAAGTGCGCGTTTGCGGCGGAAGTCATCACAATGATTGCGAGGGCGAATAGTGTGCGTTTCATGAGCGTGCTCCAGTAAGTTTAAGAATCCAACCAACAAAAGTATCAGGTGGTACTGGATCACAACGCAGCGCGGCTTTTATGGTTTACAGCGCTTTGTTATTAGGTTTTTGACACGTTTGGTCGCCGGGGCTGTTTTTAGCGCTGTAGGCCCAAAACCTGAACAAACTCAATTTCGCCGAAGCAAAACTAAACAAAAAAAGTTGACGCCCTGAAAAACTGATGTAGAGTATCTGGCTCACCTGACGGGAAAC
>JAYUUS010000273.1:0-2688 GCA_043754435.1 Rhodanobacteraceae bacterium
ATCAAGTACTCGAATCCTGACGGCAGCGTGTTTAGCGGTTCATTCGTGCGACGTATCAGGAACGCGGCGGCGGGGTTGGGAGTAGCAGCAGCCGCAACGCCGCTGCTGGGCTACGGACGCGGTTGGACACGTTTAGGGACGACGGCTTTGGTTCAAGGCACGACCGTCGCGCCTGACGTGACATACACCGCGACGCTTACGGCTTCACCTGACGGCATCCATACGCCGTTCGTTTCAAGCGCGGGCTTGTCGCTTGACCCCACTTGGGTCGCATACGCTCCAGCGGCGCTTGACATTACAGCGGCGGTTGAAAGCGGGGGCGTATCAATGGCGATGCCGCCTGACCAAGCCGGTTCGCAAGCAACGCTCACGATTGATTTGCAGATATTGCAAAAACTGAGTACTCAGTGGAGCAGCTACGTTAAACGCTATTGTCCGGTCACGATTCGCCAACGCTGGAGGTATGACGACGATTCAGCGGGCGCGTGGAATAGGATGTTTCGAGGCTACTTCTATGTCGAAAACGTAAGCGCTGGAATCGGCAACGAGCGCCACGTTACATGGACGTGCCATGACCCCGTTGTTCGCTTGCAAAAACCCGCTGCGATGGTGTTGCGCGCCGCGCCGCTTGACGCCACGTTTTACAAAAAGGCTCTGGCGGGCGGAAATCCAAACCTTTACGGCTGGGACTGCATTCAACAGATAATCGACATAACGGTAGGGCGCAGCGCGGGCGGCACGGTTTATCCGGTGTTTCCGGCAAGTCATTATCCGTTGCTCTCAACGGATAATGACACGTCAGGCGGCTGGATGTTTTTACAGCAGTTGGCACAGAGTACGGGCGGCGCAGCGGGTCAGCCTCCAACGACGGCGGCGTGGCGTTTGCCGCCGCCGTTTGGTGACGACGCGCTCGGCTGGATTAGCCGAATTTGCAAGTTAGACTATGCAGTGTTTTATTATGGCTGGCCTAACGGTGATACAAGCGCGTGGCAAAGCCCAATCTACGGGCGGTTAACGGAGATTTTGCGAGGGCGCAGCGTTAAAGTTTTGCCTGACCGCGTGTATGTCGCGGGCGACGCCAATAGCTTGCTGACGGCGATTGAAATTGCGGGCAAACCCGACCGCGACATCAACGAAGTATGGGCGATGGGAAGCCCTCCCAGTGACGGGATGCGCGACTTTTACCCCGCGATTCCTCAGACCATTGGCGTGGCGCGTTTGCCCTCAAGCGACCCGAACAGCGCGGAACGTTCTTGGCCGCGCACGGTGCTGCTGCGAAGCGATTTGGCGAACCTTTCGCCGGGCGACAACGATATCGCGCAGTATTTAGCGAACGGCGTTATAAACGATTTGACGGGCGTAAACCGCGCGTTCCCGACGTTTCACACGCGCGGCGACGCGACGCTACAATGGGGCGACAAGGTGCAGCCTAAAATGGTTTTTGACAACTGTGGCAGCACGGTCGATTTGGGCATCAATGGGCAAAACTTCTGGGTAGAGAAAGTCGATCACGCGTTTGTGCCAAACCTGAGCTTTGACACGACGCTGGGATGCTATCCGGTTTCATCGAACGGGACTTAACGGAGGTGAACGAGTGGACGGGGAAAACCATCAAAACCTGGTGAGGCAAAGCGTTGAGCGCGGCGAACAGCGGTTGGCTTCGGCGCTGGGAAACATTAGCGGCAGCGGCAACGCACTGGCTTCACAGCAGGGCGCGAGCTTGCCGGTCAATGCACGCTCCGACGGTCAACTGGTGGCAAGCAGCGGTGGCTTGAACGGGTCTCTGCTGGCGAGCGACCCGAGCTATGACCCGATTTTAGAAGCTCTTGGCAACGTCTATATATCATTTTGGAAAGCCGGTCAAACGGTCGGCAGTGCGCCGGTTGCGCCCTACTAATTAAAACAATATGACTTCAACTCTGCAAAAAACGGGTTTGCCGGTCGGTTACATCAATGCGTTAACACCGTACCTGGGCAGCGAAATTGACCGCGTTCATCGCCTCATTGAAACGCAGGGCGCGGGCGCGGTTCAGGCACTGGGCGCGCGTGTGATCGCGGTTCCTGATGCCTCCAGCTGGCAGGTCACAGCGGGAACGGGTTTGAGCGTTTTGGTATCGACGGGCATGGGCATCGCGCCGCATAGCACGTTCGGCGCGGTCTTAATGCAAAGCGTCGCATCGTTTACCTTGAGCGCACTGACAGCGAGCAGCACGCTCTACATTTATGCCGCCGTGCAAAACGACGCGACCAATGACAGCCGCACTTCGGGCGTGCCTCAGTTCGTGTTTTCAAGTAGCAGCGTGCTGGCTAACGCGCTGTTGCTGGCAACGGTTACGACGGGCGCGACAACGGTTTCGGGCGTTGTCGATAACCGCGATTTCGGTGAGCTTGCGACGCAACGAAAAATACTCGATGCGATTAACTTCTTTGCTGAGGACACCGCGAACGTTTCGGGCTTGACGTGGGCTTACAAGTTAGGTCGCATCCTCGGTACCGGCGGCGTCATCAACAAAGCGGCGGGAACGGTCACGCTCACGGCCTCCGCGACCAACTACGTTGAGATTGACAACGCCGCGACCGTAAGCGTCAACACGACGACGTTTACAGCGGGGCGCAAACCGATTCGAGTACTCGTAACCAACGCGACGGGCATTGTCAGCAGCACTGACGCGCGCGTCGGCTTTGATT
>JAYUUS010000274.1:0-2670 GCA_043754435.1 Rhodanobacteraceae bacterium
AGCGGCGCATCGTCATCCAGTTCGGGTGCTTCTTCTTTGTCGACGCGCACAATGCCAATTAGTTTCTCAGTCTCAGCCATACGCATCAAAGTGACGCCCTGCGTGTTGCGCCCAACTTTTGCGACTTCGGAGGCGCGGGTACGCACCAGCGTGCCTTGATCGGAAATCAGCATCAGCCCGTCGACGTCATCAATTTGAATCGCCGCCACCAGCGGGCCATTGCGATCACTGCACTTGATCGCGATTACGCCCTTACCGCCTCGGCCTTTGCGTGGAAAGGCGCGCAGCGGCGTGCGTTTGCCGTAGCCGCGCTCAGTCGCAGTCAGGATTTGCGGGCCAGCAGCGTCCAATAATTCAACGGCCTCAGCGCCTTCAACGATCTCAGCCGCGTCCGCAGCATCGCTTTCTTCGCCATCACTATCTTCTGCAACAAATTTTGAATCCGCGATAATTAAGCTGACCACTTTGCCGTCATCGTCAAAGCGCATGCCGCGCACGCCGCGCGCGGTGCGGCCTAATTCGCGCAAAACATCCTCACTAAACCGCACCGCGCGGCCATTGCTGCCAAATAGCATGATGTCGCTATTGCCATCGGTTAAACCTACGCCGACCAAGCCATCGCCGTCATCAAATTCAATGGCGCGAATGCCGTTGCTGCGGACATTCGCGAAAAAGCTTAGCGCGGTTTTTTTGACCACACCGTTACGGGTGGCAAAGCAGATCGACTTATCGTCGGTAAAAGCGTGAATCGGCAAAATCGCCTGGATTTTTTCGCCGGGCTCAATCGGAATTAAGTTCACAATCGGGCGTCCACGCGAGCCAGAGCTGGCCTCAGGCACCCGATAAACCTTGGTTTTGAACACGCGGCCCGCGCTGGTAAAGGTCAGCAGCGTGTCATGCGTATTGACGACCCAAAGCCGCTCGACAAAATCTTCTTCTTTCAAATTCGTCGCACTGCGGCCTTTGCCACCGCGTTTTTGCGCGCGATACGCAGTTAAAGGTTGGCGTTTGACGTAGCCCGCATGGCTTAAAGTGACCACGACATCTTCCGGCTTAATCAAATCTTCTGCTTCCAAATCCGCCTGTGAGGTTTCAATCACGGTGCGGCGTTTGTCGGCGAAGTTCGTTTTGATACCGTTCAATTCTTCGGTAATCACTTCGTTCAAGCGATCTGGCTCATCCAAAATGCGGAACAGCTCTAAAATATGGCGCAAGATTTCTTGGTATTCCTGGCTGAGCTTATCTTGCTCTAAGCCGGTCAAACGCGCTAAGCGCATTTCCAAAATTTCTTTCGCTTGAATCTCGGAAAGCTGATAGCCCGCTTCGCTCAAGCCTTCATAAAACTTCGCATCTTCCGGGCGCGTGCGGTCGCTAGCGCCGTTTAAGAGTGCGGCAACCAATCCGGGCGACCATTTTTTCGCCAGCATGCGCTCTTTCGCTTCTACCGGCGTGGGCGAAGTTTTGATGAGCTCAATCATCTCGTCGATATTGGCAAGCGCAACGGTCAAACCTTCCAAAATGTGCGCGCGCGACCTAGCTTTGCGAATCTCAAACACCGTGCGGCGCGTGACAACTTCGCGTCGGTGCGCAATAAAGCATTCCAAAATCTGCTTGAGATTCAAAACTTTCGGCTGGCCACCGACCAGTGCGACCATATTGATACCAAATACCGTTTGCAGCTGCGTCTGGCGATACAAATTATTCAGCAGCACTTCCGCATTTTCGCCGCGCCGCACATCAATCACCACGCGCATGCCGTCTTTGTCCGACTCATCACGCAGCCCATCTCCGGCAATGCCTTCAATGAGCTTTTCTTTGTGTAGCTCGGCAATTTTCTCGATCAGCCGGGCTTTATTGACCTGATACGGCAGCTCGGTAATGATAATTTGCTCGCGATTGCCATCGCGCTCAATATCGGCGCGGCCGCGCACATGAATGCGGCCACGGCCGGTGCGATAGGCTTCCACCACGCCCGCGATGCCATTAATGATGCCAGCGGTTGGGAAATCTGGGCCGGGAATAAACTTCATCAGCTCATCGACCGTCAACTCTGGGTTTTGCATTAACGCGAGCGTGCCATCAATCACTTCGCCTAAATTTTGCGGCGGAATATTGGTCGCCATACCCACGGCAATCCCGGCTGAACCATTCACCAGCAGATTCGGAATCATGGTCGGCAGCACGGTGGGCTCGTCTAACGTGCCGTCGTAGTTCGGTTTGAAATTGACCGTATCCCGATCAAGATCGCGCAGCAGTTCCGCCGCTAATTTGGTTAAGCGCACTTCGGTATAGCGCATTGCTGCCGGTGAATCGCCGTCAACCGAGCCAAAGTTACCTTGACCATCGACCAGCAAATAGCGCAGGGAGAAATCCTGCGCCATGCGCACCACAGTGTCATAAACCGCAACGTCGCCGTGCGGATGGTATTTACCGGTCACGTCACCGACGACCCGGGCGGATTTGATGCGGGTTTTGTTGTAATCATTGCCCAGCTCTTTCATCGCGAACAACACCCGGCGATGCACCGGCTTTAGGCCATCGCGAACGTCGGGAAGTGCGCGCCCTACGATTACGCTCATCGCGTAATCCAGGTAGCTTTGTTTCATTTCATCTTCGACGTTAACGCGCAGTACTTCTTTTGCGAACTCAGCCATGGGGCAGAATTCCTTT
>JAYUUS010000275.1:0-2667 GCA_043754435.1 Rhodanobacteraceae bacterium
CCTTTTCGAGCATTCCAAGCGCCGCCACATCCACCCAGCGAACCACGCAGCCTAGCGCCATCAATTTAGAAGTGAATTGCTGCGCGTACCTTAGCCCAGGTTCGTCATAATCTCGAAAGATGACGCATTCCCGGCCTGCCAACGGTGTTAAATCCGCTGCATCTGCGCTGCTAGCGCCGCCGCTGGTTGTCGATTGCACGCCTATTTTTGCCAGCGCATCCGCATCCTTTTCCCCTTCGACAATCATCACCGGGTCAGTGTTGCCAGCCAATGCGGGCAGGCGATACAGCGGCTTTTTGCCGCTGAACTTGGGTTCTTTCAGGACGTAGTTCGCGCCGTCAAAATGCATCGGCAAGATGAGCTTTTTTTGATCGCTGCCCGCCGGGGGATTTAATCTAATGCGCCAATGGCTAGGCGCGCCGCTGGCGTCCTGGTATTCGTGCAAGCCTGCAGGCGTGAACCCCTGGTTGATTTTGTTTTGGGTCAGCCTGCGCGCCGCGCTTTGCGGTGTCTCAGTGTTGGCGATCATAGGTACACCCGCCAATTAGGGGCCAATTCCCAAGCGCCTAGCGCTTTCGCAGCGTTGACAAAATCTAGCCCATGCGCTGCCATGTGGAACGCCAAAACGTCGCCACCGTGCGCACCGCAGGCCATGCACTTGTAAGCGCCGGTCAACACGTTCACCCGCAATGATGGCGCGCTATCGGCATGGAACGGGCAAAGCGCAAACGCCCAACCATCGGCATTATGTTTTTTCAGGCTTGGCAAATGCTGGCTGTAATAATCGGCCGGCACGGGCAAACGATCACGATTGAACTTGCTTTGGCCGGTAGATTTTTGGTAGCTTTGACGTTGAAATTGTTTTGGTTTGAATCCGCGCCCCGCCTTGCCTGCGTGGCGTTTTTCGTTGTGGGTTAGGCTCATGCGCCGCCCCTTTGCTGCGCCTCGGCAAGCTGGCGCGTGGTGCGCCGTGCGGCATCAAAGCCAGTCGCTAAGGAATCTAATTCCGCCGGGGTTGGTTGATCGCTCAGCGCGCTGGCCTGCATCAAGAGCTTCAATGCAGCCGACTGGATCGTCTCTAAATTGGGATAAATCACTATTTGCCTGCCTTTGAACGTGTGGCGATAAAATCGAGGATTACGCTTTCGGGCCATCCGACAGCGCGCTTTGATAATCGGATCGGCGAAGCCAGCTCGCCGGATTGAACCAGCCGCTGAAGCGTCGATTTGCCAATTTGTAGCCGCTCGCAAACTTGGCGCGGTCGGTTGATACGGTCTATTTGTGCATTCATTTTTTTCGCCCGTGGGTATGCGTGACACCAAAACGGAGCCACTGGCGATATTTGAATTCATGCCCACCAATCAAGATAGTTAGCTTATTTTTCATCTTTGAAATTAAGCTAACCATTATTTTTGAAGGTGCCTGCTATCCCTTTATTTGAGACGCTTTGCGCTGCCTGCGAGCGAACAAAACATCACGCTGTCGAATGTCACCCGCGCCTATTTCCTCATCAAAAGCGGCACTGGCAAGCAATGCACAAAGCTCGTATTTCGGCTTATCAAACCATAGACGCAAGCGATCAATCATCACGCGCTCAAATTGCGTTTGTTGGGCGTCTGGCGAGGTCAGTTTTTCTGGCGATGTTTCCAGCGGCTTGTGAATCATTCCGAATGGAAGCTGTGCCTCAATACGGGTCACGATGCCGGTTAGGATTGCCTCAATTGATGGCGCGCGCCGATGTTCCGCCAAGCTTAAATTAGGTATGCCAAGTGCGCCGTTCATTCGATACGCCAATGGCTCAAAAGCTAGTGTGTACAGCTGGGTGCTGCTGAGTTTAGATATTTCAGGGTCGGATTTAATGAGGCTCAACAGGCGAGTAATTGCTTTGGCGATTTTTGGACGGCCGCTTAAAATTGTGCGGTCGCGTACCGTCGGAAGCTTTCCACCTTGAACGCATACCAAACCAATCAATTCTCCGCGAATCTCGACTTCAACGTTGGAGAACTGAGGCGAACTGAGCATCAGTTTGTCCCATTCTTGAGCGGCTTTTTTGAAGTTCTCGTTTTTGGCAACACGCAGCGCTACAGCAAGATGCTCCAAATTATGCGCAGCTACTCGAATCCAAGCGTCAAACCACGGCTGCGAGTATCTGCAGCGCTTAAGCGCATCAATAAATGATTGCTTGCCCCAGTCGATCAGCCTTTGATAGTCGGACGCTGTGCGCTCAGCGCCTGAGCTTGAGCGAATTAGTTCAGTCATAAAATTGCGCTCCTCAGCGCCAGCCAAAAAGCAATTGTTCCAGGTGTTGACCTGGAACATCTTGCTAGTCAATTAGTGTTGTCGAATGCGCATCCCGGCAAGCGCAAATCCTGAAAGCGCCTGCAGAAAGCCGTCTCTAAGCTCCGCACCTTTGCGCGGATGCTTCGCGCCGTACTCAAGTGCGGAGGTAATAATTTGCTTGATGGTGAAGGCGTCGGTTTTGAAATTACGGCAATGCAGCGCCAGCATTTGCGCGTAGCAAGCGCCGTAGGCAAAGGCAATTTCTTGTTCCTCGAACGTCACTTCTCGCATGCTTGGCGGTGCCCAGTAATCTCGTGAATGCTGGCTGCGTTTAGCGATGAATGGCAATGCTTCGAGCGCTGCGTACTCAGCGTCAAATTTTGCCGT
>JAYUUS010000276.1:0-7867 GCA_043754435.1 Rhodanobacteraceae bacterium
CCATCCATGAACCTCGTCTTTGCGAGCGCAGCGAAGCAATCTAGCTTTAAACGACGAGATTGCTTCACTGCGTTCGCAAAGACGAATCATAAGCACGAACGGTTTCAAACAAGTTTTTCTCAAAGAGTAATGCAAATTTATGAGTAGGCTTTTGTTTCAGGCGGCGACCTTTGCATGCGCTGCGCTTTTGACACCGCTGCAAAGCACGCTTGCAGCTGATGCGGTGTCTTCGGATGCCATACCTGCGGCATCGATGGCGATCGCGCGCGATGCGGTGTTGCCGCATGTGGTTTCGATTTTGGTGGTGCGCGAAGACTTTTCCGGTGGCGAATCGCGACTGTCGCTTTCCGGCGGCACCGGCACGATTATTCGCGCCGACGGCTATATTGCCACCAACGCCCACGTCACCGAAAACGGCCAGCGTTTTCGCGTGGTGCTCAACGATCAGCGTGAATTCCCAGCAAAACTGATCGGAACCGACGCGGTCAGCGATTTGGCAGTCTTAAAAATTGTTGCGCCGCCCGGCACGGTTTTTGGCTTTGCCAGTTTTAGCGCCAACGTCAGCGATTTAAAGCCGGGCGATACTGTGCTGGCGATGGGCGCGCCCTGGGGCATGCGCGATTCTGTCAGCGCTGGGGTTATCAATAACGTCAACCGCCTGATGGTGAGCCTGTTTGAAGACGAGGCGGACTATGAGCAAAGCCTCAACGATACTCAAGCCACAGCGCGCTATTACGCCTGGATTCAACACGATGCCTCGATTTCACCAGGCAACTCAGGCGGGCCGTTGGTTGACTTGCGCGGGCGCATCGTTGGTGTTAATACCCGGGGCAATGTTTTTGGCGGCGATATGGCGTTTTCCATCCCCGCACCGATTGCGCGCAGCGTGGTTGATACCTTAATCGCCAAAGGCAAAGTAACGCGCAGTGATTTTGGTTTTGGCGTGCGCAGCTTGCGCGGCACCGGGTTAAGTGCGGGCGCATTGATTAGCGATGTGGATCGCGGCTCAGCGGTGGAAAAAGCTGGCCTAAAGCCCGGTGACCGCTTGCTGAGCTTAGATGGCGCAGCAATCAATTTATTAGAGCCGGAGGATATCCCTGTTTTTCGTCGCGAATTGACCGAGCGCAAGGTCGGCTCGATGCTGGCGATGCAGATTGATCGAGACGGGCAAAAGCGCGCGATAAACGTGATTTCGATTGAACAAGTGGATGCCAAACCGCGCGAAATCGAAATTCCACATTTTGGCCTCAGCGTGATTGAAGTGACCGAAAGCGTGGCGCGCACGCGCTATTTGGAAAGCACCGACGGCGTGCTGGTGCAGGGTTTGCGCACCGGTGGCCCGGCGGCCACTGCGCAGCCCGCAATTCTTGCGGGTGACCGAATTACCCACGTGAATGGGCAGCCGGTCAAAACGCTGAGTGATTTTCAACGTCTGGCGGGCACTTTAGCCGAGGGCAGCGAAACCGGCATGCCGCTGAGCATCAGCCTAGATCGACGCGGTCAAAATATTTTGGCACTGCTTACCCCGGCACCAAAACGGCTCATCCCGCCGGTTAATCCAGAGCTTGATAAAGCCTGGGCGGGTTGGGAAGTGCAGCCTGTGCCAAGCACTTTGGCAGCACAATTGAACCTCGCCGAGGGTGGATTTCGCGTCACACGCGTCTACCCAAAAGGCCCTGCGCTGGCTGCGGGCATCAAAGTGGGGGATCTGATTACCGCAACCGGTGACAATCCGGTGAAGCCTAGCGGCCTGAAAGAAACCAGCGCGCTCGATTTGCGCGTGCGAAATGCCGAGCGAAATCAGCCGTTTGCCGTTAAAGTGATGCGTAATGCGGTACCTATGGCATTCAAGCTCAATCTGATTGAAGAACCAAAGCCGGCAGAAAAGACCGAGCGACTTTGGAACGACAAACTTAGTATTACCCTGCGTGCAATTACTTTTTACGATCGCATTGAGCGCCAACTGGCCGAGAATCAACAGGGCGTGATACTGGAGCGCATCGAAAATGGTGGCTACGGGGGTTTAGCGCACTTGCGTGAAGGCGATTTGCTGGTGCGTTTGGGCGGCACTGCAGTAGTCGATCTTGCTGGCTTTGAAGCAGCGCTCGCCGGTGCAGAAAGTGCTGGCTCAGACAAGTTAAGTTTCCTAGTGATGCGCGGTGCTGAAACGCGCTTACTGTTTGTAGATGCGCCCTGGCGTGAGGTGAAGTAGTGACTATTCGATCGGTATTAAAAGCGAGCATTTTTGCGGCAGCCCTACTGCCTACTTTTGCATCCGCCGCAGCCAAAGAAACCGAGGCGCATACCTATCAGCGTTTGCTCGCAAACTACGGCAGAACCGTAGTCACGGTGAGCTACATTTTGAGCTTTGACGCCGCTGGCGGTGCCTCAGATCAACGCGCCCAGGGCGAAACCGAGGCGACTTTGGTCAGTGCTGATGGCCTATTGCTGGTGCCATCGGCCGTACTCAACCCGACTGATATGTTCCAAAAAGTGTATCGCAGCCAGGGCGACGGCCAGGTTCCCAGCATGCGCTCATCGGAAATCAAAGTGCGCCTGCCAGGCTCCGATCAACCGCTTGAGGCCACAGTCGTCACGCAAGATCGTGATTTGGGTGTGGCGTGGCTAAAAATAAAATCACCGCCGAAAAATTTGCCTTTCGTCAATCTAGCGACTGCGGTTGACCCTAGCGTGGGCCAGCGCGCCTATGTAGTCGGCGTGATTGCGGAAGAGTTTGACTACGCGCCGTTTGTTGATGAAACCCGGATTCAGGGCAGAATTGATGTGCCCTACAAAGCGTTTATTTCCGACCAACCCGGAAAGATGCTGTTTGCCCGCGATGGCACGCCGATTGGCTTTGCCGTGTTACGCATTGACGGCACTTCAAACATGAGCGCTGGCGGTAACTACCGCATGTTTGCCACGGTAGTAGGCGGCGCGCGCCTGAAAGATTTGGACGCACGCGTACGCACTTTGAGCGCAAAACTTCCCTAACCCGTCGCATTCCTGAACCTATCTTCGCAAGTGGTTGAATTAGAAAACGTATTGGCTATGATCCAGGGCCGCAAAACGTTGCGGGTATTTTTCTGCGAAAGCGCAGATTGAAGCAAAAAGTATGGGTCGCTAGCTCAGTCGGTAGAGCAGCGGACTTTTAATCCGTTGGTCCCGAGTTCGAATCTCGGGCGGCCCACCATTCTAAGTACAACTGAAATCCTCGATTTATAGCGCATTAGGGCGCTTCACTCGGGAGGTTTCAATGTCAGATCCACGTAAATCCGCGTTCACCGTTACGGTGGTGAATCACAAGGGCGGTGTCGGAAAATCAAGTCTTGCTGCGAATATCGGCGCTATTTGTGCCGATCTTGGCCAGCGCGTGCTGCTAATCGACTGCGACCCGCAAGGTTCGCTCAGCGAATGGTTCCCAATCACAGGGCCGGCGCAACGGGGTATCAGTCACGTTTTACGCGCTCGTGCTATTGATGCAAGTTGCATATCACAAACCGGCATAGACGGCTTAAGCATCATTTTACGTGACTCTGGAATGGGCGCGGCATTGGTAGAACTGGCCGCTGGCTGGCGTTCTGATTTGGCGCTCGACCAAGCCATTCGCGGCCTACGCGATGGTGACTTATTCGATATCGTCATCATCGACACCCCTGGAAGTATTGCGACTTCAGATCGTTTGGTATTGGATTTGGCGATTGTGCCGGCGGACTTGTTGCTCGCCCCGATTGTGCCGGAATCACTGAGCACCGCGCAGGTGGGCACCCTGCTGGAATTGCTACAGCGCTACGAGCGTGACGCACCCGACAGCCGTCAAGCGGCAACGCCGTGTAAAGCGATCATCAATAAATACACTACGACCTCAAATTCGCGTGAATTGACTGCGGAATTGCGTCGTAAATTCATGCCCAGCCGTGGCCGGTTTACTTTGGCACAAACGCTAATTCCACAGTCAGCCATGCATGACCAAGCGGTTAAGAAAAAGACGGCGGTGCACCGCATTGAGCCGCAACGCGGCGGCAACCTTGGCCCAGCCAGCACAGCGCTGCACGCTTTAGTTGCTGAGCTGTTCCCGCATTTGTACGACGCCGTACATTCGCCCGACGACACTTCACTGATAAGCCAAACAGGGGCTAGCTCATGACTGAACCAAAACCCGTGCTTCCGCGCATGGATAACCTGCGCAAGTTTGAACGCCCAAAAGCGGCCAAAACCAACGCACAAGCCGAACCGGCGAACACACTTTTTCCCCAGCCAGAGCCAATCGCCGTGACTTCACCCTTTATGCCGCAAGACGAACCCGAACACTTCCGTCAGTTGGGCATTGAGGAAATTCAAGCTTATCCAGACAACCCGCGCACCCAGCCAAATCCGATGTACGCGGAACTAAAAGAGTCGTTCCGCGCCGGAGGTATTGAATCTGTGGTGCTCCAAGTAACGAAATGCCCCGGCGATTCACTCTACACGGTAAGCAATGGCGCAAATACGCGCTTAAAAATTATTCAAGAGTTGTGGGAAGAAACGCAGGACATGCGCTTTCGTGCGGTTCGGTGCGTGATTCAACGCTTTGAATCCAATGAACACATGCTGGCGTCAGCGGTCGCGGAAAATAATCAACGGGGTGATCTTTGTTTTTGGGACTCCGCAGCCGCCATTGTTAAGTTTAGAAAGCGGTTGGCAGTTGCAACGGGAACCGATTTATCAAATCGGGATTTTGTTGAAAAAGCCAAAGAATACCGGCTGGCGATCAACATCACGAACCTATCATTCTACGAATACGCAGTACGTACCTTTGGACATTTAGAGTTTTCGCAACATCTTTCTTACAACATGGTTCAGAAGCTGCAACCGATATGGTCAGGTGTTGAGAGACTAGAAAAACTGAGTGCGCGAGATGCTGCGACGCCAATTGAAGAACTTTTGCAAGCCCTTGACCAGCAATGGTTTCAGACAGTTGGCATTGACTTTGACCAACTGTTAAAAGAGCTGAATTTAGTTACCAGTACCGCCTTTGGCCTATCTCTAGCCGAGATCCCAAAAGCGCTAGAACTGTCGAAAGACCGATCGCTCACTACCTGGGATAAATTACTTCAGCGGCTTCGCATGACTAAGCCGGCTGCGGCGCGTTCAGAGCGTGCTTTAACAGCGATGACCACAGCAGCATCGGCTTTAGCTGCTGCGCACGCCCTGATCCCGCCCAACAAAATCATGGTGCCCGTACAATCGCTGGCAGCAACTCCGCAGCAGATCACCACAAATGATCCAAAATACCCTAACGAAACGCTGCTAGAGCGAATTTTACGCTTAGCTCAGACCGTCGCGCGCTGGCATGAGTTTGAGGCAAACGTGGTGGCATGTGACGTGGGTGTGGGCTTTTTCTTAGAGCCTCTGGTTAACGAAATTTTATTGCAGCAGCGTACTGGGATGGCTTACCAAGTCCAGATGAATGTTTGGAATATCTTGGCGCTTTTATCCTGCCAGTGGCACCCAGCGCATATCAAAGTATTGCCAAAAAACGCGTTGTGGACACGGCTGATGACCACCAATGAAGTACTCAAGTTTGAACGTAGTTGCTTAGCAGTTCTACCACCCGCGCAACAAAGTTGGGCGGAGCATATGTTGGATCAACTACCCTACCACCAGCGACATCATTTTATGGCCGCGCGCAACGGCAACCCGGTCGAGATGCACGATTGGATTATGGATTTAAGCGCTGCCATCTTCCAGCTGATGCGTGAAGTTCCAGAGCGCTTTCAGCATGTCCCTAATCGCCTTGGCACCCCCAAAATACTGCAAGAGACGTGGGAATGAACACGACACTCCTCACCGCGATTCATACGGCTTTAAACGCCGAACCCTCCACCGATTCAGGTTCGAGTGCACGCCAGGAATTGGTACGCATGGGCGCACGCCCCTCGGCTGTTGAACGTCTAGCGAACTTTACGGTGTCCGACTTGCCAGCATTGGCGGCGCGTAATGTCCTGCAAATTCAAATCAACTACGAAGCGTTAGCCAACTTACACACGCTTGTTGAGTTGGCTGAAATCTATATCAAACGCAATGCCAGTAATGAAATGTTGGAGTCAGTTCTAGGTTTGAGCACACGCGAGGTTGCTCAACAACGGGCAGTTTTGGGTATCACTTCTGTTTCTGGGCGCCCGCCGAGCTTGACCGACGACGCCATCACCAAAGTGACGGATTTGAATCAATCACTTGCGCATCTGCCATTGGCTGAGCGTTTGATCGCGATCCATGACCGGCTACCCTTTTGGCCTTTGGCGAGTATCTATGCGGTAGTGCGTAAATGACCGAGCCCAAGGCTAAGCAGGATAGTTGGGCTTTTGAAGGAACTTGGTCGACACCTATTCCGACGGCAATCCTGTTTGACCAGCGCTTAACTCCAGGCGACAAAGTCGTCTGGATGCAAATGCGCGCATCAATGACCAGCAAAAACGATGCGATTAAGCCGACCTATGACTACTTGACCGAAACGTGCGGCGTATCGCGCTCCGCGTTTGCTCGCACAATTAAAGCATTGCGCTTGACCGGTTGGATGGGTGTAAGACGCTTGAGCACAAAGGACTATATTGAAGGCAATCAATATGCTCTGTATGACATTGACCAGACCGATGCCAGCATGTTGAAGCCAGAAGCACAAGCGTTTGTCGCCGAATGCCAGCTGATTCCAGGCCGTATTGGCGCACTTGCGGCGTCAGTAGCGGCGCGATTCAACATGCCAGTGATTAATTTGGTACTGCCTGGGGAAGCGGAAAAAACAGGCAGTAGCAAATTAGTACCGCCTGCCCATCGAGGCAGTAGCAAATTGGAACTGCCTGAAAATTCCGGTAGTAGCAAATTAGAACTGAGTCATTTTCAAGGCAGTAACAAAATGCTACTGCCCGAAAATCAACAACTTACAGTCGGTAGCAAATTGTTACTGCCTCGTACGCGCGATGTAGTTAGTAGTAGTAGTACTACAACTACTGCGGACGTGCGCGCTACGCGCGCGTATGTGTGGCCTAAAGACTTCTCAGAATTAAGCCAACGCAGCGCAACGAATAACTTGGCGATGCTCAGCGAAGAAATCGCTCAGCAAGTGTTAGATGAATTAGCTGCGCAGCTGCCACGAGGCACGATTAAGAATGCGACGGTGTATTTGCGCGCATTGATTGCCAGGGCATTAGCAGGCACGTTTGAATACACCGATGCTGGCGAACGTATCGCTAGAGCGCGGCGCAATCTGGCAAATCAAGTCAGCGTGTCATCAACCATGCCGGGGCCACAGAAGTCAGTTCAGCCAGTCTCGCAAATTACTCGATCCGCGTGGAATGCAACGTTGCAGCAATTGCGTGAGGAATTGGGTGCCGACAACGTGGCAGCTTGGTTGCACCCATTAATGCTGCGCGAACACCAGGACGAATTGATTTTGTTCGCCAGCAACGATCATGTGCTGAGTGCGGTACGTCAAACCTTCATGCCGCGCTTGCAGGAATTATTCACGGGCTGCCATCCGCATTTGCGCAAAGTCAGCACGCGGATTGGCGATGGTCAGGATATGGGGGGTGTGGCGTGATGACTGAAATGCTGACCGATAGCGCCGGTTACGGCGTAATCACTTCCGAGTTTGAGGCTGCTGGTCTTGTGCCGGAAGTGATTGGCACCCAATCAGTTTGGCTTGTGCCGGGAGTGATTGGCACCCAATCAGTTTGGCTTGTGCCGGAAGTGATTGGCACCCAATCAGTTTGGCTTGTGCCGGGAGTGATTGGCACCCAATAAGTTTGGCTTGTGCCGGGAGTGATTGGCACCCAATCAGTTTGGCTTGTGCCGGGAGTGATTGGCACCCAATCAGTTTGGCTTGTGCCGG
>JAYUUS010000277.1:0-7863 GCA_043754435.1 Rhodanobacteraceae bacterium
CGCGCGCAATTGCGCTTTTTACGAAATCCTCGCTCACATAAGTCGTGCCATAGATTTCGTCGGCAAGCGGAGTTATTTCACTGATGCTGAAGTATAAAAACCCTGACTCGGGCATTGTTTTTTCTGGGCTCAAAAGCGCCTGATCGCGAATACTGAAACACAACACGCCGCGCGGCGTTAGCAGGCTGGTTAGCTTTTGCATCCAACCGTGAAACAGCGGCTCCGGCAGATGCGAAAACAGGGATGCAACCCATATAAAGTCGAATTTGTCGGGCGATTCGACATCCAGCGCAGTACGGTCGGGCAAAAATTCCGCCGGATTCGGAAATGACTGCAGGCCATGCACACCCAATCGTTCGGTGACATAGGCGACGGCATCCGTTTGAATTTCTGAGGCCCAAATTTGTCGTGCCGGGATTTGCGTGGTCAATAGCCGCAATAACCGTCCGTAACCACAGGCAAAATCGAGAATTTTCAGGCTTGGATCATTAGGGTCAAAAAATGTCTTGATGATTTGATGGGCGGCATAAAATTGCTGGAGCGAAATTGCATAGTATTGGCTTAACGCGATGTCACTATTTTGATGGTGCCCGAGCGAGTGCAGCAACATTTGGTCGTCAGGATGAATATTTGCGTTCAATGGCGCAACAGATTGCTGATTACAAATACTTTCAGCGTAACTACGAACCATTTGTTGAAATTCTAGGCTCGCTGTGGTCGCGTTGGATTGATTAAGCATGTGCAAAGGGTCGGCCCGATTGTTTGTTGAAGCAAAGCATACCCGAAACCGATTTTTAGCCTCCACTTTGGCTTTCAGGCGGGTTTTGATGCGCCACCCCAAACTGAACCTGTAAAATTTGGCAACTGGTGCGAATGCTCTAAATACGTACAATTCGGCTCCCTTTAAAGCGCGGACAATTTTCCATGCTGTTTGAAACCATCAGTCACTTTGGTCACGAGCAAGTCGTGTTTTGCCACAATAAAGATGCGGGTCTAAAAGCCATCATCGCGATTCACAACACCGTGCTCGGCCCGGCGCTCGGCGGTTTGCGCATGTGGCCTTATGCCACCGAGCAAGAAGCGCTCAATGATGTGCTCCGGCTATCACGCGGCATGACCTACAAAGCCGCAGTCGCAGGCTTAAATTTAGGCGGCGGCAAGGGCGTGATTATTGGCGATCCAAGCAAGGACAAATCTGAGGCGCTATTTCGGGCGTTTGGGCGCTTTGTCAACAGCTTGGGCGGGCGCTACATCACCGCTGAAGATGTCGGCATTGACGTCAATGACATGGAGTACGTGTTTCGTGAAACCGAATACGTTTCCGGCGTACATCAAGTGTTTGGCGGCTCGGGCGACCCATCACCATTTACCGCTGCGGGCACGATGCAGGGCATTATGGCCAGCTTGCAGCACCGTTTTGGCAATGAAGATATCGGCAAATATAGCTACGCCATCCAAGGTGTCGGGCATGTGGGCTACAACTTAGCCAAATTGCTGCGCGAACAAGGTGCCAAGGTCTTTGTGACCGACATCAATCAAGCCAACGTCAAGCGCGTGGTGGACGAATTCGGCTGTGAAGCGGTGGGCCTGGATGATATTTATGATGTGCCTGCCGATGTCTATTGCCCGTGCGCGCTGGGTGGTACGGTCAATAAAGAAACCATTCCGCGCTTTAAATTCAAAATTATCTGCGGTGCTGCGAACAATCAGCTTGCCACCGAAGAATGCGGCAATGAAGTCGAACGTCGCGGCATTATTTATGCGCCGGACTACGCGGTCAATGCAGGTGGCCTGATGAATGTGTCGATTGAGCTTGAGGGTTACAACAGAGAGCGCGCCATGCGCATGATGCGTACGATCTATTACAACGTTGGCACGATCTTCAAAATCGCTAAACGCGATGGCATTCCCAGCTGGAAAGCCGCAGATCGGATGGCAGAAGAGCGTATTGAATCGATCGGGCGCGTCAAATTACCCTGGATGGGCAACGCGCCACCGCGTTTTGCCGGGCGCTCAAAAACCTAATCGCTCTACGCCCGTTTGATCTTGCACAAATCGGGCGTTTTTTACGGTGCTAGATGTTTGTCGTGTCGCCTTTCCGGCGAGAGTTATGCTTCAATAGCGATCAAACGTGTTTTGTCCTGGCAAAACATCCGAATCAAACTTCCATTGGGCAAACTGTATGGCGCGCATTTTAATCGTTGATGACTCACCATCCCAGCTTTTGATTCTCAAACGCATTGTTGAGAATTTAGGGCACTCCGTGTTGACCGCTGATGACGGCGTTAAAGGCGTAGAAGCCGCTAAGCGGGAACTGCCTGATTTAATTTTGATGGACGTGGTCATGCCCAATCAAAACGGCTTTCAAGCGACGCGCTCCATTAGCCGCGAAAAAACCACCGCGCATATTCCGGTGCTGCTGGTCACCACCAAAGATCAGGAAACGGATCGGGTGTGGGGATTACGCCAAGGTGCAAAATCCTTCATTACCAAGCCAGTTAATGAAGCTGCACTCGGGGCTGAAATCAAAAAGTACCTCAATCTTTAAATGAAAGTTGGCGCAGCGAAAATGCGCCTGCGGCTAAAGCGGGTATTTTGGGCGTTTTTGCGAATTTATATCCTGCTCGTCGTATCCGTGTATTTTCTTCAGGGGCGATTGCTTTATTTGCGCAACGAAAATTCTGCAGCAGTTACACAACAGCAAGCCGCCGATGCGCGGCTTTCTTTTTGGCCGAATGCGGCTAAATACCAAGCGCTGCTGCGCACGCCGCCGCTTGGAGCCGTAAATCGCACCGTAAACGGCACGGTGATCCTATTTCATGGCAATGCTGGCACCGCAGAGGATCGAGCGTTTTACGCCACGCAGTTTGAACAATGCGGCTTGCGCACGCTGCTGGTGGAATACCCCGGCTATGGCGCACGCGCTACAGATGTGGCGCTCCGGCAAGCGGCACTGGGTGCAGAAGGTGGACAAGTAATTTTGGCGGCCAATGCGCAATTCGCGCGCCCCATATTTGTGGTGGGCGAATCTCTCGGCTCGGCTGTTGCTGTGCAGGCGATCCAGCAGGCGGAGCAAGTACTGCCGGGCGTAGTCTCGGGCGCAATCCTGATTACGCCGTGGGACGAACTTGCCAACGTGGCGAATCGGCGTTTTTGGTTTTTACCGGTGCGGCTCATTTTGGCCGACCCGTACAACAGCATTTTGGCACTTAAAGACTTTCACGCACCCTTGTTGGTCGTGCGTGCGACGCAGGACGAAATTATTCCAGCGCAGTCCACGCTCGCGCTGTTCAACAGTTTTACTGGCCCAAAGCAGATTTTTAATTTGCCCGGTGGGCACAATAGCTGGAGCGAGAACATTCCTGACAGCTGGTGGCCGGATCTGTGTAAACGCATGCAGGAATTGCGCTAAAACATGCTTTAACACTTGCTGGTGAATTCGCAACCGGCGCACTTAGCGACACCAAAGCTCGCTTTGCATTACCCTAGGCAGTTACTGGCGCTGCTGCGCTGAACTGGTTGTGCGGAAAATATGCTCAAAATTGAAGCGTTTACAACAACATCGGCGTGTTCGAGCGGCGTATGAAAGGCTTGAATGCGGTGCGCACCGTTGCCTGGATCGAGGCCTTCAAGGGAGTTTTTGCGGTTTTGCTGGCTAGCGGCTCGCTCGCAATGCTGCATCGTGATCTGCACGGGCTTGCTTTATTCGTCATTGAGCACGCGCATTTGAATCCGGCGGCAAAATATCCAGGCATATTTTTGCAGCTAGCGGATCATTTTGGCGATTCGCGCATCCGCATGCTGGCCGCTGGTGCAGCGGGCTATGCGATTTTGCATTTGATTGAGGCGTATGGTTTATTTAAAGAAAAAGTTTGGGCCGAAATTTTAGCCGCCGGCGGTGCCAGTATTTATATCCCGTTTGAATTGGTACAACTCATGCGCGCGCCTGCGCCAGCGGTGTTGTGTGTGTTGGTGGTAAACATCGCGATTGTCTGGATTATGGTTCGCGCGCTCTGGGCCAAGCGTAAGGCTAGGGCCATCGCGGCCGCACTAAAGGCGCAAGAACAAGCGTCCCGCATTTTGTAGGCCAAAAAGGCCTCGGTTTGGCGTTAGTTATCAGGTGAAAATGCATTTGAAGTATTAAGATAGCGAACCGTTGCTAGTAATGCTCTTATGCATTACTGTATAAATCCCAATTAGCAGACCTCAGGAACTCAGGGAATGAACACATTGACCGTTACCGCGCGAGGGCAAGTGACTTTTAGGCGGGAGGTGCTGCAACACCTAGGCATCGCTCCAGGAGAAAAAATAGAGCTGGACTTACTACCAGATGGACGCGCTGAATTGAAAGCCGCGAGGCCCACTGGATCGATGAGCGGCTTTCTTGGTTTGCTGGCAGGCAAGTCCAAGAAGGCCGCAACAATTGAGGAAATGCACGAAGCCGCCGCCGCAGGTTGGGCGGGCGAGAAATGAAAATCACAGCTGATACGAACGTTCTTGTTCGGGGCGTCGTGCGGGATGATGAGGTTCAGGCACGCGCCGTGGACAAGATTTTTGACGAAGCAACGCTGATTGCGGTTTCCGTACCATGCCTGTGCGAGTTCGTTTGGGTGCTGAGCCGGGTCTATCACTTCGATAAAGTCGATATCGCCGCTGCCATTGGCGCTTTGCTTCATGCTGATAAAGCGGTAATAAATCGCCCTGCGGTTGAGGCCGGACTTGCGCTCCTCAATGCTGGCGGAGATTTTGCCGATGGTGTGATGGCCTACGAAGGCAACTGGCTGGGCGGCGAAACTTTTGTTTCCTTTGACAAAAAGGCCATTTCATTACTCAAGGCGCAGGGTCAAGCCGTGCGGCTTTTGTAGCTCAAAAATGCTCTATAACAACGGTGCCAACAGCCGCAAAGGCGCACTCAACGTGTCGCCTAACCACCCCACCCGTTTGATGCGCTGATCGCACTCAGGCAGTAACGTACAAATGTAGCTAACGATGGCGGCAATTTCGGTAGGGGAGTAGAAAATGGTTGTGACTTCGTAATTTAAAAACAGGCTGCGCGCGTCTAAATTAGCGGTGCCGGCAGCGGCGGCGCTGTCATCAATCAACAACAGTTTGGCGTGCAGCATGCGCGGTCTGTAAAAATGCAAGCGCGCGCCGCAGTGGCTAAGCTCGCGCAAATAGTTCATGCGTACCCAATCGACAATGCGATTATCCGAGCGTTTGGGCACCACGATCAGCACTTCCACCCCGCGCCGCGCAGCCAGCGCCAGCGCATTCTGTAGCGCTTCGTCAGGCACAAAATAAGGCGTTACCAGCCAAAGCCTGCGCTGTGCGGTAAAGCAGGCGGACAGCACGGCGCTGTACCAAGTGTCGTCGCGCATATCCGGCCCACTCGGAACAATTTGCACGCGTGCGTTGATGCGCGCCAATTCGCCACGTATCGGTGGCTCGGACAATTCCGCTGAATGCGTTGCTGCCACGGCTGGGCCTAGACGCTTGCCGGTCGCGAACTGCCAGTCAGACAGCGCGATGTTTTCCAGCGCGCGTGCAGCGGGGCCTTCAATGGAAAAGCTAAAATCTTGCCAAGCACCGGGAACGTCCAGCGCGCTCAAATAGCTATGCGCGATATTGCGCCCGCCCGACCAAGCAAATTGGCTGTCGATCGCAACGATTTTTCGGTGGTTGCGCAAATTTGCAACGCGTAGCGCCATTAAACGGGTGATCGGGCGAAACCGAATCAGCTGGCCACCTGCGGCACGTAAGGTTTGCGCTGTAGCCGAACGCAGGGCTAACGAGCCGATATCATCCACTAGCACCTTTACCTCAACGCCCGCCGCCGCACGCTCGGTCAAGGCGGCCAATACCTGAGCGCCCACAGGGTCACCGTCCAAATCATACATATCAATCAGCACGCGCGTGTGGGCAGAGCGAATCAGCGTGATTAAATCGCTAAAAGCGTGCTCTGGACTGGTATGGATGCGCACCCGGTGCCCATCGACCGCACCCGACACGCCCAAACCGCGCAGCAATAAATCCATTGGATGCGCCTGCGCTTCATCGACCACTGGATAGCTTTCCGCCGGTAAGCGGCCTAGACGATGCCGGGGCCGCGCTAGTTTGCGCGCGCCAAATAGCAGATAGGTAAAGACGCCGACGTAAGGCAATGCCACCAGTACCAACAGCCAAGCTGCGGTGGTGGCAGGCGCGCGCCGCTGTTTCAGCACATCGCCAATCATTAGCAGCGCCACCAACACTCCAAAACCCAGCGCCAGCAATTGAGCGTAAATGAGATACGAATGAAAGTCGAAATTCAGCATGATTTGAGCACCGACTAAAGGCGGAAACTTTGACCTAAATACACTTCAATCACTTTCGGGTGTACCGTCAACGCATCCGGCTTGCCCTCGGCCAATACCACGCCGTCATTGAGCACATAGGCCCGGTCTGTGATGCCCAGCGTTTCACGTACATTGTGGTCGGTAATTAAAACGCCAATGCCCAATTTTTTGAGCTGCTGCACAATTTTCTGAATTTCCCCGACGCTGATTGGGTCCACGCCCGCAAACGGCTCATCTAATAAAATGAATTTTGGGTGTGCGGCGAGCGCGCGCGCAATTTCCACGCGCCGCCGTTCGCCGCCACTCAATGAAATGCCTAAAGAATCCGCGATATGTTCAATTTGCAGCTCGCCTAACAGCCGATCCAGTTCGGTGTCGCGCTGCTTGGCATTCAAACGCGGATTAAGCTCCAACACCAAGCGAATGTTATCGGCAACGCTCAGTTTGCGAAAAACGCTGGCTTCTTGCGGCAAATAGCCAATCCCAGCCAGGGCGCGGGCGTGCATCGGCAAATGCGTGACGTCTTTACCATCCAGCGAAATTTTCCCGGTGTTCGGGCGAATAAGGCCAACGATCATATAAAAACACGTCGTTTTACCCGCACCATTGGGCCCTAGCAGGCCGACAATTTCACCTGGGCTGACCCGGCAGGAAAAATCCCGCACCACGGTACGTGCGCCATAGCGTTTTGCCAAATTTTCAGCTTTAAGCATAGTAGGACTGCGGTTGCGTTTCTGCTTGGGTCATGGTTCTGGCATGAAAAAAATAATGTGCCGCAGTGTATGTCAGTAACGCGCAGATACATGCGTTTAGCCTGAATCTGATTGCGATTCAAACTAATATGCCCAAACCTTCTGGATCCCCAACAAAAACGTTCAAGGATGACGAATACTCCTTAAGTGAATGGGTTTTGCTACAGTCAGGAAAAGTACGACGCCATAAGTAAGATAAGTAGAGAAGCGCCAAAATGTCGCAATTTTCCAGTTTTGCTCAGTTCTACCCCTTTTATTTAAGCCAACACCAGAACGTGCTGTGTAGACGCCTGCATTTTGTCGGCTCGATTGGCGTGCTTGGGCTGTTATTACGGGCGGCAGTGACGGGTAACGCACGGTGGTGCCTAGCGGCGTTGTTGTGTGGCTATGGTTTCGCCTGGGTCGGACATTTCTTTTTTGAACACAATCGACCCGCGACATTTAAGCATCCGTTGTATAGTTTTGCCGGCGATTGGGTCATGTTTAAAGATATTCTGACGGGTCGAATCAAGTTTTGACTACTTCTACTTTGGCAAAACCAATCAACAAAAACGTGTTTATTACTTAAATTGAGGCAGGGCCATGATCGAGCTTGACGTTGATATTTCTGCGCTGAGTGCGGCTGAGCAACGCATGCTCGCGGGGTTGGTGCCCTTGCTGGACCGAGCGCGCGAGGGCGTCTTGCGGGTACATGCAAACAGCGTTCCGGGTGCTTGGCGGCTAGTGCCCAACACTGCACGTTTGAGTGCGCTCGATTTAATCGCACCGAGCGGCGT
>JAYUUS010000278.1:0-23784 GCA_043754435.1 Rhodanobacteraceae bacterium
GTATAACTCAGCAAAGAAACCGCAAAAGCGTTGCTCAGCAACAAAATCCGCTGCTCGACCCAGGCTTTGCGGTGGTCGTAGTTTTGGTTTGAGTAGCGGTCAAAGCCCCACAAGAAACTGCGTCGCACGCAGCGGGCGACAAGGTGGAATGTGCCGGATTGGCCCGGCGGCATGAGGTCGCATCGGGGGTTGGTCATGTGCTGATGCTGACCGCAATTGTGCGCGATTGGGATCAGATTAGTCTGAGTTTGAGGTCAGATAGACCCTTGGATGGCAGGCGGGATGGCGGAAATTTGGGTGCGGGCTTGGCTTGGCGTATGACTTGTGCGTCCGAGATTTCACGGGATCAGATAAATCTGGCGGGTTTGCTTTATTATTTCTGCCTGTCCTCGCGTCGAGCTAAACACTACAAATCTTGATCGATTCCAATTTAATGGAGGTTTTTAATGAAGAAGGGGTGGCTAGTGTTTCATCTCATCGCGGTTTTACTGATGCCATTAGCCCTATGGGCATCTCCGGCGATTGAGCGTATCGAGCCGCCCAACTGGTGGGTGGGCATGAAAAACCCGCATGTACAGTTGATGGTGCACGGCGTGGATGTTGCAAAAAATGCGATTAGCATTCGTTATCCTGGCGTAAAAATCGAATCGATCACGCACACGGCGAATAGCAACTACGCCTTCGTCAACATCTCTATCTCCCCGCACGCTTTACCCGGCACGCTCACACTTGAATTACGTGACGGTAAAGCGCTGCAAACCGTACCCTATGAATTGCTGGCGCGCACGCCGGGTTCGGCTGAACGCATGGGTTTTAATAGCGCCGATACAATTCTGAATTTGATGCCGGATCGCTTTGCGAATGGCGATCTGAGTAACGATAACATACCGGGCTTTGCCGATCGCGTTGATCGCAGCAATACCGAATCGGGCCGTCACGGCGGCGATTTAGCGGGGCTAACAGCGCACCTGGACTACATCGCGCAGATGGGCTTCACCGCTATTTGGCCGACGCCTTTGACGGAAAACAATCAGCCGCTGTATTCCTATCACGGCTATGCCGCGACTGATACTTATCGCATTGATCCGCGCTTTGGCAGCAACGCGGACTATCGCGCAATGGTTGCGCTGGCCAGCAAGAAGGGCATCGGCGTGATTGCGGATATTGTGCTGAACCATATAGGCTCAAACCACTGGTGGCTTAAGGATTTACCCAGTGCCGATTGGCTCAGTTTTAATGCTAAGTTCGTGCCTACTCGCCATACCCGCACGGCGGTAAGCGATCCTTACGCGGCTGCAGTCGATAAGGAAAATTTTACTGCTGGCTGGTTTGCGGCAACGATGCCGGATATGAATCAGCGTAATCCGCTAGTGGCAACCTATCAAATTCAAAACACGCTTTGGTGGGTGGAATATGCCGGGCTCAGCGGGCTGCGCGTGGACACTTATGGCTATTCCGACACGGAGTTTTTGGCGCAATGGTCAAAACGGGTCATGCAGGAATACCCGAATCTAAATGTGGTGGGTGAGGAGTGGAGCGACAACCCAACGGTGGTGTCTTACTGGCTGCGCGGCGCAAAAAATGCCGACGGTTACACATCAAATTTGCCAAGCGCGATGGATTTTCCGCTGCACGGGGTATTGCGCAATGCGCTGGTATTGCCCGAGGGCGATCACAGCGGCCTATCGGCGCTTTATGAGGCATTGGTCAATGATCGGCTTTACCCCCAACCCAGCAATTTGGTGCTGTTTGAAGGCAACCACGATACCCCGCGCCTTTTTAGTGTGCTCAATGAAGATCAGGCGCTGTATCGCATGGCGATTACGTATTTGCTAACCATGCCGCGCATTCCGCAGCTTTACTACGGCACAGAAATTCAAATGACCAGCCCAAAAACCCGCAATGACGGCGCGGCGCGGCTAGATTTCCCCGGCGGTTGGCACGCGGATCCGGTGAATGCGTTTACCGGGGTTGGGCTCAATAGTGCGCAAAAACAAGCGCAGGAGTTGGTTCGCAAGCTGCTCAATTGGCGCAAAACCCAATCGGTGATTCATTACGGCCGACTGAAACATTTTGCCCCGTTGGAGGGAACGTATGTGTATTTTCGCTATGACGCTAGCCATACCATCATGGTGGTGTTCAACAAAAACGCGGCTGAAACCCGCCTAGATTTGCGCCGATTTCGAGAAGTGCTGGCACCGAATTCGGTGGCGACTGATGTGCTAACCGGGCAGCGAATGCCACTGAATAACGTATTAAAACTTGCCGGACGCTCTAGTTTGATTTTGCAGGTGCAATCGCAGTGAGGGGCATCTTCTACTTTGCGTGCGGCAAAAGCATTCCCCCTAAATTTTGCGCAGTTGGGGCATTCGGGAGGCGTTTTGTATGGACGACCTGCCAGAAAAATTTCATTCGTGCACACTTCCTTGCACCGATCCAAATTTCCCCTTCTCAGCGTTTACGGCGAGCGAATTATGAATTATTTTATGAAGCCAATTATTTCTAAACCCATTAATTTTATTTTTGTCGCTGTTTTTGCGCAATTTTTTAACACTTTCGCATATGCCGAAAATACAATTAATATTCAGATATTAAATGCAATTGTTAAAGATCAGGTGGTAGCGGGGGCAGTCCTTACCCTACAAAAAAATGGTGAGCAATCGGTAACTGCCACCACAAATAGTCAAGGTCAAGCCAGCTTTCCAGCAAAGTTTGCCGACGATCAAACGACGCTTCTGATTGTTAAAAAGGCGGGCTATTCAAATTTGGTCGTTAAATGTCCGTGTGCAGGCACAACATATGCGATTAGTCCGGTGATGACAAGTTTAGATGGGATGCGCATTGTTTTAAACTGGGGCGCTAATCCGCTTGATTTGGATTCACATTTGGTGTTTCCAAATAATCACGTCTATTTCGTAAGTCAAAAGGGCGATCAAGCAAACTTGGATGTTGATGACACCACAAGCTATGGCCCAGAAACGATCACGATTACCCGTAAAAAAGAAGGTCAACGTTATATTTACGCCGTGCATAATTATTCGGAAAAAAATAACATGAACTCAACATCGTTATCTAAAAGCGCCGCGAAAGTATTTGTTTATGTGGGTCAGACGCTGATAAGAACCTATTATGTACCCAATAATCAGATTGGCAATATGTGGGCCGTGTTTGCAGTCACTGCTGAGGGTGAATTTCAAGATTTTAACGTCTTAAAAAATGTGGTCAGTGAAGACCGGCTGGAATTAGCCGAGTTTGAGGGCGTAATTGAAAAAACCACAGTGCAGGCAGCGACTTATAGCGCGGCCAGCCAAACGGATGCCAAAACGTCAAATAGGCTGGGCGAAGCTGCCTATCATGCAGGCAAATATGATGAGGCCATTCGGCTTTATCAGGCCGCCATTGAGTCCGATGGCAATTATGGGCAGGCCTATAGCAATCTAGGTTTGGTCTTTCAAAAAGCTGGGCGCGTCTCAGAAGCACTGTGGGCAAATCGCAAGGCAATAGCTTTAGCAAACGGTGCAACGGCTGCGGTAGTTCGGGCTAGTTCGCACTATAACAATGGCAAAATCTATGAAGCTGCGTCCCAATGGCAAGATGCGATACGCGAATTTCGCGCCGCAAAGAGTGAAAATGCGAACCCGGTTTACGACCAGTCAATTTCGCGCATGCAGCAAAAAGGCGCGCATTGATGGTATTACCTAAGTGGATTCGGCTGGCGGCGATTGCTGCCAGTCTGCTCGGACATGCGCAAGCGTTTTGCGCTGGCCCTGCTGTGGTCGCCAAGGCGGATCAAAAGCTGTGGCCGCAAGCCATCAGCATGCCAGCCGGGTTCGATAAAGCCTCGCGTGCATCGCTGTTGATTTATGTTTTGATGCTCAAGGAAATGCAGGGCTTAACCGATGCGCAAATGCTTGATACATTCAAAATTAAAAGTGTCAACCACAAATCCGTTGAGAAGTGGTTAGCCCATGAGCAGTCGCTTTCCGTGGCTAATTTTCAGCACGCCGCCAAGCAGTGCGGGCTCAATGATTGGACCTGCGTACAAAGTGCAAATATGGCTGATCTGCTTAGCAGTGCTGCAAGTATGAAAGTGCCGCTAGAGTTACTGGCGTGGCGCGAAAATTTGCAGGGCTTTAGCCGCAGTTACCTGTACGAACAGCTGCGCTTAGCCGCACTTTTTCCAAAGATCAGCAGTGAAATTGATCGTTTTAATGACGCAGAATTCAATGGCGATGCACTGGCTGACCGTGAATTTTATCTGACCTTTGACGACGGGCCCACGCGCGTTAACGCCACTACTGACAGCACCTTAACAATGTTGGCGACCCACAAAAAAAGTGGAGCATTTTTTCTATTGGGCGAAAATTTAGAGGCCCGCTTGCAAGCCACGAAGGCCGCCAGTTTGGCAACTCTATATGCCGGACAGTGTGTCGCCGCGCACGGTTGGAGCCATGTTTCCCATGCCAGTGGCGAGCAATGGCAAAGTTCAGTCACGCGCACATTTGCCTTGCTCAACACCACTTTTGCGCACTCCGCTAGCCAAATTTTGCCGCTGTTTCGCCCACCCTATGGGCAGCGCAAAGCTGACAGCGGCGCATTTTTTAAAGCGCAGTCCGTGCAGGTTGCCCTGTGGAATCTTGACTCACAGGATTGGAATGCCCAGGTCAGCGCCAATGACGTCGTCAATCGCATGCTGACGCTCATGCTGATTAAGCGCCACGGCGTATTGCTGTTTCACGATATTCACCCTAAAGCGAACGTTGCACTGCCGAGTATGTTTGACGCGCTAGGCACCAGTGTGAAGTGGGGTGAGTGCGGGGATTTGGGCAAGTTGAAGTAGCCGCACGCTTGTTGATACGCAAAGGCTGCGGCTTTCTGCTGCACTTGCCCGCTGACCCTTTGGATTTACGGGCACTATTGCCGAACTGCGAAAGGTGCCAAATTTTACCGGCCCGAATTTGACGATGTTAGATATTGCTCAGTTTTTTGATTATAGACTTTGCCAAATTTTCGCTAATTTCATTGTGCCGAGGCACTGGCTGTGACTGCTTGGTTTTTGGATTGGTATACCAATCATGTCTGCCGCCGTTTCGCATCAGAATACAACCCATTTGCTCAAGTGCTTTAATTAAGTCGCGCTTTTTCATTCAAGCAACTAATAGCTCTTCGACTTTGCGGATGTATGGCACTTGGTGTGATTCGAAATCGACTAACAAATCCTTCAGGTTCTCGACAAGATCTTCTTTATTCAAACCCTGAGTTTGATAATCGGGGTATTCATTGAGGAACCCGATAAAAAACTCACCATCTTGCCAAGATGTAAATTTGACAGTTTTCATGGAAATCACCCTATAAAAAGCAACGCGTGGTTATTGTAGCCAACGTTGAATTCAGCCGACACGCGGCGCGAAAGCCAATGATAGCGCGATACCGCCAAATGCCGCATGGTGCTAACTATAAATTTATGGACTTATTTCTTTGGCGGCACCCGCAACGGCGCTTCCGGCACACGGTCGCGCTTCAAATAATCGCGTAACTCTGGCAAAACCGGAATGCTGCCTTCGGGGGTGAGCGAGCTGCGATTTTCCTGAGCGCGCAGTTGGTCGTCGCGGATAGTGTTGTATTTGCCAAAAGTCAGCGTGTCTTCCGCCATACCGTCACGCGCAATGGTCGGTTTAATAAACACCAGTAGGTTGCGCCGTTGGACTTTAGTCGAGCGAGTTTTGAACAGATTGCCAAGCAAAGGAATGCGGCCAAGACCAGGCACACGGGATTCGGTTTCAATGACATCGTTGCTGGTCAAACCACCCAGCACCAACATGCCGCCGTCGCGCACAATCGCTTGCGTGTTTAACTTGCGGGTATTGGTAATCAAATCCGAGGCGCCTTGGACGTTGGCAGCGAGCGAGGAAACCTCTAGCTCAATCTCCATGCGTACCGAATCGCCTTCATTGATATGCGGAGTGACGACTAATTTTAGGCCGACTTCTTTACGGTCAATCGTCTGAAATGGATTGACGCCAGCGCTAGCGGAGGTTTGACCGCCATTATTCGCGGTTTGATAGCTGCCGGTGATAAATGGCACTTCTTGCCCCACGCTTAAACTGGCTTTTTGATTGTCCAGCGCAATTGTTGAGGGTTGCGAAAGCACGTTGCCATTACCATCGCTGGCTAATGCGCTGGCCAGCGCGCCAAGCTGCAAAATAGGCGTCTTACTGCCGGGCAAGGTAATGGTGCCGCCGACGTAACCAATATTTAGCCCGCCCGAGCCTGCCAATGCTCCCAGCGCGGTTGCGGGCGTTGCGAGCCCTGCTTGGGTGCCGAGAATACTTGGGATGGTACCGGTGCCGGGAAAGTTCGTGCCACCGACGACGCCGTTAGTGTAGTCGCCACCCTGCCACTGAATGCCTAATTGTTTGGCGGTGTCTTCGCTGACTTCAGCGACGATTGCCTCAATCAACACCTGTGCCCGGCGTATGTCTAGCTTGCGCACTAAAGCTTTGAGATCGCGCAAAACGGCGGGCGGCGCGGTGACAATCAGGGAATTGGTTTCTTTGTGCGCTTGGATCACGGTCGACGAACCGAGTGATGCCTGTGGCGTAGCGCCGATCACGCCTGCAGGGGCGTTGCTCGCGCCGCCGGGCAGCGGCACGCCTGAACCGCTGCGTGAACCGCGCAGCACGCCTTCTAAGATGCCAACCAGCTGTTCGGCGTCCGCGTAGCGCAGATAAATCACTTCCATCGTGTCGCTACCGGCCAAGGGCGTATCCAAGGTGGCGATCAAGGCGCGTAATTTGAGCCGCCGGGAGCGATCGCCGCTGAGCAAAATCGAGTTGGTGCGTTCGTCCGCCACGACTTTTTGGGTCGGATCCGCGCCGCCAGATAGGCCATTAATGGTGCGCACCACTTCTGCCGAATTGGCGTTGCTTAATGGCACGACTTCAATATCGGCTTCAGATGCTTGGTCGATACGGCGAATAATCTCGAGCATGCGCGCCACGTTACTGGCGCGATCGGCCACGACTAGGCTGGAAGAGGCATTGTGCGAAATTAATTGCGCGCTCGGGGATTTGAGCGGGTTTAAAATCTGCACCATCTCGGTTGGCGTGACGTGCTGCAGTACAATAATGCGGGTGACCATTTCATCACCACCGGCAGCACCCAGCCCGACGGCACCGTCGGAAGCCGCTTTTTGATCCGGCACGATGCGCACCGAGCTGCCAGCTTCAATCGCGCTAAAGCCATGCACACGCAGCACCGATAAAAACAATTCGTAAAGCTCAGTTTTACTGAGTGGTTGGCTGCTGACAACGTTGACTTTACCCTGCACCGCAGGATCGACGATGAAGGTTTTACCGGTGATTTCGCTCACGGTGGCGATCAGGACGTTAATATCTACGTCTTTCAAATTGAGCGTATGCGGCGCGCCATCTGAGGCATCGCTCCAGGCGTTCGGTGCCAATATGCTGCCCATGCTTAACAGTGCTGAGGCTAACAAAATTTGGGTATAACGCTGTGCAGAAACCATAGAAAAACGGCTTTGTTAGTTGGTTATCTAAAGCGTACCGCAGGTAGCGTGATTTCGCGACCCTCTCGACGCACAATTATGAGCGCTTCGTTGGCGCTCGCTAAGCTGTTCGCGATTTCCTGGCCTTTGCTGATGCTGTCGATGCGCGTGCCGTTGACTGATACGATCACATCATCGGCAAGAATGCCCGCGCGCTGCAGCAACGGTTCATTCGCGCCCGCCGCCAATTTGACGCCCTGCAAGCCACCATTGGCATCAAAAACTGGGCTTAGCATGCCCATCATCGCGGCTGGATTGGCCATCACTTGTTCGCGCACCGCCGCGAACGAGGCCGTGGAGCCGCCCACCATTGGATTGACGAAGGCGTTAGGGTCGCCGCCAATCGCCGCTAAATTCACCGAGCCGGGCTGATCCATCACGATGCCCGTAGGTTTGGCAGTGGACACCAACGATGCGGCAGTGGATTGTTTGACCAAGCGCAGGGTTTCTAAGCGTCCCTGAAACATCAATACCACCCGATCCTGATAAACCGCATCGACCGTGGCTTGGCCGACAATTTCACCAACCTGATATTGGCGCTGCTTATTATTTTCATCAACAATCATCGCCACGCCCATTTTTGGATCCCGGCCCGCAGCAGTGCCAATGAGCGTCAACTTAAGCTGAGTTTCGGGTGCATCTGGCGCGTTCGGTAGCTCGCCTGCAGCCGTTTGCCCAAATAGATGATAGCTCGCTAAAGACGCCTGGGGTGGCGCAGCGGGCGGTGTCGCCACTATGGCTGGCGCAGTATTTAGGGTTACTAAAACTTCTTGCTCAGGGAAAAATGACCATAGCAGCTGCACCAGCGTCCAGGCCAGCCACACGCTCGCGAGCATGGCAAAAAGTGCGGGTAGGGCGCGCGTCAGGGTCGATTGACGCGATTCGCCAAGCAATATCGAGACGCCGTTCATTAGCCAGCGTCACTGTTTGGTTTAGCAGCGGGCGTGCCGGAAAAATTAACCCCCGGTTTCACAATGAAGGCTGAGCTGACCGGGCTAGAGGAGCTGCCGCTGCGCGAACGTCCCGAACCGCCGGTTCGGCTCCCCGAACGCGCGCCACCAGGCTTGCCGCCCGGCCTGGCAGAACCGGATCGACCGGTCGATTTACCACCCGGCTTGCTGCCTTGTTTGCCGTCTTTCGGCACCGGCGCGTCGTTCGCCAAGGTCACGCCGTCCACCACCGCGCGTTCGCCGACTGCAATTTGTCGGTCTGGGCGGGCGCTGAGCAATTCGTTGGTGACGCTGGCGCGCGGAATCGAGGCGCCGATATAGGTCTCAATATCCGGCAGGCTAGTCGCATATTGCTCACAGGCGAAACTAATCGCCTGTCCGCTTGAACCAAAACGCGCGGTGCGGCCAATGCGGTGTACATAATCTTGCGCGTCGAACGGTAAATCAAAATTAAAAACATGCGACACATCGGTAATATGCAAACCGCGCGCCGCAACATCGGTGGCGACAATCAGCTCGACAGTGCCGTTTTTAAAGCGATCCAACAACGTCAGGCGTTTACGCTGTGGTACATCGCCGGACAAAGTTGCAATGCGTAAACCGGCGCGCTCCAAGCGGCCCTGAATGCGCTCAGCGATATACTTAGTGTTGACGAAAATAATGCCGCGCGTCGGTTTTAGCGTGGCGATCAAGCCCAAGAGCAAATTGATTTTTTCATCTGAGGCCGGGAAATACACCAACTGCGTGACGCGTGCGACGGTTTTTGTACCGGCATCAACTGTCAGCTTGGTCGGCTCGTTCATGTGTTCATATGCCAATTCCAGTACCCGCATGCTCAAAGTGGCGGAAAACATCAGGTTTAAACGTTCGGTAGCGGCCGGCAGTTTGCGCAAAACATAGCGAATATCGTTGATAAAACCCAAATCGAACATGCGATCCGCTTCATCTAAAACCATTACATCCACGCATTTCAGGCTGAACACGCCCTGCTTGTGATAGTCAATCAGCCGCCCCGGTGTGCCGATTAAGACGTCGATGCCATCGTCAAACTGCTTGCGCTGCTTATCGTAGTCAATACCGCCAAATACCAAACCCAAACGCAGCCCGGTTTGGCTGGACAATAAAACCGCATCTTTGTGAATTTGTACCGCTAGTTCACGCGTGGGTGCCAAAATCACGGCGCGTGGATCTTGGGTGCGCCGTTCGGCTTTTGCCGAAGTGCTGAGCAAACGCTGCATCAGTGCGACTAAAAACGCGGCGGTTTTGCCGGTGCCGGTCTGCGCTTCACCCGCGACATCTTTCCCCGCTAACGCGTGCGGCAGCGTCAACGCTTGAATCGGCGTTAAGCGCGTAAAGCCAGCACTGGTCAAGCTTGCGGTAAGCGTTGGATGCAGGCCTAAGGATTCAAAATCCAAGTCGGTTAAGATGTGTTCTTCGTTGTTCAAGCGTTTGCCTTTGCGCGATTTGGCGCCTTTGAATCCATCTTTACCTCAAACCGGCAAAGACTTTCCATACTGTTGCGAATGTTTGCTGATCCCAGCACCGTTTATTGTTTACTTAGTTTTGAAGCTACAGGCTAAACTAGGCTTAAGCAAGACTTGAACTTGACAAGATTGGCCGCACACTTTTTAGTCTACTAATTCCTTCAAAACCCGCAGATTATAGCCCAAGCGAGGGCGTAAATTCTGATTTTGTAACCCATACTAGTTAGGAGCTTGACATGGCAGATGAACTGCTTGCATTTACCGACGCCAATTTTGACGCACAAGTATTGGCATCTGAGCTGCCCGTGCTTGTTGATTTTTGGGCGACTTGGTGCGAGCCCTGCAAACGCATTGAGCCCGTGATTAAAGAATTAGCCGCGCATTACGCCGGAAAAATGATCGTCGGCAAGCTCAACATTGAAGAATGCCCGGCTACCGCGCGGCGCTTTATGGTGCGCAATATGCCGACGTTTATGATTTTCAAGAAAGGCGAAGTGGCCGGCACGCAGATGGGCGCTGTCGCTAAATCGCAAATGATGCAGTTTATTGATCGGGCGATTTGAGGGCGGGTGATGTGGGTTCCTGTTTGGACTTTAGACCCACAAATTTTGTTTACAAGACCACTTAAAAGACCTATTTTTAGGCCTCAACTGCAATTGGCAAAACCATGCCCTCACAAATCCTAGCTAGCATCGCTGCTAGTATCTCCGAACTCAAGGCAAACCCAATGCGAGTGGTTGCCAGTGGTCACGGTATGCCAATTGCGGTTCTAAATCGAAATGAGCCTGTATTTTACTGTGTTCCGGCAAAAGCTTACGAAGCGATTCTTGAGCTAATTGACGACAAAGACTTGCTTGTTATTGCCAATGCGCGCGCAAATGAAGAAAGCGTTATGGTTTCAATTGATGACCTTTAACTTGGCTTTCAAGAAAAGTGCATTAAAAGAATGGGGGAAATTGGCACCCAATATTCGCGAGATTTTCAAAAAACAACTATTGAAACGACTCGAAAATCCGCACATTCCGTCGGCCGCAATAAGTGGCGGAAGAGATTTGTACAAAATTAAATTGCGCCAATTAGGTTACAGGCTGATTTATTCTGTTTTTGATCAAACTGTCACTGTGACCGTGTTGGCGGTCGGCGAGCGAGATAAAAATAAGGTTTATGAGCTGGCGCTTTCTAGATTAAAACTAGGTTACGCGCATCATTTAGCCGTATGCAAAGCTTTCATAGCATCCGCGATTTTGCCGTCCACCAACATTGAAAATACATCTAGCGCTTCGTTGATTGCCGCGTGCATCGCGCGCTCCTGTTCGGCGCTCGCGCGGCCTAAAACCCAGGGTGTGACTTGATCTTTGTGACCTGGATGGCCGATACCTAAACGTAAGCGATGGTATTTGCCATGCCCGAGCTGGCCGCTGATGTCACGCAAGCCGTTTTGACCGCCATGACCGCCGTCAAACTTCAGGCGCGCGACGCCGGCATTCAAATCAAGTTCGTCGTGTACTACCAGCATGTCTTGCGGCTCGATTTTGTAAAAGCTGAGCAAGGCTTGGCTGGCAAGGCCGCTGCGATTCATAAACGTTGTGGGCTTGGCGATTAATACCCGCTGGCCGTTGAAATCAGCTTTCGCCACATAGGCGTGCAGTTTGCTTTCCGAAAGCAGCCGCGCATCCAGCTTTGCGCTGAGCGCATCCAGAAACCAAAACCCGGCGTTGTGCCGGGTTTTAGCGTATTCCGGGCCTGGATTGCCCAGGCCCAGTACGAGTTTAATGCCGCTTGCCATCGACTATAACCCGCCTCGTCATTGCGAATGAAGTGAAGCAACCCATTTGCTCTTCCGGCTTGCGGCAAATGGATCGCCACGTCGCTTCGCTCCTCGCAATGACGGGTCAGCAGCAAACACGAATTACTTCTTCTTCGCAGGTGCAGCTTTCGCCGCTGCTTTCGCGACAGGTGCTTTACCGTCTTGCTTTTGCGCGGCTGCTGGTACCGACTTACCGACGGGTTTGCCGCCTTTGGTCGGTGCTACAACTGCAACCACTTCTTCCACCAACGGCGGTTTCGCCAACACGATTGGCAGATTGTGCAATTTGCCTAAACGCAAGCTAGGAATAGTTACGCCGTCTGGCAATTTGATATCAGAGATGTGAATCACATCGCCAATGTTCAATTCGCTCAAGTCCACTTCCAAGTGCTCAGGCAAGTCTTTTGGTAAGCAAGCGACAACGACTTGGTTGAGCTCGTGCATGATAAATGCACCGCCAATTTTGCCAGCCGGGCTTTTTTCTTGGTTTATAAAGTGCAAAGGCACGCGAATTTTGACGATTTCCTTATCCGATACGCGTTGAAAGTCCAAATGCATGATTTGTTGCTTGTACGGGTGCCGTTGAATATCACGCAGCAAAGCGCGCTGGGTTTCTTTGCCGGCTTTGAGCACGAGAATGTTGGTGTAAAACCATTCTTGTTGCGAATAGCGATACGCGATTTTTTGATCCAGCTGCAGTGCGCGCGGGGCTTCGCCACCGCCGTAAATGATTGCGGGTACATTTTCCGTTAAACGCAGGCGGCGGCTCGCACCTTTCCCCTGATCGTCACGAAATTCCACTGCTACATCGTGGGTTTTTGCCATGGTAGTACTTCCTTGTTTTAAGCCTAAACATCATGTTGAGGCTTGGGTGAAGGCAGCGCCGCGACCAGCGCTGCCAGGGTTGTTCGGCTTTGCAGCAGAACGTTTGAAACATGCGTAGCAATCCGCCATAGGCGGCGATCTTCCTGTCAATTTGTTTGTTAGGGCAAACAAACTGCAAAGCTAATTAATCAGTCTAAAAACAGCGAACTTACCGATTCCCCACCCGCGATGCGGCGAATGGTTTCGGCCAAAATATCGGAAATGGTAATGACGCGAATTTTGCGACAGGCCATGGCATCAGCGCGCAGAGGAATGGTGTCGGTAACCACCAGTTCGTCAATAAAGCTTTTTTCAATGTTTGAAACAGCTGAACCCGAAAGCACCGGATGTACGCTGTAGGCCACAACTCGGGCCGCGCCTCGGTTTTTCAATGCTGCGGCCGCCGCACACAGCGTGCCTGCGGTATCGACGATGTCATCGAACAGCACACAGGTTTTGCCTTCGACTTCGCCGATGATGTTCATCACCACCGATTCGTTCGCGCGTGGGCGGCGTTTATCAATGATCGCCAAATCAGCATCGTCCAAACGCTTGGCAATCGCGCGCGCGCGCACCACGCCACCGACATCGGGTGAAACAACGATCAGATTTTTGGTGTCGTGATGGCGCCAAAGATCCGCCAACACAATGGGCGAGGCGTAAATATTATCCAGCGGCTTATCAAAAAAGCCCTGAATTTGATCGGCATGCAGCTCAACGGTGACGACGCGATCAGTGCCGACCGATTCGATCATCTTCGCCGCTACTTTCGCGGTAATCGGCACGCGCGCGTTGCGCGGGCGGCGATCCTGGCGCGCGTAGCCAAAATACGGCACCACGGCAGTCACATTGGCAGCGGATGCGCGTTTGAGCGCGTCAATCATCACCAAAAGTTCCATCAAGTTGTCAGCGCTCGGCGCGCAGGTCGGTTGAATCACAAACACGCGTTGGCCGCGAACGTGTTCTAGAATTTCGACTGCGACTTCGCCATCGCTAAAACGGCCAACGTGCGCGCGGCCCAAGGGTACATTTAAAGTGTGCGCGATGCTTTGCGCTAAGCGCAAATTGGCATTACCAGCGAAAAGCATTAAACCGTCGGGGAGAATGTTGGGCTCTGCCATGACGAAGCTCCTTGCGGGATGTGAGTGATGCGCGTTTGCAGCGCTATTTAGACAAACGGCGCTGATTGCTTCAGCGCCGTCGATAGTTCTTGAAATATGGTCTTCAAATAAAAGTGGCAGGGATACAAGGACTCGAACCTAGGAATGTCAGAATCAAAATCTGATGCCTTACCAACTTGGCGATATCCCTACCGAAGACGACACCGGAACCGGCCCCGTCTGAGCTGCGAATTGTGTGGACTGAAGTGGTGCTTGTCAATTCAATAGTGTTCAGATCATGCAGATGCAGGCGGTCTGGTTGGCGATGGTTTAGGTTTGGCCGTTTGGTTTTCGGCAAAATCTTTAATCTATCAATCAATCAATCATCAAAGACTGCGGCATTTGCCTCTGAACGTGGGATTTCCGGCATATCAAAGCCGTGCTGCGGCCCAAAAAGGCGTAATGCAATATCAGATATAAATTCTCGAGCTGCAGGTATCAAGGCTTCACGCAAAATACTTCTCGCTTCGGCTGCCTTCGAGCGATTATTACCAGCTGCGCGCAATTAGGCGCTGCATCAGGTCATCGTCAATCTTTCTAATCGTTAGCGTATACATAAAAATCCTTCGTTCAATTTACCCCGCCCGCAACGCTGTCGGAATATTCGTTCGAGCCGCACTCAGTGCTGGTAATAGGCCGCCAAAAAAACCGATACACAGCGACAAAATTAGGCCAATGGCGACCAATTTGGGACTGACGGCAAAGCTAAACGCGATTTGCGTGAAGCTTGCTTGCGAAAGTGTATTGATGGTGTAGCCATTAAACATTACGTATGCGATTAATGCGCCCAAAATACCGCCGATGAGCGCTAAAAGCATACTTTCTGCAAGCACTGAGACCATCACGGGCAGCCCGCCAAAGCCAATTGCGCGCAGCGTTGCAATTTCTTTAGTGCGCGTCGAAACGGCAGAATACATCGTATTCAGGGCAGAAAAAGTGGCACCAAAACCCATAATGATTGAGATGATCGTGGTCAAAATCCGAATTGCGCGTGTCGATTTATCTGACTGAGCGGAGTAATAAGCGCGCTCGCGGGTCAGCTCAATTTTCAAGCGTGGGTCTGCAACAAGAGTGCTTTTCATCGCATCAAAACTGGCTTCGCTCTGTAGCTGGGCGACGAGCGCCGAGTAAACATTCGGCCTGCCGAAGCTGGCTTGCGCGGTTTCGATATCCACCCACAGCTCGCTTTCATGCGCGTCACCCGATTCAAAAACGCCGACGATTTTCCAATCGGCACCGCGAAAGCGCACCGTTTCCCCTAGATCTATGCCGGAAAACTGCGACTGTGCCGCTCTGCCAACAATCGCCTCACGTAGCCCCGGTTTAAATCTTTCGCCAGCCACAATACGCACCTCAGGCCGGAGTGTAAAAGCCATTTGTTCGACGCCGCGCAGGGTGACGTTGGCACCGCCTTTCGTTTGGCCTTTGGGCAGCAGCTCGGTAATAATAATGAGTTCACCCGAGGCAATGGGCTCGCCAGCGGCATTTTTGGCGATGCCGGGCGCTTGCTTGGCAATGTCTATATCTTGCCGATACAAAATACTGTTGAGCTCGGTTTCAGAGCTTGCGCGTAGCATGACGGTGCGATCTTGTTTGCCGGTTGTTAGCAGCGTTGTCGCAAGGCCGTTGCTCATCGCCATAAGCGACGTCAGTACCGCCACTACCCCCGCCAAACCGACGACAATCACTAGACTAACGCCCATGCGGCTGGGTAACGTGCGCAAATTGGCAAGCGTAATTGCCGCAATTTGATTGAGTGAACTCAGCATTATTTTTCCTATCGTCCGGCTAAAGCGTCAACAATTTTTAAGCTGCGTGCACGCCAAGCCGGTAAAACGCCGACTGCGAACGCGAGCATGATTGCGGTACAAATGGCCTGAATCCAAAGCAGCGCATTACCGGCGTTAAGGGCGATTCCAAACTGCAGTGTGGCAAATTTTAATAGGATTACAGCAAACGTCATGCCGACTACAGCACCCAAAATACAGACCAAAAGCGCCTCGGCGAGGACCATAAAAAGCACGGTGAAATCGGTAAAGCCCAGCGTTTTGAGAACCGCAAGTTCAGGAATTCGCTCACGAACGCTCTGCGCCATGGTGTTGCCGACCACCAATAAAATCGTAAAGAACACGGCAAAAAGCACATAGTTGACCAGCAAACCAATATTGCCAAGCTGCTTGGCAAACCCAAGAATAAAGTCTTTTTCCGCCTGAGTCTTAGTTTCATCCGGTGAGTTTTCAAACATGCCGTCGATCGTTGCGGCGATTGCTGCTGCTTGACTGGCATCTTTTAATCGGCTGGTAAAAATTCCCGCAGCACCCTTTCCAAACTGACGCTCTTCATCAAAATAATTAAAATTGATAAACATCTGATTCGCGCGTGCATCCCATTCGCTGTCTTTGCCATAGAAAATTCCGGCAACTTCAAAACTCCAAGATTTATTGCCATCCTGCGTCGGCCAAATGGTTGACTCTAACGGCACTTGATCGCCGACTTTAAAGCCATACTTCGACGCTATCTGGCTGCCTATGATTGCGCTGGCTTTTATGGAGCGAAAGCGCTCTTTTTCTGCATCCGTTAACACCCACTCCGGGAAAACCGTAAAAAAGCGGTCCGGGTCAACCGCGAATTGCGCAAAGAAATTTTTCGGGTCTTGATAAATTCCGCCAAACCACTGCTGATAACTCACTGCGGCCACACCCGGTACACTTTCAATTTGGCGCAGCTGGCGCATCGGTAAAGACTGGGTAAAACTGACCCGCGCCTGCGTGACCAAACGTGAAGCACCGACAAAGTCAGCGCCAGCCGAGAACGCATTGCTGACTGCCTGTAACAGCCCAAACAGCAAAAACGCACTGATTAGGCTCAACAACGTCAGCAAAGTACGCATCTTTTTGCGAAACAGGTTCGCCCAAACTAAGCCAAAGAGTTTCATGCGTGCGCGGCCTCGACTAAGCGGCCTTTATCCAGATGCAGCTGTGTTTTCGCATATTCTGCCGCTTTCGGGTCGTGCGTCACCATGATGATGGTTTTACCGTAATCTGAATTCAATGTTTGCAAAAGGCGCAAAATTTCATCGGCGGTTTTGCGGTCTAAATCGCCGGTCGGCTCGTCGCAAACTAGGATTTTGGGGTCCGAAACAATCGCGCGCGCAATTGCGACGCGCTGCTCTTGTCCGCCGGAAAGCTCTTTCGGTTTATGGTGCGCACGATCCGCCAAGCCCACCACTTCCAAGGCGATGGCGACATTTTTTTTGCGCTGGCTGGCAGATAAATTGGTCAGCAGCAGCGGCAGTTCCACGTTGCGCTCGGCCGTCAATACCGGCATAAGGTTGTAAAATTGAAACACAAAGCCGACATTGCGCGCGCGCCAAGCCGCGAGCCGGTTGCTCGATAGCGACTCAATCGGCGTACCGTCAATATTGACGGAGCCAGTCGTTGGCTGATCTAGCCCCCCAATCAAATTCAATAGCGTGGTTTTGCCCGAGCCAGACGGCCCCATAAGCGCCAAAAATTCACCCTCAGCGATATCGAGATCGAGTTTGTCCAACACCTGGATGCTTTGTTTCGCGCGGGTGTAACTTTTGCTGACGCCGCGCAGCTGGATTAAGGATTTGATCATGGCTTAAATTCCTGATTGGGTAGCTAAAGTTGGGTCGCTAAATTCGTGTGGGGCTACTGCACGCGGACCCGCAAACCATCGGCCCAGCTGGATTGCGGCTCCAACACCACGGTTTCGCCCGCGCTAATGCCAGAATCGACCTTGAGCTCGGCGCCGTTGCCTGAAATTTTTACGCTGCGCCGTGCAATTGCGCCGTCTTTGAGCACAAAAACAGTGTCATTGCCCAACACTGCGTTGGAGGGAATGAGCACGCCGATAATGCTCGGTGCTGCGCTTGCCTGCGACTCAGCGCCCGACAAAAACGCGACGCGCGCACCCATATCCGGCAACACGCGCGCGTCTTTTTCGCCGAATGCGACACGCACCTTGACCGTGGCTTTGCTGCGGTCAGCGGTGGGAATAATGGCAATCACTTTGCCGGGAATTTTCCAGTCTGGATAAGCGTTTAGCGTGATTTTGGTCGGCGCGCCCGCGACTACTTTTTGCAAAAACGCTTCGTTGACATCGACTTCGACTTCCAACGAGTCCATATCGACAATCGTGCCAATGCCGGTACGGGTAAAGCCGCCGCCTGCGGAGAGCGGCGACACAATTTCCCCGACCTGCGCGGAACGCGCGATCACCACACCGGCAAAAGGCGCGTAAACCTTGGTGTTGTCCAAATTTTGCTGGCTGACCGCGACGCTAGAACGCGATACGTCCAGGCTGCGCTGTGCGCTATTGAGCCGCGCTTTCAGGGAATTCACCAGCGTTTCGGCGGAATCTAAGGAAACTTGCGCGACCAGCTTTTTCGCGACCAATTCCTGCTGGCGTTTGAGTTGGCGTTGGGCGTCGCTAATTTGCACGCGTATATCACCCAGCTGCGCGTCAGCCGCGCGCGCTTGCGCAAGCGTCAAATCAAGCTGCTTTTGACTGTCGATGGGCTCTAAAGTCGCGAGTAGCTGATCTTTTTCGACGCGCATGCCTTCTTCAATCAGCACGCTCTCAACTTTTCCGGTGACTTTGCTGGAAACCGTGGCTTGGCGGCGTGCCACCACGTAGCCAGAAGCGTCTAATTGGCTGGCGTTTGCTGCACTCGATGCGGCGCGTGCGACCGCCGTCTTGACGATGATTTCACCGCTGCCTTTGTTGAGCAGGGTAAATAAAACATAGCCTAAGCCGATCAGCGCCAAGGCGGTCACGATCCAGCCCCACGGCATTTTTCGCTCGGGCGGTAAATCGCGGTCGATGGTGAGCTGTTTCAACAAGTCTTTACGGTCGGTCATACGATCCAATCTTTTAACATGCGCTAATCCTCACGCATCGTAGCCAAGTTTAATGGCGAGACAAAGTGACGAACGTCAGGTCATGCGATTCAATCTGGTTTGGAAACGCAGCCTATTCCACGAATTTGCGATTTCGTCATTGCGAACACAGTGAAGCAATCTTGACGCGCGTCGACTTAAAACGAGATTGCTTCGCTGCGCTCGCAAAGACGACGAGAGCACCGCATGAATCATCGCCTCATCAATTAAAAATCGCACTCACTGGCCATTCTTAGGCTCAAGCCGCTTGAATGCGCTGCAAACGCTTGGAAAAATCCGTCAGATTTTTTGCTTCCGGCAGCTGCTTAACGCAGGTCGCCAGTTCGGCCTGTAGGCTGGGTAGAACGCCGACTTTGTTGAGCAAACCCTGAAATTTTGCCTCCAACTCCTGCATCGTCAGCGCTGCTGCTGGGTCGCCCCAGGCGGTGTTGGCGGTTTCCGTGACGGACTCGCCGGCGGTGGTGGTCAAAGTAATGCGCGCGCCATATTGCTTAGGAAAGGCGCGCGTCATCGCTTCATTTTCTTTGACTGTGATGAGCGCTCGGGTCGCCGCGATGCGGGCTTGATCGAAAGGCGGGCTGAAATCCTCTAGTGCTGGCTTATTTTTGCAAAACGCCACAGCAATGGCGTGCTGTAAGGAATGCTTGGCCTCGACTTCGGATTTGGGTTCGGGCTGATGCGCAGACTTAATCGCTTCGTGATAGGTTTCAAAAATAATCGCACTGAGCTGACTGCCGGGTGTTAACGCGGCCTTCGCTTTTAAAGTGGCGTCAATCGCTGCGTGCGTGTGGCGGTTCGTCGGCCAGGGGCGAATGCTCACCTCTAGAATTTTAAAACTACCGTCCGAGTCATAGATGATTTCGATCGGGCTGCCATCATTTGCGATTGCGGGGAACAAGCCATGTGGGCCTTCAAGGATGTGTTTTGGGCCGGTAAAATTGCGCTTTGCCAGTAAGGCTGCGGTTAAACCATTTTGTGCGGCAAAACCGCTGTGCAAAGACTTGCTCATGCAGGGCTCGTTTTGCATTTGCTTCAAACCACCCGTGCGGGTGCCAGCATTGCCCAGCGCCCAAACGAATTGCTCATCGCTTAAACCCAGTAAATCAGCGGCTGCAGCGGCAGCGCCAAATGCGCCAGCGCTGGAAGTGTTATCGAAAAACACACTGTGCTTAGGGCCTAAATATTGGCCGATGCGCAGCATCACTTCATAACCCCGCACAATCGCATCCAGCAGCTGCGGCCCGCTCGCACCAATATGCTCAGCAAGGCTAAGCGCCACCGGAATCACCACTGAGCCTGGGCTGATGCCTGAGCTTCGATCAAAATCATCAAAGGCGGCAATATTGCCTAAGCAGGCATTGTGAAACGCCGCTTGTTCAAAGTATTTGCGCTCAGCGCCCAGCGCACTGGCTTTGCCGTCGGGGACTTCTTTCAGATAGTTCAAAAGCGCCTTGCCGTGCAAATAGCGTAAGCCATACACTGCACAGCCTAGCCAATCTAGCAAATGCATCGCGGCACGCATGCGCAAGTTTGGCGTTACTTCGCGGCGCGCCATGCCGACGAGTTCAACGGTAATGGGATTTAACAGCATGCACGAACTCCAGCAATTCAACTGAATAATTCAGTCCGCAATCGTAGCCGATTGCGTCACGTCAATCTTGCGAATTGATTGCAGTTTTGCCCTAGCGGCACTAATCCAGATTTTTCAGCAACTGCGCAATTGCCGCAGTCAATGCCGGGCGATCCCGCTGATCGATATGCGAGGAGTCCGGCAGCTTGAGTGCGGCAATTGCCGGAATATCGAGCGCATAAATTGCCTGTGCGCCGTTTGCTTGAGCAATTTCACGGGCAAAGCGATCCCAATATTGTGCGCGGGGATAGCCTTGCTGATCTGCCATGAGGTGCGCGCCGCTGGTGGCTGAGCAAAAAAACACTACTTTTCCGCCACGCGCGCGAATGGCGCGGATGTCTTTGACAACGTCATCCAATTCGGCCAGCCACTGCTCCGGTGGCGGCGGTGGATGATCCTGATAGTCCGCCAATACACCCGCTGCAAAGTTAGCCGCCATCGCGGCGGCATTGGTGTTTGGATGCTGAAAATCGAGCGATCCGGCCCGGTTTAGTGCGATGCTGGCATGCCGTGGTTGCGCTGGTGCGGCGTTAAAAATTAGCCGCGTCAGAGTCGGAATTAGGCCTAAGTCGGCATCGCCCAACAAAAATTGTGCCTGCCATTGACTCAAAAGTCGACGATGTAGCGCAGCACTCGGCCCCACGCCTGCACTATATCGGTGCACTTGGGCCTGCTGCATATCCCAGTAATAGCGCGACAATCCACGCGCATCGATATCCACCAACGCGGTGCCGGTAAAATTCGCGTCACGCGCTAGATCGCTCAGCGCCGCTAGTGGATAGGCACCATTAACCGCCAACATCACCGGCACTTTTCCGGGTAGGGCGCGAGCTAATGCGTCCGGGTCTAAGCCGTATAGGATTCTTGAGGTGCCTAAAATTGCGATCGCATTTTGGCCGGGGCGATCAACGCGCGCCCGTTCGAGCGCCCAAAGATCCAGATCATCCCGCACCGTGGGTAGATGGCCTTGGGCTCGGCGATGCTGCTCAACCAATGCACACAGCGCCACTGCGCATAGCGCAGCAATTGCCAATGTCAGCAGCCAGTGGTTGCGGTTTTTGCTCAAACTATTCATGGGTTAAAACTGAAAATAGATAAATGCCCGAGCGTTACCGGGCGAAAGCACGATTGCGCTCAGCAAAAAGCCAAGCAGCAAGCCTAGAATGACTGGCGGCAGCGTTTGTAAACGCGCCAAAAGTTGAAAACGCCGCTGTGCCAGCTGCAATACGATCAGGATTAGAAAACCACAGGCCATCAATTTTGACTCGGCGCTTAAATCGCCTAGCGCTGCGGTTGGCGCCAGCATCTGCGCACAAATTGCCAGTGCTTGTGCACTGTCGGCGGCGCGAAACCAAACCCACGCGAACATCACCAACAGCAAGGTCAAAATCCAAGCGCCGCCGCGTAAAAATGCGGCTATAGGCCAGGACTGGCGTGCGTATAGACTTTTCAACGTTGGCCCTAACAGCCTTTCCAGAACCAAATACAGCCCGTGCAGCGCGCCCCACGCGACAAATGTCCATGCCGCACCATGCCACAAACCACCCAGCAGCATGGTCAAGCTGAGTGCGACATAGGTGCGCAGCGCGCCGAAGCGATTGCCGCCCAGCGGTATATAGAGATAGTCGCGTAGCCAGCTAGAGAGCGAAATATGCCAGCGCCGCCAAAAATCACTAAAGCCAATGGCGGCGTAGGGCGCATTAAAGTTCTCCGGTAGCCAAAAGCCTAAAGCCCGGGCCGCACCGATGGCACAGAGCGAATAGCCAGCAAAGTCGCAGAAAATTTGGCCGCTAAACGCTATCGCTGCCAGCCAAGCGCTGCGAAAATCGTGCGTGGCGCTGGCGAAAAGCGCATCTGTGCTAGGTGCAAACACACTGTCTGCGCCGACTACTTTTAAAAACAGGCCGATAATAATCAGCGCAACGCCGCTGCCCAGCTGCGCCGCATCGCTGCGTGGATTGCGGGCAAGCTGAGGGTAAAAATCATTAAATCGCACGATTGGTCCGGCGACGAGCTGCGGGAAAAATGCTACGTACAGCGAAAAATCCAGCCAGCTGACCGGCTTTTCCGGTAGCTCGCCGCGATAAGCATCAATGCAGTAGCTCAAGCTTTGAAAGGTATAAAACGAAATACCTACCGGCAGCACCCAACTTGCGACACCGGGCGCTTGCAGACTGCTCAACAAGCCCGTGTCAAACACCGCGTCCAAATTGCTAGCAATGAAAAAGCGGTACTTAAAATACGCTAGCACGCCTAAATTACTGAACAGCGACAGCATCAGCCAGCGATTTTTCATTGTCTGCGGGGCAGCCATTAGCTTGCGTCCCAACCACCAATCTAGAGTGCTGGTGGCGATCAGCATCGGCAAAAACAGTGGGTTCCAGCCTGCGTAAAAGATCCAGCTCGCAATCAGCAACAGCGGTTTGCGCGCGACTGTGCGCCACGCCACGCGGTCAAGCAAAAGCACGCTGATAAAAAACAGCAAAAAGCTAAAAGAGTCAAAAGGCATGCATTTGGATAGGACAAAGTATCGTTAAGTCTAGCTTGGTCTGGCTTGCGGATGCGAAAAAGCGGCTTTTCGGTGTGCGGAGCTAGTTTTTCGACAATTTTAACAAATAGTTGTGAAAACACGATTTAGCTTGGGTAAAGTGATTTTAGGAGGATCGTTCAGTTGAATTGCTGTTACATATCAGTGTCGGCGACTTCTAGATCGCCTGGAGACATTCCAATGAAAAAATTCGCGCGAATTAGTGGGAAAACGGTTCTCATTCGATCTAGTGCATTAGGCGCGGCGCTTTTATTAAGTGCGCAAAGCTTCGCATCCGTTACCTTGATGAATGCGGATCGGCAAGAACACGCCGTCAGTATTAAGTGCAAAGCCGACGTAGAGCCGATGGAAGATATTATTGAAATCAACGGGTTACTCGATTTAGAAACCGGGCCATGTACGGTCAAACTGAAGTCGAATAATCAAGTTGTTACCGCCTCGGACGGTGAAATTATCGAAATTCGTGGCGGTAAGATCGCGCTGCAGTAGTGCGATTATCGATCTTGCAGCGGTGATTGGGTCGCGTAAGCGTTTAAAGCATGGGTAAACTAGGCGACTTAACCCCGTGCGCCATTTGGGCGCGCTTCATCTGGAGCTTTCCATGTTTAGCAACAAAAAACCTGCCCCCGCACCCTCCATGCAGCGTCCTGCCACCCCTATTGAGTGCCTGATTGGCGCACGCATGACCGTTACTGGTGACATCGTTTTTAGCGGTGGTTTAAATATTGCCGGTTCAGTGAAAGGCTCGGTCATTGCTGAAGGCACTGATGCCTTGGTGGATGTCAATGAAAGTGGTCGCATTGATGGCGATATTCGCGCACCGCACGTGCACCTGCACGGTGAAATGAA
>JAYUUS010000279.1:0-7821 GCA_043754435.1 Rhodanobacteraceae bacterium
GCTTGCTGAAACATAGCGATGTATTCCGCACTAGGCTGGCGTTCTACACCAAGCATTTCGCTGTAGTGGCGCGCGCCAGATTGAATCAAACGCTCTTTCGCATGCACATCATCCATAGGCTCGATCTGGATGGGCTTTAGCAGAAATTGCACTTCACCTGGGCGATAGCTGCCGCTAAACATGGACATGATCGAGCTGCATGCGCAAGGCCTGGGCTAACTGCGAGCCATTCGGCACTAAGCAGTAGTCACAGTCCAACATAAACCCGCCATCCGTCAAACTATCGCCCAAGCCGATTGAGACGAATTCACCTAGTTCGTTCGCTAGCAGCGCAGCCACGTAGCGAACTGCGGCGGCCTTATTAATACCGGGTGGAATAATCGCCAAATTATTGCCGTTCACATGCAGCTGAAAACCTGCGTTCGCCGCCACCCAAGGACGCGCGCAGGCGCGCGCAAGTTCAGCAATGACCGCCTCATCCGCGTCGGCATGTTTAACCAATGCATACAGCGATTGGCCGTGCTCCTGGACTAACGTTACCCGTAATGCCCCGGAAGCGTTTTGCTCGCTATTGGATAAAGTTTTTATCGCATCGTCCAGCGGTAGCCGCGCCGCCTCAAGTAAAACCTGCATTTGCTTGTGCCAAGTCAAGTCTGGCGTGCCATCGGGCAGCAATACACAGGCACCGTGACTGACAACCGCATACGAGCTAAACGGTATATTGACCCGTTTGAAGGCCAAGATACTGCGCGCAGTGACTGGAATCAAGCGCGTGACGGATGCCAAACAGCGTTGCAAAGTGCGTTGTTTGGCGTTGCTGTATGAAATCGGCGCGCCGTCTTTTAGATAAGCATGCGGGTGCAATTCGGTATCTAGATGGGGGTCGCTGGCTTTTTGCTTGCGTAGCGTCGAAAACAAGGTGTCATCGAGATCAGTAAATGCCACGGTTGGTAACTGGGAATTCATGAGTTGGTATTTATTTGTTGAATGGAGATGACGTCCTCATTCAAGAGGCTGACTGAATGCGCGTGCACAGCCTGGCAAAGCAATAATAATTCAGCATTACGCGGCGTTTCGTGCACCACGAACACTACGTCGAAATGATCCGGGTAAAAGTTGTACAAATAATTTGCAATGCCTTCACCATATGGATCAGGCACACTGATGCAGCGGGTAATGTCTAGCCCCACTAAAATCGGTGAGCGGGTGGTTGATTGCACACTCGCCTCAAAACCTAAGTCATTCAGCGCCTGGGCTAAGCAATAGGCGGGATGCATGAATTCACCGGTGCCCAGCACCAGGAGGCGGCTAGACAAACGGTTTTGACTTGAACCCTTTACTAATGCAGCACAGGCGTCGAGCATTGATTGCGGCAAATTTATTGCTGCAGCGACTCCTAAGCGCGCTGAATAGGCACTCAAATAGCCACGTCGGCAAGTCATCGGCGCGAATGCAGGTGCAGCCGCATGGGCTGAGTAGTTCGGGTCGCGTGCAAAACTGAATGCCCCCTGCACTAGCGCCGCCGTAGCAACGGAGCGAATGCCCGGCACTGCGCGCAGGCGCTGTTCCGCTGCGCCTTCACTGAAATCTGTCAAACACACCAATACCACATGCTCAATCCGTGGGTTCTTTTTACGCAAGGCCACCACTAAATTCACCAAGGTTTGGCCGGTGGATATTTCATCGTCGACCAACAGCACGCAGCGGGCGTCGTCGAAGTATTTGCGCAGCAAAGGCGCTTCGGGCATATATAAAAATTGCTGCACGGCGTGACTATGCGGCTCTTCAAACTCAATTTGCTCGGCATGATTGAGCGGATACCGGGTCGTTTGTAGATACAAACCCGGCGCATACGGGGTTTTTAAGGCCGCCTCGAACACGCCCTGGCCCAAGCCTGTTGCCGTTTCCGCCATGCCAATCACAAGCGCGTCGCGTAAGCGCTCGGGCGCAATTTGCGCCACTAAATCTTGCTGCGCAGCCAGCATTTGCGCCGGACTAGAGGGCACATGCTTACCTAAAACTTTGCTCACAAACAAAAACCCACGTTTAGGGTTGTTGCGTGCGGCAAAACCACACAGTTGCGGTAGCGGCATTGCACTGCGATCAACGCGCACCTGCAAAGTGCCGGTGCATAACGCTATTTCATGTTGAACGCCACTTTGAAGAAACTTCGTTTCTGCTTCGCAATTCATCCCGCTGCGCGGGATTGCTACGCTAACGATTTGCAGCTCTCGGTTCGATTGCAACAAATGGCCTCCCGATCACTCCGGTGCCCAAGCGGGCACTACGATTGCGCGGGATATTTCAGCTACGCGTAGCCCATAAGTAGGCGCGGGAAGCGTTGCGCGTTTGCCATCCTGCAGGCACGCCTGATAGGCGATTAACGGCAAATTTAAGCCCGACAAACAGCTCATTGCGATACCGCCCGATGCGCGGGGATTAATTTCCAACAGCTTAGGCGAACCATCCAGGGCGTCTTTAAACTGCACATTAATCAAACCATGCAGGCCAAAAGCCGCCACAAGCTGGGATGAAAATTCAATCAAATCAGCGCGATCAACGAGGGTCTGCACCGGGCTAGTCAGCGATTTGCGGCGGCTTACACCTGCCAACAGCTCGCCTTGAAAGCACGCTAAGTCGACACTGTACTCACACCCTGGCAAGTACTCCATAACCAGCTGCCGACGCTCTGGGCTGGGCGCGGAATAACGTGTACGCCAAGCAGTCAAGTCTAATATCTGCGGGTCTGGTTGCTCACCCGTCTTTGCCGCGATGAGCTGGAGTGTTGGTGAACACAAGCGATGATAGCCGTTCCCATAAATCGAGATGCATGGCTTGATACAGGCCGGGCCCGATTGCTCGATCAGCGCTAGCGCCGCTTCGAGATCTGCTTGAGCTTCAACCACTACAAACTTAGGCTTGGGCACCGAGGCCGGAGCGTTCGCATAAACCCAGTCTTTCTGATGCAATAGTGGCACCAAATCCGCGCGCGCGGCGTTCACCATACGCACACCGATAGCATTGAAACAAGGCTCGGCGGCTGCCAACGCCGCCGCATCATGCCCAGATACCAGCCAGTCCACCTTATGTTGGCGTGCTGTTTTTAGGCACCACGCTGTGTAATCGCGTGAGCTTAAGCCATTAGGTTCAATGAAACATTCGTCGGCCGTGATAAAACCAGGAAAATAACTGTGCCGATGCGAAATGATGGCGGTTATGGGGAAGTGTGCTTGCCGCAAAAGCCCCGTAACGGGAGTGACGACACTGAGGTGACGATTGAACCAAACGCGCATGGAATTCCAGGAAATCTTTGAATGGATCTAGCGCCCTCACCCGCACCCTATTCCCGCCGAAACCATTAAACAGGCAAATTCGATCGTGCGGAGATGAGTGGGGGCAAAGCGCTTACAGATGCGGCGTAATTTTAGGCAACATATCCTGGAAGGTGCGTCCAGAGGCATTTTCGCCTAGCGCGTGCATCTTCCATTCGTTGTTGTGGCGATACACCTTGGCCATGATTTGTGCCGTATGCGTGCCATTGCAAGATAACTGGTAGCGCGCGATTTCAGCATTATTAGTGCCATTAATGATTCGACAAAAGGCATTTTCGATCTGCGCGAAGCTCTGGCCGGTAAAGCTGTTGACGGTAAATACCAAGGTTTTAACGTTCGCTGGAATGCGGCTCAAGTCCACCACGATCTGCTCGTCATCACCTTCGCCCGCACCAGTGCGGTTATCGCCGGAATGGCGAATACTGCCGTCTTTTGAGGCGAGCTGTTTAAACCACACCGTATCCACTAAATTATTGCTGAGATCAAACATTAAGCAACTGGCGTCAAGATCAATTTCTTGGGCCTTGCCACCAAAGCCGAAAAAGCCCTTGGTTTTCATTGCATCCCACCCTAAACCCATAATAATTTTGGTCAGTGTAGAGCCGGCTTCTTTATCCAGTGAAATGCGATCACCTTTGGAAAGTTGGACTGCCATGCGTTTATTCCTTTTATTTTTTTGCTTTTGAAAAACCCTCCATGAACCGCCTAAAATTCGTCATTGCGAACGAAGTGAAGCAATCTCGTTGTTTAAAGCTAGATTGCTTCGCTGCGCTCGCAAAGACGAGATTCGTGGATTGTTTTGCTCTTTAAAACGGATAACCTGAGCAGGCTTCCTTAGCCCATATTCACGCCGTAATTCGCGGCGAGCGCGCCTAAGCCACCTTTAAACCCTTGACCAACCGCGCGGAACTTCCATTCCGCTCCGGCGCGATAAAGTTCGCCAAAGATCATTGCGGTTTCAGTCGAGCCATCTTCCGAAAGGTCATAGCGCGCTAATTCTTTGCCATCAGTCTTATTCACTACACGAATGAATGCGTTGCTGACTTGCCCGAACGTCTGGCGCCGCGTTTCGCCCTCGTGAATCGTTACCGCAAAAGCAATTTTTTCAACATCTGGAGTAACTTTTTCTAACTTGACTTCAACGGCTTCATCATCGCCATCGCCAGCGCCCGAGCGATTGTCGCCCTGGTGGGTGACCGAGCCATCGCTTGAAACTTTGTTGTTGTAAAAGATGAAGTCGGCATCCGAGCGCACTTTGCCATCCGCCTTAGTCAAAAATACGCTGGCATCTAGATCGAACTCAACGCCGTCCGTCGCGCGTGCGTCCCAGCCAAGGCCAACCAAAATTTCTTTGAGGCCAGGTGCTTCTTTGCTTAAATTGACGTTGCCGCCTTTTTGCAGACTAATTCCCATTACGATTCTCCTTTGATGAAGTGAGTTTGATAAATTGCTAGATTTGATACATTTGAGAACTAATTTCGCCACTCTACGAACAAACACGCAGACCGTCAAGCATCGGAAAAGCACTTAAAACTAACTTTGGGCTTGCCGCCAGATGATGATAGGAGTGTCTACCCGGAGTGTTAAGATGGTGTGTGAGCCCCAATTTGCAAGCCGCTATGCAAAACGTTTGAACCAAACTGTGTTTTGTGGCAAAACATTCAGATTAAACGATGCTGCTTTGACAATACTTTCAAGTCGATATTGTTTTGCGTTGAGCAAAATATTGGAACACAACTTTTAAAAGGTAGGTAATGTGGGTAATTTTCTGCGAAATTTCAGTGGGTCTTTAGTCGTCGCCGTCATTGGTTTAGCAATGGCATTTTGGTGGGGCAGCACGCATCCAGTGGGTGCGATGACGGCGGTATGGTTGGCGTTAGTGTTGGCGGTGTTTGAGATATCACTGTCGTTTGACAATGCGGTCGTCAACGCAGGCGTGCTTAAACATATGGACAAATTTTGGCGGACGATGTTTCTAACCGTCGGCATTTTGGTCGCTGTATTCGGCATGCGCTTAGTGTTTCCAATCGTGATCGTAGCGCTAGCGGGTAAAGTGGGCCTCGCCGAAACGATCCAAATGGCGCTCCACAGGCCTGACGAATACAGCACGGTTTTAACCAACAGCTATCCGGCCATCGCCGCTTTCGGTGGCATGTTTTTGCTGCTGGTATTTTTGGACTTTATTTTTGATGCTGAGCGCGGCCTGCACTGGCTGGGCAGTTTCGAGAAGCGCTTGGCGAGCCTAGGCAAACTCGACAATATTTCAGTGTTGACGGCCTTAGTCATACTTTTCGCAATGCAGTGGTGGCTGCCGCCCGCGCTGCAGCTGACGGTATTGGTGGCGGGCTTGGCGGGGGTAATGCTCTATATTGGCGTTGATGTCCTATCTAGTTTATTTGGCGGTGATGAAGGCGGTGATGAAGCAGCAACGCTCGCCAAACGCGCGGGCATTGGCGGCTTTATGTATCTCGAAGTATTGGACGCGTCATTTTCCTTCGATGGCGTGATCGGCGCATTCGCAATCACCCGCGATGTGGTGGTAATTATGATTGGCTTAGCCATTGGCGCGATGTTTGTGCGCTCTATGACGGTCTATTTGGTCAATGAAGGCACTTTGGATGAATATGTATTTCTTGAGCATGGCGCGCATTATGCGATCGGCGTGCTGGCGTTTATTATGTTAGCGGGCACTCAGGTGCATGTTTCAGAAGTCGTTACCGGGCTACTTGGCGTGGCATTTATCGTGGCATCGTTAATCAGCTCGATACGCTATCGAAAACACAATCCCTCCGGCGAAAAGGCTGCTGAGTGATGGCGAGCGCGTTAGCACAAACAGGCGCGCTTCAGCCGGTCTATATTTTGCTCGATACTTCCGGTTCAATGCGCGGCGAGCCTATCGCTGCGGTCAACGTCGGATTAGGTTCGATGCTTGCCAGTCTGCGCGCGAGGCCCGGCGTTGCCGAGCAAATGCTGCTGTCGCTGCTGACGTTTGATGCGCTGGTCAAGGAAATTTTGCCGTTACAGCCGTTGAGCGCACTGCGATTGCCGCTGCTTGAGGTGCCAAGCTCCGGCCCAACTTTTTTAGGCGCAGCGCTGGAAGCGTTTTTAGTTTTGCATCGAAATGCTCTTACTGTTGGACGCTTACCCGCGATGCTTTTCATCATGACCGACGGCAGCCCCACCGATTTGCAAATTTATGAAGAAGCCATTCCGAAGGTGCGCAGCCTTGGGTTGAAGCGCATCACTGCTTTCGCAGCCGGGCCTAAAGCCAAGCCGGAGTATTTGCAATGGCTGACCGAGGACGTGATTCGCCTAGATACTCTAGATGGCCCAGCATTTGCACGCCTGTTTGAGCATGTTGCGCAAACGCTAGGCGGCGCTAGCCCATCTTTCCCACCGCCACCGCCAGATTTGCAAGTGGTGCTTTAAAAATAAGCCGCTAAAAACTATTCCTATTCCACTGGATCTCCCATGCGTCGATTGCCGATCTTTTTTTTACTAGACGTTTCCGAATCCATGATTGGTGACGATCTGCGTAACCTTGAAGCGGGCGTGGGCGAGATCGTGCAAAATTTGCGTGCCGATGCGCACGCGCTCGAAACCGTGCATTTGGCGGTGATTGGTTTTGCGGGCAAAGCTAAAATGCTGACGCCGCTGATGGATTTGGTGAGCTTTTACCCGCCGCGTTTGCCAGTCGGCAGTGGCACCAGCTTGGGCGCTGGCATGACGGTTTTGATGAATGAAATCGACCGTTGCGTGGTGCGGCGTAGCCCAACAACACGCGGTGACTACCGGCCCATTGTGTATTTAATGACCGATGGACGCCCAACGGATGATGTAAAACCGGCGATTGAGCGCTGGCAGCAGCACTATGCGAAACGCGTCACTTTGGTGGCGATTGCGATGGGCGAACAAGCAGATTTAAGCGTACTGCAGCAGCTTAGCGAGCATGTGATGGTGTTTTCCAAGGAAAACAGCGGCGATTTTGCCGCCGTTGTACGTTGGGTATCGATGTCAATCTCCGTGCAAAGCCAAGCGGTCGACTCGGGCACCGTAAATTTGGCAAAACCCAGCATGGGCATTATGGAATTACTGCAGGGCGATCTGGCACGCACGGGAATTGATGAGCGCGTCGTGGTTTTGCAAGGCAAATGCCAGAAAACCAAACAGCCTTATTTGCTCAAATTTGCCCAGGTCGCCACCGTTCCTGGGATGCGGGTGCCGGGTGGCTTGTTTAGCATGGTGGGGTCGTTCGCAGTCACTGCGGAATACCACGAATGGAGTGATCCCGGCATGCTCAACCCGACGATCAATACCGATCGTTTAGTTGGCGGCGCGCCCTGCCCGCAGTGTTCCAACCGCTATGCGTTTGCCACCTGTGCCTGCGGCGGCTTGCACTGTGTTGCCGGGGATGGCGAAGCGCGCTGTCCGTGGTGCCAGAAAGTCGGAAATTACGGTAGCGCTTCGGATGATCAGCCGGGTGCAGAAG
>JAYUUS010000280.1:0-7810 GCA_043754435.1 Rhodanobacteraceae bacterium
GTAAGAAACGCCGAACACAAATCAAAACAAACAACTTAAAACAAGCAATTGACAACAACAAGCGCTGCCTTGGCAGCGATCCAACACGTACGCCACGCATTTGTGGGTAAAAAACCTGGGAAGGACATCATCATGGCAACGAAAAAAGCAAAAACACCTTTGAAAGCAGCGGACACAGCTAAAGCAAAGGTTTCCGCGAAAGTCAGCGAAACTAAAGCAGAATCGAATACCGCATTAAAAGGTATGGCCAACAAGATCATGGAATCGGGTCAACAAATTTGGCTTGCAGGCTTAGGCGCTTTTGCAAAAGCGCAAGAAGAAGGCGGCAAACTCTATGAGGCCCTTATCAAAGAAGGTTCGGCCTTAGAAAAAATTACTACCAAATACACCAGCGGCAAAGTTGATGAAGTACGCGGTGCAGTTGAAAACACCGTTGCGCAGGTCAAAGATCGCGCATCGGACACCTGGGACAAACTGGAAAAAGTCTTTGAAGAGCGCGTTTCCCGCGCACTCGGCGGCTTAGGAATTCCAGGTCGCGAAGATTTGAACAATTTGTCGGCAAAGGTTGATGAGCTGTCAAAAGCGGTTAAAGCGATGAATAAAGCACCGGCGGCGAAGCCTACAGCGCCTGTCGCGAAGGCAGCGCCAAAAGCCGCACCCGCAACCAAAGCCAAGCCAGCAGCACCTGCGAAACCAGCTCCGGCGAAAAAAGCGGCACCTGCTAAAGCTGTTAAATCCGTACAAGAAACGGTCGTCGATGCCGCTAAGAAAGTCCAAGCGCGCGCATCAACCGCAGTGGCTAATGCCAGCAAGTCCGCTCAAAGCACGGTCGAGCGCGCCAGCAAAGCCGCGCAAGCCGCAGTTAAGACCGTGACTGACGCAGTAACCGAAGCCACCGGTAATTAAAGCAGCAACTTTTGCAGCACCAAACTTTTAGGGCCCGCCAGCATTCCAGATACCTGCACCAAGCCGGATCTTGGGCCCGTAACTTCAAGCACCCACCAGTCGCTAAGCCGATCGCCCTCCCCGAGAGGTGACTGGTGGGTACTCTCTTTTTTTGCGCAGGCAGCGCGCTTCACTTTCTAGTTCAACTAGGTTAGCAAACCGTCTGGATATTCCGGTTTTTGCTCGCGCGCCAGTAGGCTACGCAACCCTTCTGCGGGTGTAATTTGCTCATGCAAGACCGCGCGAACCCGTTCGGATATCGGCAAATCAATCTGATGCCGTACGGCTAAACGCATCACTTCATCGGCAGTTTGCACGCTTTCCACCACCTGACCAATTTCAGCGATCGCTTGGCTCAAGCCTTTGCCCTGCCCTAATGCCAAGCCTAAGCGCCGGTTGCGTGATAAATCGCCGGTACAGGTCAACACCAAATCCCCCAAACCAGCCAAACCCATAATCGTTTCAGCCTTGCCGCCCAGACAGGCATTTAACCGCAGCATTTCATTTAAGCCCCGCGTGATTAAGCCCGCGCGCGCATTTAAGCCCAAGCCCATGCCATCGCAAATGCCGGTTGCTACCGCCATGACATTTTTCATCGCCCCGCCCAATTCCGCGCCCCGAATGTCATCCCCGGTGTAAGCGCGCATACCTTGACCATGCAATGTATTCGCCACTTCAATGGCAAAGGCTTGATCGTCAGAGTGCACGGTCAGCGCGCACGGCATTCCCAATGCCACCTCTTTGGCAAACGAGGGTCCAGTAACCAGCGCAATGGGCGTATCGCTGTAGCCGTCAACATTCAATGCTTCCTGCGCCACCTCGTGCAAAAAACGCCCCGAACCTAGCTCGAAGCCTTTGGTCGCCCAAGCCACGCCGGATGCGCGCGCGCGCACAGCAGCGATTGGTCGCAAAACATCGCCAAACGCGTGCGAAGGCACGACGATCAAATGCATGTCGGAGGCTGCGGCAAGTTCTAGTAAATCGGGTTGAAACGCCAAGTTTGCGGGCAGCTCAATCCCCGGTAAAAAACGTTCATTGCAACGGCTGCGCGCCATTTTGGCAAGGTCATCCGCATTTCGCCCCCAGAGGCTGACTTGAAAACCGTTGCGCGCTAGCTGCGCGGCCAATGCCGTGCCCCAGGAACCTGCACCATAAACGCCGATTCGCTTTTTTTGTGGCTGTGGAGTGGTTGGCATTGGCATCGCTCGAAAAAACTAACAGCCTTGAGTGTCGCCAAATGTGGGGCAGAATCAAGCGCTAATTTTGCCGAACACTGGCTTTATCGAGCGCGCCGAAAATAAAAAAGCCCCAGAAACTCGACCTAAATCGAATTTCTAGGGCGAAAAACTCGGCGCTTAGCAGGTCAAACTTGCCTGAAACCTAGTTCATCGTCGGTTGCTGACGGCGCTTAAGTGATTCTGCATAAACCTGTTCAAAATTGATCGGCTGCAAAAACAGCGGTGGGAAACCGCCAGATTGGATCAAATCGCTGATTACTTGGCGCACATAGGGAAACAGCACATGCGGGCAATAAGTACCGAGCACGGCGTCTAATTGCGTGGGATCAAAGCCGGCACAGCCAAAAACACCGGCCTGTTGCACTTCGCATAAGTACGCGGTCTTGTCACCGGCTTTGCAGGTAATGGTGACGGCAAGCACGACTTCAAATAAGTTGTCGCCGACATTGCTGACTTTTTGAGTCAAATTCATATCAATGCGCGGTTGCACTTGCTCTTGAAAAATCGCAGGCGCGGTTGGTGCTTCAAAAGAAACGTCTTTCAAATAAATTTTTTGTACCGCAAGTTGTGGGCCTTGATCGGCGTTACTTTCAGCGCCGTTGCTTTGTTCGTCTGCCATGAGAATGCTCTTTGGTCGAGGTTGAGAAATTATGTGTGGAAGGAACGGCTACATCAACGCGCACGCTTGGTACTAGACACAAGTTTGCCGCACAGCTGCCCAAACGGGCGGAGTATCCCAAAATACATCGCGCCGTGCCGGACAATTGTGGGCAAACCGCAAACTTTCAAGTGCATGCACGAAATGACAAGATTACCGGTTGAATTCGTTGCTATTCTTGGAGCCTTCTCAAGCGCGGCCGTTAAGCTTGCCTGCTTCTTTCACTTCGACATGCAGCCATTGATGAATAAACCTCCAAGCTCGGGCCAAAATTTAGGGGACTTTTCGCGCCAAACGGTGCAGCGCTACTTAAGCACTATTCAAGGCCACACGGCGGCTGGGCTGCACCGCTTGATTATGAATGAAGTCGAAAAACCTTTGCTTGTAGAAGTGTTGAAGCACTGCAACGGCAATCTAACCCACGCAGCGGAAATTCTGGGTATGAACCGCGCTACCTTGCGGAAAAAGTTGGATGAGCACGGGATTGAATGCTGAGTGCGGCGGCAATCAGCCGCCGCACTCAAAACCTCAAGAAACTTCAATCAAGGTTTAACTTTCGCACTTAACTCTTTGATTTCTTTGTTTAAAACCCGGTCATTGTCAGAATAATCAATAGCCAGCTCAATCAAATGCACACCCGGTGTTGACAAAGTTTTCTCTAAAATCTCGCGAAATTCTTTGACGGAATTCGGGCGCCAGCCGTGCGCGCCGTAGCTTTCGGCGTACTTGACAAAGTCTGGATTTCCCATATCCATACCAAAATTCGGGAAATTCATGTTCGCCTGCTTCCACTTAATCATGCCGTAAGCGTTATCGCGCAGCACAATCTGGGTAATGTTTAGATTTAAGCGAACCGCCGTTTCTAACTCTTGGCTGTTCATCATAAAACCGCCGTCCCCGGAAACCGCGACGACTTTGCGCATCGGGTAAACCATTTTTGCCGCCATCGCCGAGGGCAAACCTGCGCCCATCGTGGCGAGCGCGTTGTCTAGCAACAGGGTGTTGGGCTGGTTGCACAGGTAATAGCGCGCAAACCAAAGTTTATACATACCATTATCTAGACACACAATGCCGTCTTCAGGCATGGCTTCGCGTATTTCTTTCACCATCCGCACCGGGTAAATCGGAAAACGCTCGTCATCTGCGCCTAGGCTTAAATGTTTAAACAGCTCACCGCGTACTTTGGTAAAGAAGCTGAAATCCCAGTGCGCTTGCTTTTCTAGGCGCTGCTTCATGCGCCAAATGGTGTTGGCGATGTCGCCCACCACTTCAATTTGGGGGAAATACACGGTGTCCACTTCGGCCGAACAGTAGTTGACGTGAATAACGGTGCGTAAACCTTTGCGCATGAAAAACGGCGGTTTTTCCACGACATCGTGGCCGACGTTGATAATGCAGTCGGCGTGTTCAATCGCACGGTGCACAAAATCACCGTCAGACAGCGCCGCATTGCCTAGCCACAGCGGATTACGCTCGTCCACCACGCCCTTGCCCATTTGCGTGGTAAAAAATGGAATGCCCAGCGTGTCAATAAATTCCCGCAGCATTTTGGACGTGGTTTTGCGGTTTGCGCCCGCGCCGATCATCAGAATCGGGCGCTTGGCATTCGCAATCGCCTCAATTGCGTACAAAATAGATTTTTCATCAGCAACCGGCCTGCGCACATGGCTCGCAGGTAATACGGTGACGTCGGTTTCATCATGCGCAATATCTTCCGGCAGCTCTAAATGCGTCGCGCCCGGACGCTCCTCAGTGGCACGGCGAAACGCCTCGCGCACGCGCGCTGGAATATTGTCGGCACTGACAATTTGCTTGGTGTATTTGGTCAGCGGCTTCATCATGTCAACAATGTCAACAATCTGAAAATGCCCTTGTTTGCTGTGTTTGACCGGCTTTTGTCCGGTAATCATCATCATTGGCATTGCGCCCAATTGCGCATAGGCGGCGGCCGTCACAAAGTTGGTTGCACCGGGCCCTAAAGTAGCTAAGCAAACGCCGGGTTTACCGGTCAAACGGCCATAGGTCGCGCCCATAAAGCCCGCGCCCTGTTCGTGGCGGGTCAAAATTAATTTAATGCTGGAGGTGCGTAGCGATTCCAGGAAATCCAAGTTTTCCTCACCCGGGATGCCAAAAACGTATTCAACGTTCTCAGCTTCTAGCGCTTTGATGAATAGGTCTGATGCTTTCATAGCTTTTAACTCCTTAAAATTGCCCGCCCGCCATCACAGGACCCCTGCTGGCTAGAACAGCAATTGTTGCCAGATTGTCTACAGAGCGTCAACGCGAATCGTTCAAGAAAACCGCCGTATTGCAACGCCCTTAGAACACGCGCGTCATTTTGAAAGTAATTTGTAAAGTCAAAACAGCTGAGCGATACGTTTAACACTGAGATTCACGAAAAAACAAGGCGATGCGTCTAGTATTTGGTAGCGCTTCGTACTGCATACGCACAACTTCAATTCGTGATTTGGAATTTATATGCCCAGCTTAATTTTGATCGCACTCAGCAGCACACTGCTCAGTGCATCGCCCGCAACCGACTATAGCGACGGCAATGCAGCACGTACTTATATAGTCAGCTTTACGGAGCCGGCAATTTTGGAAGTGAACGCCAATGCCTTAAAGGCGGGCGTGCAGGCCAAATCAGCCAGTGCTGCAAAAGCCAGCAGCGTGCAAAATCTGCATTTGGACGCTGCGGCGCAAGCGCTAAAAATGGCGCTGAACCCGAGTGTGCGCCTAATCTGGACGAACAATGCGGTCGCGCTGACGCTAACGCCCAAGGGTGCGGCGGCATTGGCGACACAGCCCGGCATTGCCAGCGTTGAAGTCGAATCCATGCGCTATTTACAAACCGATACCAGTCCCGCATTTATTGGCGCACAGGCACTTTGGGCGGCATCCGCCGGGCTAAGCGGCAATCGTGGCGCGGGTGTAGTGGTCGGCATTATTGATTCCGGCATCAATACCAGCCATCCAAGCTTTGCCGCCACCGCCAGCGATGGCTATCAACACACGAATCCGCGCGGGGTGCGCTTTGGCCTGTGCAATACCACTGCCGCCGCGCGCTGCTCAAATAAGTTGATTGGGCTTTACGACTTCACCGATGAAGGCACTAAAGACAGCAGCGACTTGGACGGCCACGGCACGCATGTGGCATCCACAGCGATTGGCAATCCCTTTGCGGGCAGCATCACTGCACCCACAATCACTCTGCCGGTATTGATTAGCGGAGTCGCACCTCGCAGCAATGTGATTGCTTATAAGGCCTGCAAAAAAAGCACTACCGGGCAGACTACATGTCCGAACTCAGCGCTGCTTGCCGCTATTGAACAAGCGGCTACCGATGGCGTGCAGGTGGTCAATTATTCCATTGGTGGTGGCACGCGTGACCCGTTCAGTGACTTGAACTTAGCCACCGATACCCGCGCCATGTTTAATGCCCGGGCCGCAGGCGTGGTTTTTTCGGTATCGGCAGGCAATGATGGCCCGGCACCGGGCACGGTGCTATCGCCTGCTAATGCGCCTTGGGTAGTCGCTGTGGCCAACATCAGTCATGACCGCGTACTGCTCAATACGCTGAATGGCTTAAGCGGCAGTATTCCGGCACCAAAGTTAGTTTTTGAGGGTGAGGGCATTAGCGCTGGCTTAAGCGATCGGCCGATTGTATTGGGTGAGTCCTTTGGCAACCGCTTTTGTAGTCAGGGTACAAATTCAGATAGCCCACCGACAGGCGCTTCAAACCCTTTTGCAGCGGGCACTTTCAACGGCCAAATTGTGGTTTGTCAGCGCGGCATACAAGCGCGGGTTGCCAAAAGCTTTAATGTGCGAGCGGCAGGCGCAGGCGGCATGATTTTGATTAATACCGTGCTGGAAGGCGAAAATGTCGTCGCGGATGCGCACTACCTGCCCACTGTGCATTTGGGCCAAACGGATGGCGCACTGTTGCGCACTTGGCTGCTGAGCTCAAGTAATGCGCGCGGCAGCATCAGCGGCACGGTTTCAGAACGCCGCAGCAACGCAGGCGATGTGCTGAATAGCTCGTCTTCACGCGGGCCGGTGTCGGCAGGAATTATGAAGCCGGATATCGCCGCACCCGGCACTGATATTTTAGCTGCTGATTTAGCCACCGGCATTCAATCGCTAACCGGCACGTCCATGGCCGCACCCCACGTCGCTGGCGCTATGGCGCTGTTGCGTGCGCTGCATCCAAATTGGGGCGTGGATGAGATTGAAAGTGCGGTGCGCACCAGCGCTTTACCCGGCGTGATTCGGGAAGCGGGCAGCACGACGGCCGCCAGCATCGCGCAAACCGGTGGCGGTCGGCTGCAGGCCAATATTGCAGATCAAATTCGGCTTTATTTGCCGCTAAGCAATGCCGAGTTGCGTTTGGGCGCTGCCAACCCAAGCGCGCTGAACCTGCCGTCGATGCTTTCCAATAACTGCAAAAGCCGCTGCACTTTCACCCGCACAGTGAAAGCCAGCGCGGATATGCAAGGCCGCAGCACCTGGAGCTCATCGCTGATTCTTGCCACGCCGGGTTTAAGCGTCAGCATGCGCCCGGCACAGTTTTCTATTGGCGCGGGCGAAAGCCAAACCCTCAATTTTGATGTCGACGTCAGCAATCCATTATTCGCCGGTCGGGAGCTGAGCGGAACGGTCGAGCTCGCCGCCCCCGCTACTGCCAGCCTTGCCAAGCTGCGTTTGCCGCTCAGCGTGCGCGCTGATCCAGGTAACGTCCCAGATGAGCTGAGCTTCAACGTCAACTCCGAGCGCGGCCAGCTACAAACGCAGTTCAGCGGACTGATTGCCCTGCCACGCCCAAGCGGTCAGCTATCCGAATTTACCAAAGTGACGGCTGAGACGCCCGCACTCGTCGGCGACACGACCCCTAATGACCCGTTTGACACTGCAGGCGGTGGCACCACACTGCGCTTGGTTGCGATCAATGCCGCTGGCGGCCAGTTTTGGG
>JAYUUS010000281.1:0-7682 GCA_043754435.1 Rhodanobacteraceae bacterium
TTGTAGTTATGATCGGCTATGGTGCCATTCCAACCTCGGTATTTGGCTATTAGTGCGGGATGCTGCCAGGCGTAGCCGGTATCTTCACCAGCGATCACCACACCCGCACCTTTGATGCCCAAAGCCCAAAGCTGCGTTGCACCGGTCAAAACTTGCCCCGGCGTTGCCGCGCGAATAGCGCTTGGGTTCACGAGTTCAGTTTGGGCGGCACCAAATTCAATAATCGGCGTTTTAAAGTGCAATAACGTATTGGCCTTGATCGCGCTGACTTGCGGATCACGCGCGATACTTTGCAATTTTTCTGAGCCACCGGTAACCAGCAGCGCATTCACCAGCCAAAATCGCTCAGCGGATTCTAGGTTATGTGCGCGAGCAAATTGACTTAACATTTGATCTTGGGCGTAAAGTGCGCCAAAAACGCGGGCGAGCCGCGCTTCTCCCGCCAAACCTGCGCGCACGGCGTTCGTATCAGGGGCATCTTTGAGCACCACTAAAAAAGTCGCGGGTGCGGCTTGGTCTGGCCCGAATTGCGCTAAAACTTCTGGATCGATTGGGGCAGTGCTTGCGTTTGCAGCAAGTAAGAGGGCGGCTACGGTAAACATAAGCGCTATTTATCCTCTGAATTTGCGGGTTGGGGCTCAGTGGTCGGTGCAGTAACCGGTTCCGTAGGCGGTGCAGTGACAGCTTCAGTGGTTGGTTGGATCAAAGGCGCAGCAGAAATGGACGTGGGAGCTGGAGCTGTAGATGGCGAGGGTGTGTCTAGCGTATGCGAACACTGCTTGATAAAAAACAGTGGCGCAATCAATACCGGAATCAGCAAAAGCCAAAGTTTGGAGTTGCTGGAGCTCATGTGATCAGGCCCATGTTCCAAAGTATGCTGTGCAGCGTGCGCTGCAACCGCTTCAGGCAGCACGGCGGTGCTGGCGAAATCAGCAAAATTACCCAAGTAGACTTTTGCGACCTCAGGCACGACCGATCCGCTAGGCAAGCGGCCATCTGGCGACAGTTTGTCGATCGCAGTCGGAATCAGTTGCCCCAGCGCAGTCGCAACGACGCTTGGAGCCAAATCCAAGCGCGACGCCATTTGCGCCAATACCTGTGGCCCAAGCACCATTTCTAACTGGGCGGTACTTAAGCTTTTATTTTCACCGTTGCCAAACCACGACGTGACCGCATCCCCTAAGCCTTTAGCGCGAAAACGGTCAATGAAGCCAGAAAAACCGCCGCGTTTTTCATCAAACATCAAACTGAGCAGCATACCCAGCAAAGCGTTTGCCCCTGAAAGCGAGGCGCTACCATCGGCTTTACCGCCCAAATTCAGGCGCTTCGCAAGTTCTTTCAGCAATACATCAAACATGCCAATTTCCTACTATATATAGAGTGATTACTAATATTTTAGTGACGCAATTCTGCTGTGTCGTTGATCGCAAGATATTGTTACTGTCTCGCGCATCTCAAGACTACTAACATGAATGCCCCCTGGCAATATGAGCGGTTTTAGACGGCGCACGATAATAGCGCCTTGACCGAGCAAGTACAGCGCGATTATGCTCCCGCTTCTTTGTTGTACGCATGTCAAGGATCGGACAATGTACGCAGTATTCCAAACCGGTGGTAAACAGTATCGAGCCAAGCAAGGCGACGTGCTGAAAATTGAAAAACTCGAACTTGATGCAGGTTCCGATGTAGCGTTTGATCATGTGATGATGTTGGGCGAAGGCGACGACGTTCAAATCGGTACGCCGACTGTCGCGGGTGCCGTGGTGAACGGCAAGGTCTTGAGTCAAGGTCGCGCTGACAAAGTGCACATTGTCAAATTCCGTCGCCGCAAGCACTTTCGCAAGCAGCAAGGTCATCGCCAATATTACACAGAAGTCGAAATCACCGCGATCAGCGCGTAATTTCTAAATAATTAGCAGGAGCTAAGTCATGGCACACAAGAAGGCAGGCGGTTCAACCCGCAACGGTCGCGATTCAAACCCAAAATATCTCGGCGTAAAAATGTATGGCGGTCAAGCGATTGAACCCGGCAACATTATTGTGCGTCAGCGCGGCACCAAGTTTCACCCTGGCACAGGCGTTGGCTTAGGCCGCGACCACACCTTGTTTGCATTGACCGCTGGCGTCGTTAAGTTTCACAAGGGCGGCCCGGTCATGCGTAGTTATGTCAGCGTTGTTGCTGCGTAATTGTTAGTCAAAAACTAAGCTGTAATTTAAACCTCGCGAAATGCGGGGTTTTTAGTTTAAGCAGTGCGATTCGCGAAAAGTGGATGTTTTGTTGTACGCTACAAGTGTGAAGTTTTACATCATCGAAATGATTACTCGCAGCTGTTTCACACGCACTCAACCTCCACCCTTGCATTGTCGTAATGAGCAACCTTCAATAAGTGCATACTGACTAATGCCTAAAAAACCCATAAATACACTGTTGCAACCCCCCGATTTGGCCGAAGCAGATAGTCAAACGACTGCAAATTCAAAACTATCTGTTTCCGAACGCATTCGCGAGCGCATCAAGCTTGCCAAGAAGCGGTTTAACGCGAATGACAATATTGCCGAGTTTGTTGAAGAGGGCGAACTGGCAGAATTACTCGAAGAAGTAGCCGGCAAGATGGGCAGCGTGCTGAACGCGCTGGTCATTGATACCGAAACTGATCACAACACCCGTGATACCGGTCGGCGCGTCGCGAAGATGTACTTGAACGAAATTTTTCGCGGCCGCTACGTCCCTGCCCCGCCCGTAACCGAGTTCCCGAACGTTGAGCACTTAAATGAGCTGATGATCGTCGGCCCAATTACCGTGCGCAGCGCCTGTTCGCACCATTTGTGCCCAATTTTGGGGCGTGTTTGGGTCGGCGTGATGCCGAACGAACACTCCAATTTGATCGGCCTGTCAAAATATGCGCGCTTGACCGAATGGATAATGAGCCGGCCGCAAATTCAAGAAGAGGCTGTTACCCAGCTTTCCAGCTTGCTCAACGACATGATGCAGCCCGATGGCTTGGCGATTGTTATGGAAGCGGATCATTTTTGTATGCACTGGCGCGGAGTTAAAGATAGCGACTCAAAAATGGTCAACAGCGTGATGCGCGGCTCGTTTTTGAAAGACGCCAATTTACGCCGCGAGTTTTTATCCCTTTTACCCAATTACAAGAAATAAGGCACAGATCGTTATGATGATTCGTTTGCTCTATGCCAGTCACGCAGCACAACCGTTAACGCCCGCGCTGATGGAAGGAATTCTGGCCAGTTCGCGCAAAAACAATACCGCGCGCGGTATTACCGGGATTTTATGCCACAGCGGCGACTATTTTTTACAGGTGCTTGAAGGCGGACGCGGGCCGGTCAATGCACTTTACAACGTCATTGCACAAGATTCGCGCCACGACCAAGTTACGATTTTGCACTATGAAGAAGTCACCGAGCGGCGTTTCGCTGGTTGGACGATGGGTCAGGTCAATCTGGGCAAAGTCAATCAGTCCCTCGTGCTCAAATACTCTGAGCGCGCCGTCATTGATCCTTTCTCAGTTTCCGGTAAAGTTTCCATGGCGCTGCTCGATGAACTGATCGCCACCGCTTCAATTGGCTGTAAATCTTAAGTGTCTGATTAAAGCATCGGGCTTGACCCAGTACCGGTGCGTTTTTGTGGAATTTGATTAAGGGATTGCATAGAGGCGGTGCCGACGCGCATAGATATTCCTTGGGTTTTGGGTGTGGGTGTTAGGGGTTTTGAGGCCTTCAGATGCCTCTAAGCTATAAGTCGTAATTTCTAGCAAAACTCATTCACCTTTTTGCAAAAATAATTTGGTCCGCTTATAAATGTGCGCCAATTTCGGGTAAGCGCTGCTGACAGTTGTGTTACTAAAGCCGCGAGCCGCTAGAATCGCAGCGCCCACTCAAAATTGCCCTGATATGTCAGCCACCCTGCTTAGCTCCGACCTTCCCTTCCCCCTGCTGCATCGTGGCAAAGTCCGGGACGTTTACGCCCTGGGCAATGACGAACTGTTGATTGTGGCAACGGATCGCCTGAGCGCATTTGATGTCGTGCTGCCCGATCCTATTCCCGGCAAAGGCGCGCTTTTGACTCAGCTTTCTAATTTTTGGTTCGCCAGGACCGCACACCTCTGTGCCAATCACTTGCGCAAGGGCGGTCTGCCAGAAGGCGTTGACGCCAGTGTTTACGGCCAGCGCAGCGTGCGTTGCAAGCGTTTACGCGCGCTACCCGTCGAGGCAATTGCACGCGGCTATTTGGTGGGTTCGGGCTTTAAGGAATATCAAGTGAAAGGGTTTGTTTGCGGCATACCGTTGCCCAGCGGCATGGCATTAGCGCAGCAGCTTGCCGCCCCGATATTTACGCCTTCAACCAAGGCAGCGGTGGGCGATCACGATGAAAATGTAACTTTCGATGCGGTAGTGGCGTTAATCGGCGCGAATTTGGCCGAGCAAGTACGCGCTGCGACTTTGGCCATTTATCAGTTTGCGGCGCAATACGCCGCCGAACGTGGTGTGATTATTGCGGACACAAAGCTAGAATTTGGCCTTGACGAGGCCGATAATCTAATCGTCATGGATGAAATGCTGACGCCAGATTCTTCGCGTTTTTGGCCTGCCGACGAATATGTGTTGGGCAAAAACCCACCCAGTTTCGACAAACAGTTCGCACGCGATTATTTAGAGGCGATCCACTGGAACAAAGCGCCACCCGCGCCGAACCTGCCGCAGTCGGTGATCGAAGGCACGGTATTGCGCTACCGCCAAGCTTTTGAGCGCTTGACCGGACATAGCTTGACCGGAAATAATTTGTGAGCCCCACCCGCAAAATCACCACCGCCGTTCAAATCGGCAAAGTCATCGTCGGCGGCGGCGCGCCGATTGTGGTGCAGTCGATGACCAACACCGACACAGCGGATATCAAAGGCACGACCCAGCAGATCGCGGAACTGGTGCGCGCGGGTTCGGAAATGGTGCGCGTTACCGTCAATACCCCCGAAGCCGCCGCCGCCGTTCCGCGTATTCGGGATGCGCTGGCGCAGCGCGCAATTGTGGTGCCGATCATTGGGGATTTTCACTATAACGGCCACACACTGCTGCAAAACGAGCCCGCCTGTGCCGAAGCGCTGGCGAAATATCGCATCAACCCTGGCAATGTCGGCTTTGGTCGCAAACGCGACACGCAATTTGCCGAAATCATCGAACACGCGATTCGCCATAGCAAACCGGTGCGCATTGGCGTGAACTGGGGCAGCTTAGATCAAGGCTTGCTCGCCGAACTTATGGACGCGAACGCAGCGCTGTCGGTGCCGTTAGCGGCACCGGTAGTCATGCGCGAAGCGTTAGTGCGCTCAGCTTTGGACAGCGCAGCGAAAGCCATCGAGATCGGTTTGCCCAGCAATCGCATTGTGCTGAGCTGTAAGGTTTCGGGCGTGCAAGAGCTGATTGCGGTGTATCGGGATCTAGCCGCGCGCTCGAATCACGCGCTGCATTTGGGTTTGACGGAAGCTGGCATTGGCAGCAAAGGCATCGTTGCCTCTAGTGCGGCACTTAGCGTACTGATGCAAGAAGGCATCGGCGATACGATTCGTATTTCGCTGACGCCCGAACCCGACGAGCCACGCACCAAAGAAGTGATCGTCGCGCAAGAACTGCTGCAAACTATGGGCATGCGCGCGTTTACGCCGATGGTCACTGCCTGCCCTGGCTGCGGACGCACTACCAGCACGTTTTTTCAGCTGCTCGCGAAAACCGTGCAGGACCATGTGCGCAACCAGATGCCCGAGTGGAAATATCGCTATCCGGGTGCGGAAAATCTAACCCTGGCGGTGATGGGCTGCATCGTCAACGGCCCCGGTGAAAGCAAGCAAGCGAATATTGGCATTAGTCTGCCCGGCACCGGCGAAGCTCCGGCGGCCCCAGTATTTATCGACGGCGCGAAAGCCATGACGCTACGCGGCGACAATATCGCGCAGGAGTTTATCGCGGTGATTGATAACTACGTGGCGCAGCGCTTTGCTCGATCAAATCCTTAAATCCCAGAGCGAGTTCGCAACCCAGCTTGCGCCCCACTGCTCAACTGGTGGACTATCGCCTAAATAGCCAAAGGCGCAGGCAATCGTCACCGGGCAACCGGCGCGCTGCCCGGCTTGAATATCCCGAGGATCATCGCCGACCATCCAGGTGTTTGCAGCCGCTACGCCTAGCTGCTGACACACGGCCAACAATGGTGCCGGGTCTGGCTTTTTCACCGTTAAGCTGTCGCCGCCCAGCATCGCCGCGTGTTCTAGCTTCAGTGCGTGCGTCAGTTTGCGCGCGAGCGCAACCGGTTTATTGGTGACAATGCCCCAGGCAATGCCTTGCGCATTTAAGCGGGCAAATAATTCGGTGGCACCTGGGTAGAGTTTTGAGTGTACGCAGATGTTGTGCTCGTAATAGGCTAGAAAATTATCGCGCAAGCGCTCGATTTCGCCATGTAATTCTTGCGGCAATCCGGCGCGCATCATCGCTACGGCACCGCCGGAAACAAAATTCGCGGCATGCGCGGGTGTGGGCTCGGTCAGCCCAATAGTTTGGCGAACGTGACTCAGCGCCGCCATTAGATCGCCCGCGCTATCGACTAAGGTGCCGTCCAAATCGAATAGCACCGCTTTGGGGGCATTAAATTTCACAGCTTACTTTCGTCGACGAACTCAGGCGCTTCCTCAGGCTCTGGCGGCTTGAGCGCCGCCAAAATAAAGTTGATAGAGCTATCGCTACTTAACCGTGCGGTGTTGCTCAGCGGCGCGTAATTCAAGCCTTTCATTGCGGTAATTTCCATGCCGCGCGCGCGCAGCACGCGGGCGATTTCGGCGGGCTTTAGAAACTTCGCGTAGCTGTGGGTGCCTTTGGGCACCAAGTTAAAAACATATTCCGCAGCGACTATGCCTAGCGCAAACGCTTTTGGCGTGCGGTTTAGGGTGGAAAGCACCAATAAACCGCCGGGTTTAAGCAGTTTGACGCACGCATCCAAGACCGCTTCGGGGTTTGGCACATGCTCAAGCATTTCCATGCACGTCACTAAATCAAACTGCGCTGGATGCTGTTGCGCCATCTCTTCGGCGCTGAGTAGCTTATATTCGATCCCCGAAAGCTCAGAACCCAGCGCGTGCAGCTTGGCGACTTCGAGCAATTCTGGCGAAAGGTCCACGCCTACGACGTTGGCTCCCGCCTGCGCCATCGCCTCGCTCAAAAGCCCACCGCCGCAGCCCACATCCAGCGCGCGCAGGCCTTTCAGAGAGCGCTTTTGCTCGTGCAGCATTTGCTCGATAAACGCTAGGCGCACCGGGTTAAGCGCCATGAGTGGCCGCGATGGCCCTTCTGGGTCCCACCAGCGTGCGCTTAGGCCAGCGAAGTGATTGAGCTCGTTCGCGCTCACATTTTTTTCCATCACGACTTCACTCTCCAAGCGGCTCATAACGGGAATCCGTTGGCACCCGCGATGCGCGCACCCCAAGATCTGGCGTTCGCGGCGAGTGCTTTGGTGTCCACGTCCAGCAAAATTCCGCCGCGCACCCGCGCCTGCCCTGCCACCCATACGTCGCTGACTTGACGGCGATGGCTGGCATAAACGATGTGCGAAATCGGGTTGTACACTGGTAAGGCGTCGAACTCATCAAAGCGCAGCGCGACCAAATCGGCCTGTTTTCCGA
>JAYUUS010000282.1:0-7657 GCA_043754435.1 Rhodanobacteraceae bacterium
GCGATGGCTGGCATAAACGATGTGCGAAATCGGGTTGTACACTGGTAAGGCGTCGAACTCATCAAAGCGCAGCGCGACCAAATCGGCCTGTTTTCCGACTGCTAAGCTACCAATTTGCGCCGCCAAGCCCAGCGCTTTTGCGCCACCCAAGGTTGCCATCGTTAACGCCCGTGCCGCGCTGAGCGCGGTGGCATCATTTGCAACGGCTTTCGCCAACAGCGCCGCAGTTTTCATCTCGCCCAGCAGATCTAGATCATTGTTGCTGGCGCAGCCGTCCGTTCCCAGCGCCAAATTGACGCCCGCATCGAGCAAAGCCTGCGCTGGGCAAAAGCCGCTGGCGAGCTTCAAATTGCTTTCTGGGCAATGCAGCACGCTAACGCCGGTTTCACCTAAGCGCTGAATTTCCTCACTCGTTAATTGCGTCATATGCACCGCACTCAGGCGGGAATTGAGCAAGCCCAGTTTGTCCAAGCGCGCCAGCGGCCGCATGCCAGATTGCGCCACGCTATCGCTTACTTCACCCGCTGTTTCATGGATATGGCAGTGCACCCGTACGTTCAGCTGATCGCTTAAGTCGCGAATCCGGGTAAAAGACGCATCGCTGACGGTGTAAGGCGCATGCGGTGCCAGCGCTACCGAAATTAGAGGATGCTTTTGATAGCGTTCAATCAGCGCCAAACCTTTGGCAAAATACTCGTCTGCGTTGGCAGCATAGGCGGAAGGGAACTCCAGCACGATTGCGCCGACTACGGCACGCATGCCCATCGCAACCGCCGTTTCAGCCACCACTTCTGAGAAGAAATACATATCCTGCATGGTGGTAACGCCGCCGCAAAGCTGTTCGGCGATCGCTAAGCGCACGCCATCACGGACAAATTCGGCGCTGATATGTTTCGCCTCGGTGGGCCAAATATGCTCACTCAGCCAGCGCATCAGCGGCAAATCATCGGCCAAGCCGCGCATTAAGCTCATCGCGGCATGCGTGTGGCTATTGACCAATCCGGGCATTAAGGCGTGCTCGGGCAGCTCGATCTGTTGCGCGGCTTGGTAGCGCGCACGCAGTTCCTGCGTCGGTCCGATGGCGACAATCACGCCGCCACTGATCGCAATCGCGTGCTCGGTGTAAATCACGCCTTCTGGCTCGACCGGAATGAGCCAGCGCGGCTCGATCAAGAGATCACAGGCAATACGTTCGTTTAGTGTGTTGGTCATCTTTATTAGATCCTGGGCCCGGACGAGCCGCTGGCGGCATAGCTTGAGTAGCTTTTTTCTTCGACGATATCGGAGCCTAGCTTTTCATTAATTCGGCGCTTGATCGCCGCACGTTTGTCATTTTCAAAATAAACCGCACGCGCCAAGGCAATGAATTCTGCATCAAAGCTGGCCGCCGCTTCTTTCAGACGCTTGCGATCTTCGATCCCCCAAAGCCCCTCATTGACGGCGCGCAATTGCAGCCATTCTGCCGTAATCAGCGTGCGATCAAATTTGCTAAAGCGCCAAATATGCTCAAGCAAGTCCAGTTCACGCAGCACATTGCGCAGCTTCGCTTCATCGGTAATTTTGTCGCGTTTGATTTCTAAAATCGTGATCTTATCCACGAGTTCCCCAAGTGAAACCGGGATGTGTACGTTTGCCATGAGAGTTTGTCAGTTTCGTCAAAAGTGGAAGGCTATCGTTTGATTAAGCCAAAGCATAGCTTGAACTGGTCGGGTACGCCGCTAAGCTTTCAGCTTCACAAATGTCATTTCTGCCAAATTGATCTAAATAAAAATGTAGATTCAGGCTTACGCGCATGATTTTTGTCTTTCCTGATTGTCGCCATTTAACCTTATGACGTGTGTCCGGCCAATGCTTGTGCATGAACAATTTGCCTAAGCAGATACCGCCGGAAGCAAGAGCGTTTGTAGTGCCCTGCACCGACTTGTCCCTCAGTGCGCCCGCACGTTAGTTGGCGCTGGGTTGGTTTTTTAACCGCGTTTTTGGGGCTCATCATCGTGATGCCGCTGCTTGCCTATGCTCGCTGGCATGGCTATCGGGAGACACTTGACGCTTCGGCATGGCCCAGCTTGAAGTGAGCAAAAAAACACTCAAGGCCTGATGCGCTAGCTGGCAAGGGTTTGCTGCAAGTGTTTGTTCCAGATGCGTCAAAGTGAGCGCGCCGAAGCTAAATTTTTCTTCATATGCGCGCCATCAATGGGAAAGGTGCCGATCTGCAATCTATGTTTAGCGGAGACGGATTTACTCCAGCAGCTAACGCAATCTTAAAGCAGGCCGGGCGGGTATCCACGCTAGCGTTTAGACGTCCAACTTGAGCATGAGTCCGGCTTAGCGCAACCCCCCATTTGAATTATCTAGCTGGGAAAGCATGATGGTAAGTCAGCCACAAGAACCTATGAATTTTCGCACCGCTGCCGCACGCTGGTTGGGGGCGCGCGCGAACGGAGTGGATCCAGTCCTCGGGCACGTTTTGCAGCTCGCCGTGGATCGGGAAGCGCTTACCGCGGACCCAAACCGTAAACTTGACGAACAAACGACGCTGGGTGGGCGCATGGCGGACCGCATCGCCGCGTTTGGCGGCTCTTGGTTGTTCATTAGTCTATTCGGCATGGCCTTGGCGGTTTGGGTATTCTTAAATTCAGAGATTCTTGGCAAAACCGCCTTCGATCCCTACCCGTATATTTTTCTCAATTTGATGTTATCTATGCTGGCCGCAATTCAAGCTCCGGTGATCTTGATGAGCCAGAACCGCCAATCGATCAAAGATCGCCAAATGGCCGCCTACGATTATAAGGTCAATCTCAAAGCTGAGGTGGAGATCATGGCACTGCATGAAAAGATGGACACGTTGCGCACCGAGCAGCTCGCCGCATTCATTGAGCATCAACAGCGTAGTTTCGAGATGCTCAAAGACTTTCTCGAGGCGCGTGATGAACGCAAACTTGCCGCAGTCAAATAATCCAGCGCCGCAAAGCAGCGCTGCGGTGGCGGGCGTCAGCAGATTTTCGGGCGCCACGCGACGGACGTTCTTTGGCGCACTTAGCGTTCTGATTTTCGCATTTGCGCTATTGGCTATGCATCGTTTACTCGGCGAAGTTTCCTGGCGCAATGTCGAAACTGAGCTGGCCACGCTGTCCGGGATGTCGATCACGCTCTCTATTCTGGCGGCCTTTTGCAGCTATGCGTTACTCACGACGTTCGACTGGGTTGCCGTGCGCGCTTCGGGTAAGTCGGTGCCACTGATTCACATCATGGGAATCGCGTTTCTTGCCAATGCGCTCGGGCACAATTTGGGCATGGCAGCACTCACCGGCGGCAGCGTGCGCGTGCGCGGCTATGCAGAATATGACTTGGGCACGCTGGATATTGCACAAATAATTGCTAACGCCTCGTTGGGCTTTCTGCTAGGCACGCTCTTTTGGTTGGGATGTTTGTTGTGCTTTGAGCCTAGCTATGTCACCCAAGTGCTGGTGCTTTCACAAGCATCCTTGCGTGCCATCGGGACATTGATATTGGCCGCGCTGGGCGCTGGATTGTTTGTACTAACGCAAGGTAAAAGTACTTTTACGTTTTTTAAACACGAGTTGCGACGACCCAAGTGGCGGCGCGTTCTGCCGATGCTTCTTGCCAGCATTTTAGAATTAGCGTGTGCTGCTGGCGCGCTTTATTCCTTGTTGCCACCGGAAGCGGCGATCAGTTTTGCCGCTTTCGTTGGGCTGTATGTCTTTGCGGTGAGTGCCGGCGTGATCAGTGCGATTCCAGGCGGGCTGGGCGTCTTCGAGGCAACTTTGCTGTTGCTGTTGCCCTCAGTGCCGGCACCTAAAATATTGGCAGCAATCGTGGCGTATCGCGCGATTTATTACTTCCTACCACTGCTGCTGGCGCTCGCTTTGATTGGTATGCATAGCCTCAGGCGGCACTCAGTTTATCTCAGTGGCGGTATCGTTTGGGCAAGCCGCTGGACGGATCCGCTAATTGCGCCAGCCTTTGCCTTGCTCGTGTTTGCGCTCGGTGCCGCGTTGGTTATCAATGGCAGCCTGCCGCTGAACCTGGGCGCAAAGAACGCCATTGCACCATTCGTCGCTTTGCCCGTTTTAGAATTTTCGCACCTAGGTGCCAGCGCGTTGGGGATCGCGTTGATACTCTTGGCGAATGGTATTTACCAGCGTATTCGCGTTGCATGGTGGATGTGCTTATGGGGTTTGACCATCGCGGCACTATTGGTCATGCTTTCCAGTCAACGCGTTGCACTTATGACCGCGATTGTTTTATTGATGCTGCTGCTTTACTCAGCAAGGCGACGCTTTTATCGCGGAACGTCACTACTGGCCTCCACTACTGGCACGGCTTGGTGGCGCAACGCACTGCTGGTGATCGCAGCGGCGGCTTGGTTAGGCGTGGTTGTGCATCAAAATGTTGCCTACCGCAACGAACTCTGGTGGCAATTCGCGTTTGAGTCTGATGCGCCACGCATGCTGCGCGCGGTGCTCGTTTGCATTTTGGCACTCGGCACCTTTGGCTTCGCGCGGCTGTTGTGGCCAAGCGCAGCAAAGCCTGTTGTGGCAAGCGAGGAGCAACGCAGCACAGCGCTAGAAATCATTGCGCACGCGGTGCCCGTGGATGCAAACCTAGCGCTTTTGCCCGACAAACAATTGCTTTTCGCCGACCACAACGCGGGTTTGCTGATGTACCAGCGCAGTGGCCCCTGCCTAGTTGCGATGGGGGATCCTATCGGTTCGGCCCAAGCTCAGCAGCAACTAGCTTGGCGGCTGCGTGAAATGGCTGACCGCGACGGTTTGCACGCGGTGTTCTACCAAATCAGCGCGCATAACCTTCCTATTTACCTTGATATGGGCATGACGTTGAGCAAATTGGGCGAGGAGGCCGTGGTGGCGCTAGCGGATTTTTCCCTTGAAGGATCCAAGCGTGCGGGTTTGCGTCAAGCCCATCGGCGCGCTGTTCGCGAAGGTGCGCAGTTTGAGGTACTCACAGCTGTGGAAGTGGGCATGGCGATGCCCCGGCTCAGAGCGATTTCAGATGCTTGGCTGGAGGCAAAATCAGCGGCGGAAAAAGGCTTCTCCATTGGCTACTTCGACGAGACTTACCTTGCGCGTTTTCCCTGCGCCATTGTCAAACATGGCGGTGAAATTGTCGCGTTTGCTAATGTGTGGAGCAGCAGTGAGCGCACAGAACTATCGGTGGACTTAATGCGTTATATCGAATGCGGTGTAACGAGCATCATGGATTTTTTGTTTATCGAACTGATGCTGTGGGGGCGCACCAACGGTTATCGCCGCTTTTGTTTGGGAATGGCGCCATTGACTGGCTTATCTAGCCATGAGCTGGCACCGATGTGGCACAAATTAGGTGGCTTCGCATCACGCCATGGCGGACAGTTTTACAATTTTGTCGGCCTGCGCAATTACAAAAATAAATTTTCGCCGGAGTGGCATCCACGTTATCTGGCCTGCTCAGCGCGAATTCGGGCGCCGCTCGCGCTGTTCCACATTTCCCGCCTGATTGCTGGCGGCACATTAAAAATGTTCGCGCACTAGCGACGCGCGCCGACAACTTTGGATCGGTAAACACATGCAAAACTTCGTAGAGGTAAAAATGAAAACGCGCAATTGGCACTGTCACACACGCAGGTTTGCAAGCCTGATTTTTCTGCAGCTACTCACCCCACTTGTGGCGGCCGCAGGCACCGCCTCTGTGCCATTAAAACCCACCAATGCGCCGGCGATTGTGGCGAATGATGTGCTGACAGTAGGTCAATTTGGCAGCCTTCACATCTACCGGCCAACGACACCGGTGACGCAGGTCGTGTTGTTTCTCTCTGGCGACGGCGGCTGGAATCAAGGCGTTGTTAGCATGGCGCAACAGTTGCAAAGTCGCGGTGCACTAGTCGCCGGTATTGATATTCGCGAATACTTTAAAGGCATCAATGCCAGCCATGAAAAATGCGCCTATTTGGGGGCAGACTTTGAGCGGCTCTCGCGGCTTGTGCAACAGCACGCTGGCTTGCGTGAATACCACTACCCCGTACTGGTTGGCTATTCTTCCGGGGCGACACTGGCGTACGCGGTTTTAAATCAAGCGCCCAAAGGTATTTTCTCCGGGGGCTTGTCGCTTGGTTTTTGCCCGGATTTAGAGCTGGCTAAACCACTGTGCAAAGGCGAACAACTTACAGCAACCCCGCGCAAAGCTGGTGTTGGCGTGGATTTGCACGCGGTGGCCGTCATGCAAGATCCCTGGATTGTGCTGCAGGGCGAACAAGATCAAGTTTGCGCCGCCGCCGCAACCGAAAAATTTGTCGCCAACATTCAAGGCGCCAAGTTTGTGTCATTACCCAAGGTCGGACATGGCTACAGCGTTGAGAAAAATTGGTTGCCTCAATTTATGACCGCCTTTGATACCCTAAGCCGCGCACCACAATCCACGCCGCCCGCCGCGCCGCCGGATCTTAACGATTTGCCGATTGTGGAAATACCAGCGATCAAATCCAATGCAGCGAATGCTGCGGGGGGCAACGCCGCCAACGACAGCTTTGTCATTTTGCTTACTGGCGACGGCGGTTACGCCGGTATGGATCAGCAAGTTGCCGCAGCGTTCAGTGCGCAAGGTCTCCCCATTGCCGTTCTTAACTCGCTGAAATATTTTTGGACGCCGCGTACACCTCAGCAAGTGGCTGACGATGTCAATCGTGTGATCCGTTATTACGCGGCAAATTGGCACAAAGAAAAAGTGATCCTGGTGGGTTATTCGCAAGGGGCTGACGTCATGCCCTTCGTCCTAAACCGCCTGCCTGATGCTAGCAAAGCGCGTATTGCCACAGTCGCAGCGATTGGTCTTTCAGCCACAGCGGTGTTTGAGTTCCATATCGCGAATTGGCTTACCGACCCGACCGGAACGCCCACGATGCCCGAGCTTAAACGGCTCAGTGGGGTGCCTTTCACCTGTATTTATGGCGCTGACGAGACTGACAGCGTATGTCCACAGCTGCGCGATGGAAAGATCCGTTTGGTCAAGCTTCCTGGCGGCCATCACTTTAACGGTGATTACAACGCCGTCGCTAACGCGGTGCTTGTCAAAATAGGTCAATAGCCGAACCGCGACGCGTTTTAATTGCATCGTCGAAACCAAAACATGCGTACTCTGCGTGCACCCTATAGGTCACTATGCTTAAAAATCTTAAAAGTACGGAAGACACCAAAACAGCGCTTTTTTCACTGTTAAACGCAAGCAGCACGCTGGCTGGAATTTGTATCGCGCTTGTGGGCGTGTTGCAAAACAAAATAGATGCTAAATCTATCGCCGATGACATGCTTTTATTTGCCGGGCTTGGTTTCCTGAGCGTCTGCTATTTGGTTTTTTTTACTCTGCGACACTTGGACTCGGCCAAAATTGTCAGGTTGACCACAGCGACCGATGCGGTGTTCTTGTGTTCCCTGACGATGGTGGTTCTTTCCGGGTTTGTGATCACCTATAAATTAATGTAGCGGCGTTGCGGCACGGGCGCGGTTTGGGCATGGTCGAGACTGGAGTTAAGCAAAGATACTCACGGCGTGATCGGCACGCTCGCAATCGTTTGCTCCATATAAAACCACCAGCCCGCAACGCCATCCAGCACATCTTTATCTGAACCCGTGGCGCAACTGCC
>JAYUUS010000283.1:0-23078 GCA_043754435.1 Rhodanobacteraceae bacterium
CGACTGGAAACACTATTGGGCGAGCCTCGGGGAACACTCCACCCACGAGCGCCATGCCGCCTGAGTTCAATTCATTTCCCTGCAGTTTGAATTGCACCCTATCTGCCGTGTCGTCTTGCAGCGAAATTTTTTGGAAGCCATACTAGCGCTGCGTTAATCTGAAATGAAGTATGCAAACAGGATCAGCATGCCTACACAACCCATTCGACCGGCGTTGGACATTCCTGATGTCAAGGAGCAACTCAGGCTCCTCGTCGCAGAACTGACAAAATCAAATATACAGCTAGAGACGATTGGCAAGCAGGTAGCGGGCTCCGAGTCTATCGTAGACGCTATTCGACAGCAGGCGCAGGCGCTGAGCGAACAGGCGGCTGTCGCACAAGAGGCCGTCGGAGCGGCAACACAGACCGCAAAGCGTTCGCTCGTTTACTTTCGCCAAAAAATGCGCGCAGTCCTGCAATTAGTTGAGCCAACGAAAAATTGGCTAGAAAACTCTAGCAAACTTCAAACTAGCCTGCGCAAGCTGATGTTACCGCTATGGTTTTTTCTCTTCGGTACGCCACTGGCTATTGCGTTGCTTGCTTTATCGTTTTGGTTTAAGCCCGCAACACAGATTCCACCGGCCGCAATTAATAATTATTTCATACGTACGGCTGACGAAAGCGCTGCGCCAAAAGACGTAATTGTGACGGCTTTTTATGGGCCGACTTTCGATAGTGGATCGAAAAGCAAATGTTTAGCCGCAGAGGTCGCGGTTGCTTGCGCAGATACAACACGCTGGATAAGTGCCGAAATGACGCTCGATAAGTTTCTAAAAAGCCATCCAAAACCAACGGCTTGGTTTTTACAAATTGGCCACGACCGCGACCGTCTGGGCAAGCGGGCGGCGGCTGAATTTGGCTCCAACCATGGCCTAACCTTTGCTCGATTCGAGTTTGTAAAGCAAGCGTTTCTGGAACTGCCAGAACTGCAATCAGCGGCACAGCTGCCGCCATTTGTAATACCTGGTTATAAGCATGAACCAGCGAATAAAAATCGAGATCGCACGCCCACGCTGTATTTAATTTGGGGGAAAGAAGATGGGAAATGACGAGACACAAGCAAAAAACAATGAGCAAAAAGCTGCTTCGCCTCAAGCGAGTTGGGCAGTTTTTTTTAATGAAATAGGTGACGCCATCCGCAAACGCGATGACCCACTACTCATCATAGATACTGCTGATTGTGCTTTGATCAACCACCTGTCAGAAAATGCCTATCAGTACTATCACAGCGACAGCCATCCAGGTTGGATAGCTTTGCTGGAGTACGCCGCAGAACAAGTCAAACTCGGTGAGGTAGCGGCACTCCGAGCCAATACAGTGCTTTACCCAAAGATCAACAGCGCGTGCGAATTGGCACGGATCGCAGGCGCTGCCAATCAAACTCTTTGGCTTTGCGCCGCAGATGATCAAACTCTCACAATTCAGGCTGCGAACTTTTTTAGGTATTTGCCGGGTTGGAAGTTGCGCTTCTTTATTGACAGCGCCTCGCATTCTGACGCCATTCGCCCAACCAATTTTTCGCAGGCATTCGAGCAGTGTTTGCAGGATCGCTTTGGCCTCAAAATACCGCATACAGATGAATTTCCCTTCGTTGAAACCGTAATGCATGCGCTTACGATCGGCACCCGCTGCGATACTTCTCGAACGGACGATTTGCTGAAAGTCCTCAGCCCCGCAGCAAAATCTCAACTCGCAGAAATAGAGAGGGATTTGAGAACGACGCGGGAAAAGGCGGAGATCGATGAAAAGTCAACTGATCCGAAAACTCCGGAGCAAACTAAACAAATCCAAAAGGCGATCACCGAGCCTAGGGTGTGGCAATCAAACATAATCAGGAAATTGGTTGAATTTTTTCATCCAGAACTGGCGCGCTGGGCACAATCACAGGATCTTCTGGAAGATTTTTACTTCGCTTGCTCGCGCGTGGCTAATTCCGATGTCGCTGGAGTAGCACCTGTCTGGTACGCAAGCGAACTCTTGCCTCAACGATTGAAAGGGCAGCTTGAGGATCCAGATTTTTGTGCTTGGCTGAGGCGTTTTGAGAGCCACTGGAACCCGCCAACGCCGTTGGCGTTGATGGATGACTCTGAGAACATCACTAGTTTCTTGCTGAAGCTACAAGACATATTGAGATACAAATCAAACAGTAATGAAGAATGGAGTCTGTCCGAAGGCTACCGACGGCGCGCGACAATTCATATGCGCCAGGTAACTGAGCTAATCAGTGGCTGGCTGAAAGTAGTAGAAGATCCAGCGTCAAAATTTTACCAGGTGCGTGAACGCCTGACCCTAATTAGATGCTTGATCCCGATTGTTCGTTACTGCCCAGAGATAACAAAAGCGCAATCCGACCAAGACAAACCGCAATCCGTCCAGGACAAACCGCAAGTCGTTAAGGAGGAAAAGGAAGCCATCCACAGCAACGATGCCAAAACACAACTCACTGCTATCGTTAAAGGGCTGAAAAAACATTTAGAGAAACTGTTCTCGTTTAGCTGGGTTGAAGAGTTTGCGAAAATTCAAGCTGCGCTTAAAGGTATGGATGAAGCGCATAAACGAGTTCTCCAACAGTTAGCTAAAATCAAAGGAGGCACGACTGTTGTTAAGGAAAGCCTCGGTAAAGCTCCTGCTGAGGAATGCGAAGGTTTGATCCTCGCAATTAAGTCCAAACTTGCAGGAGCTCTTACCGACCTTAACCGCACAGAATCAAACGCGATGGCAAATGTCAACATGCCAGAGAGGCTTATTAAGGAACTGGCAACACTGTCAGAGTCGGCCTTCACACCCTGCAAAGCGACATTGAGCACGATTTACGAGAACCTCGACACGTTTCAGATTGAACCATTGAAGCAGTTTGATAGTGATTTAGATGCATTAAAAGATTCGCTTAGTAAGGTGAACGCACTATTCAAAGAAGCCGAGACGCGATGGAAAGACGTTGAAGTGATCGAAAAAACCAGCCCGAGCTTCGAAGACTTATTGAAGTTAGATGCAACAGAGGCTAGCCAGTCCAACCACAACGGAAAAGGAACGCCTCAAATTAAACTTGATGTTGTGGTGGCTACTCTTCAACGGGCATTAGGCAAAGACCACCAAGCGCTTGAACAGCGATTGGGTCAATCCACAAGAACCAGTAACAGCTTTGGCAACTCGCTTAAGGCCTTGCACGCTGCTGAAACCTTGCAACAAATGCTTTCAAGTGAAACCAAGGATTCATTCAATCTGTCAGAAGCGGATTTAAAAGCCCTATTGAAACGGCTTGACTCAGATTTGGCAGCGCTGCACCAACAGGTAATGACGCGACGGCGCAACAACCTAGTCCTGCATACACCAACAATTGACGCACTTGAAATAGAAGTTCTGCTTTTGTGGCGGCAGTTAGATGCTGCGATTCAACAGTCAAAGGCAACTGGCGAAGTTGAGAAATCACAGCGAAGAGCACCGGAAGGCTCAAACTTTGCGCGTATTGAACGCAAGATTGAATCCCTTGAAGCTGCGCAGAAGCGCCATCCTGTGATCCCGGTCGAGCGCGTCAAACTGTTGCGCGCGGAATTGCACGAAAGCAAAGATCGATACGACCTAGCGATCAATGCCTATCAAGCGCTCGCCGAGCAGTGTGAGTACTTGCATGATCCAGTGCTTTGGCGATTGGCCTACTACGGCGCATTAAGGTGTCACATGAGTGCACGCAGCCTTCCGGAGTACGCTGTCCTTTCAAGATTCCTAGCGTTTGCCGACGTACAAGATCTCAGATCCAAAGAGATTGATCGCTACCGCAAAGGCAGCGGCAACTTGGTCATTTTCCCAAGTTTTCGAGGCTCGATTCGAGCAGAAGTCAGTGCTTTGTGTGCGAGCGTTCGAAGCCTGAAGGAAGAGCAAGACGGGGGCTTATCACTATTTATTGATCACGATCGAAATGAAAGCGAAGACTTTGATCCGGTCATTTACGAACGCTTACTGAGCGCAGACATTGCAATTGTTTTTATCACTGAGGACTACTTCTCTAGTCCGTGGTGCAAAGCCGAACTGACCTTGCTTCTGCAGCAGAACCGATTTCGGGGAACGCAGCTGCATTATGTCTATGTCGATCAACGTTCAATACAGTCCAATCCGCTAAACACCGAATCGCAATATTTTAATAATGATCGGATGGATAGATTGCGTAACTACGGGGAAAAACTTGTGCCGGAGGTGATTGGGCGTGACTATCTGGTCGAAAAGCTATCGAAACCTCTAATAGCCCTCATTACGCAGGGTTAGGAGACTTTCTAATGCCAGCTAATATTGCGACCCCAAAAGCATTCTTCATCACACCAACGATAAAAAATTGTGGTCGCGTTTTTGCAGTCATTCCCGATGTATTTGCCCAGAACAAATCATCTCAGACAAACTCATTGACGCCATAAAGGCGCTTTAAACGCTACTTTTTTCACTTGCTTCAAAATCCAAAAACTTTCATGTCAATCACAAAATCCGGAGTCCAAAAATGTTGAATATTTCAAACCTAAACGCCGCTATTGGTTGGTTAGAGACGGCGCAAACACCACTCAGCAAAATTGCGCAGACACGGGTTTTAAAAACTGATCTTGCCCTAAACAGGAAGGCAGATTTTGCGGTCGATGGCGGTACTTTGACCGCTTCGGTCGGCGCATCGGGCGGGTTTGAGATTTATGTTTTTAATGATGCAAAAGACAAAGATCCAGAGCGGGTGCTTGGTGAATTAAAAACCGATGCACGCACGCTTGCGGGTGTTGATTGGCGGCCGCAAATCGATGCGACTGACGGTGTAATCCGCACCGCCTATATAGCAAGCTTTTCGGTCAAAGCTGGCATCAGCGCCAATATTGGGGCGACCGTGGGCGGCATCTCGGGTGATCGCGAGCTGGTATTGGGCAGCTATTGTCGTCAAGCGAACCCAAAAGCAACATTGCTATCGGTAGTGCGCGCGGATTTGCAGCATGGCTTGCCTAGCATCTTGGATTTTGCCGAAACACGCGACCTCGCTGAGGGAAATGCTGTGACGATGCGCATCGGTGGCGGATTAAACGCAAGTTTGACGCTAGCTTGGGCTGAGGTTTTTGCGGGCGCATTAGGATCACTCACCCGTGAACTGGGTTCATCAGTGCCGCTGGCGCTAAAAATTAGCGCTGGCGCAAAACTTACTGCCACAGTCGCGGTAAGAGATGATTTCCAACTGGCGATTACGCGCGCGCCAGACGCTTACACGATTGCGGTGCGCAAGTTGGCGCAGCGTACGCTGGGATTGGGCGTTACCGTTGGCTTCGAAGTTTCGCTGTCACAAGCCAGCCAGAACTATTTAAAGGGCGTCGCAAGCCAAGTTCTAGATCAACTATTTGCGGGTGCAACAACAGTTCTTGAACGACTGCAAGCGTTGGAACCTGCGACATTAATTGCGACCGCAGCGGCCACGCTACCTGAAGCCCTTAAACCTGTCCTACTGCAGATGACTGAGCAATATGCGCTCGCCTCGGCGGCGCCTATTTCCAAGTTGATCAAACGACTAGACGGCAAAATCAAGGAAATTCACGAAAAGATCTCGGCGGTAGTCAGCGCAAAGCTAAAGGCGAGCTTTGCCTTCAATTACCAACGTATAGCCACCGATGGATCAATTCTCGAAGTAAGCATGGCGGCGCTCGACGCACTGACGCACCAACAGCTAGTGGCGTTAAATTTAGGCCAATTTTTAGCTCGAATTCAATCTGGACAAATTGCCGCAACGGTCAATCGATATTTACATCAGACTTCCCTGGAGCGCTCCAGCACCCTCGGTTTTTCTATCGGTCTGGGTCGCTGGTTCAATGCCAAAAGCCTTACCACGCGAAAGATCCGCGAGGTTTGGCAAACCGACATCGATGGTAATATGCGGCTTGCACAATTGGGCATGCTTAGCTACGAAGACAGCTGGCAGGGCGCGCAACGCAGCTGGTCTGCGACGCTGAAAGCAGATGCAGCGGTTTTTAGAAAAGCACCCTTGCGCGAGGATTTCACTCTTGGAATTCATCTGCTTGCGAATTCCGATATCGACAGTTTGAGCAATTTAGCGGATGCGTTTGAAACCGCGCTGTTGTTTGGTGTGTTTGACGCAAGCGGGAAAGCCACCGCCCATGCTTCATTGAGTGGCATGGACGTTGTTTCAACGGCAGTGTCATTCAGTCTTGAGGGCACGAGTTTCAATAAGGTATTGCACGCGCTGTCAAATTTAACTGCGGCGCAATTTGGCGACGCGCTGGCGGCTGGCATGGGTATCTGGTCGAGCGTGCCTGCGCGAAACGACTTAGCAGTGCGCAAGCACGTCTATGGCCCTGTATGGGCAGACGTGGTCAGCAACGGTTACCAGCTTAGTTCAACATCATTGGCATTTCGAGTTGCGCTGCGGCGCGCTGGTTTCACCAATACCGATCAGCAAAAAGAAGGTGGACCCAGGCCCATTCAAGCGATCGGGCAATTGCGGCCTCGCTCGGCGGCGCGCATGGCTTATGACCATTCGTCTTTGTCAGAACGCTTCGAAAACCTTAACAACGCTATTGATTTGCTGCTGTCAACCACGGGCGACTACCCCGGCGCATTGGATGACGCATTTCAGCGTCTGTTCCTAAGAAAATCGGTATTCCAAAACATGTTCACGTTGCGCGCAATGGCTTATCTGTTCTCCAGTCTAGCCGAGCGGCTTAGCGCATCGGGCGCAGAGGGCTATCAAGCCACTCTAACGGTCACTCTGGTTTCCGGGGATCAGATCGTGTTTGGTCAGCATTAGCCGCCGCTTAACTGTTCAATTCCAAACCTACGAACGAGCAACCCCTTACAACCCAAAACCCTTTGGAGATCCCATGAACTATCGAATTTATGGTCAAAAAACTCACACTACTTCAGAAGAAGAGGGGCTGATTGTTGCAATCGATCTCTCCAGCTCACGGGCGACTTCGAATGAGTCCACACTGATCACCGATGACAACTTGATTGAGCTCGAACTAGAAGGCGGCATCCGTTTGATGCTGTTTCCAGACGAGTTAGAACAATCGCCCTGGTTCAAGCTGGGCCAAAATCGCGACAGTGCAGAACCGGTTTTGGTTCTGGCCGATGCCAGCACGCGCGGTGGCCTAGGTGGCCTAGTCAAGTTCATGTTCGTGCACGTGGCAAAAAAAGCTGGGCAGATCGTTGCGCGACTGCGTGATTTCGCGTTGAGCGAAGTGGAAGCAAGGCTGTGTCCGAATCCGCGCGTGATGAAATGGAATGGCGCTACTGGCATTTGGGATACTGCCACCGCAATCATTGCACAGAAGGATCCGGTGCTGTTGCTGATTCACGGCACGTTTTCATCAACCGAGGGCAGTTTCGGCGCGTTGTGGCAACAGTCAAAAACGGAGTGGGCGCGTCTGGTGGCGAAGTATCGAGGCGAAGTTTATGCACTTGAGCACCGGACTTTGGCGCATACCCCGGTTTCTAATGCAATTGATGCGCTAAACGCTTTTGGCAAAGGCCTACAGCTGGATTTGATGACGCATTCGCGCGGCGGACTGGTCGCGGAACTATTAGCGCAGGCCGTGCCCACAGAGAATACTTTGGCAGGCATTCACGACCAAATTGAAAAGGCGATTGCCGCGGCCAGCATTGATGTCGTCAAAAACTATGAAGAACTGCTCAGTGAATTTAAGACGCTGACGGCGTTAAAGCGCGAAAAACAAATTAGCGTGCGCAGAATTGCGCGGGTGGCTTGCCCGGCGCGTGGCACGACCCTGTTGTCGCCAAAGCGTTTGCGCAATTGGCTCAGCTTATTGCGTAAATCGATGTCGGCGGCGCAATGGGTTGCGCCAAACTTTGCGACGCACATGACTGCGCTGATCGAGCTGACCAAAGCAGTCGTGTTGAACTGCATCAAACCGCATGAAATTCCCGGCTTTGCGGCGATGGATCCGGGGGGTGTTTTCATTCGTCATTTAATCAATCACCCCAATATTTCCTCGGCCAGCGAATTGGCCGTAGTTGCTAGCGATATGCGCGGCACCGGCTTGCTTAAAAGTGCGACCGATCTGGCATTAGATGTTTATTTTGGCCGTAGTAACGACTGGGTAGTGGATTGCGATTCCATGGTTGGCGGCGCACAGCGTCTTTTCGTGCTGCAATTTCGCCAAAGTGGTGCGGTGATGCATACGCAATATTTTGGCGACCCACGTTTTGCTACCGCAATTCTAGGTAGTTTACTAAGCACCGCATTCTCCGATATAGAGTCGTTAGGATTTAAACGCGCGCAGATTGTGCAAGCCGAATTGCGCGGGCTGAAGTTGCGCCAGGGGAATGTAAATGGCCCAGTGCTATTCGTCCTTCCCGGCATTATGGGCAGCCATTTGGCGATCAACAAAAACCGTATTTGGATTGACTTCCCGAGTTATGTGAGCGGCGGGTTTGGCAAATTGCGCATTGATCAGCAGGGTGTCAGCGCCACTGATTTAGTGGCGAGTGCGTATCAGGACTTTGTCGATGAATTTTCGTCTACCCACGAGGTAATTGCTTTTCCCTATGACTGGCGCAAACCCTTGCATGAAGCAGGGGTAGCCCTCAATGCAGCGATCGCCGCAAAACTGAAGCAAATTGATTTGAACAAACGCCCCATTCAGATCGTGGCGCACTCGATGGGCGGCATGGTGGTACGTGCGATGTTGAATTTAACCGACAACGCTTGGAACAAGGCCAAAGAAAATGCTAGCTCACGCATCATTATGTTGGGAACCCCGAATAAAGGCGCGCATGCAATTACCGAGGTTTTGACCGGGCGTGAGCGCACAATTAAGTTTCTTGACACGATTGATTTAGCCAATTCAAGCGAGTTCCATGTCGGCCTAGCCGCCGCGTTTCCCGGCGCACTGGATTTGCTTCCCGTTGCAACCGACGAGGATCAGCGCGACTACTTTAGTGCCATAGAATGGCAACCCATCGGCGCAAAAATTAGTGCTCGCTGGCCGCTCGCAAGCGCCACTAATTTGGACAGGGCGAAAAAATGGCGAGCCGCGATTAATGAGCAAGCACTGGCAGATGAACGGGTGTTTTACATCGCCGGGCACGCCGCAGAAACACCTAGTGGTGTTGATATCACGGGCACAAAATTACGCATCAAAAAAAGCACACGCGGCGACGGCCGAGTGCTGTGGAACACCGGAATCCCACACAACGTACCGACGTGGTACGCCAAGGGCGTGGCACATGGCGACTTGCCGGATAGCCGTAAAGTGCAAATCGCTTGCCGAGAAATACTGGCTACTGCGCGCACCGAACTACTTTCCAAGACTGCGCCGGAAGCAATCAAACCCGGCTTTTTCGCTTGGCTGCGCGAGAGTGATGATGCACTGGCAAACTACTCACCCAGCGCATTGGAGTTCGAGCGCAGTGCACTCGCCCGCAGCGACGAACCTCAGCAATTAGACTTGCCCGAAAACAATCTTTCAAGCTTGTCCGTGCGTGTCTGTTTTGGCCATTTGAAGTCGGCTAAGCACCCGCTATTTGTCGGGCATTACCAAGGCGATGGCGTGCTGAGTGCCGAGCGCGCCATTGACGGCGAGTTCAAAGGCGCGTTGAGTGCGCGTCATGAATTGGACGATTATCCTGGTGCGATCGGCACGCATCTTTGCATTCTGGGCAATGCCAAGCGCAACTTTTTTTCGGGCGCAGTCGTCGCGGGTCTAGGCGAAATTGGCGGATTGCGCGCGGCAGGCTTGACGCGCACGGTGCGCGCCGCGGTTATTGGTTTCGCCTCCAGCGTCAATGAGCAGCTTCAATTTGGCACGGACGAGAAGCAGAAAGGCTTCAGTGGATTGAGCTTTTTGCTGATCGGAAGCGGCGCGGCTGGCCTTAGCATTCACGAATCTGCACGTGCAATCTTGCAGGGCGTGCATGAGGCTAGGCAGGCGCTGGTAGCCAGCGATAGTGATTTGCAAGCCCTTAAGGAAATCGAGTTTGTTGAACTCTACAAAGACCGCGCCCATACGCTTTGGGATAGCCTGACGCGTTTATTGGCTAAGAATGATTTGTCCGATAATGACTACGCCAACAGCGATCCTTTAAGTAGATTTTTTCAGCCGCCGAGAACTGTTGACACCGGCATGGGCGGACGTACGCGCTTGGTCATCAATGAATCGTCGAATTGGTGGCTACCTTTAAAGATTCAAGCGCAATCAGGCCGCCTAGTCGTGGAAAATCTGGAGTCTCGAGCGCGCAGCGAATTGAACGTGGTCGAAACCGATCAACTAGTCCAGGCGCTCGTAAAGCAAGCAATTAAAGATCCGCGTCGCAACGTGGAGACTGAATTTGCGCTGTTTGAGCTGCTGCTGCCCACTGATATTAAAGATTTGGCGCCCGATGCCGGGGACTTGCGGCTACTCTTGACGCCCGCCGCCGCTGCCTATCCTTGGGAGCTAATCGCAGACCGGTTGCAGACCCGGCGTGGTAACAGAGCTTTGCCGCAATCGGTACGCGTGGGTGTCGTGCGGCAACTGAGCACGATTTCCTATCGCAGCCATGTGCGCCACACACTGTCACAGCGTGCGCTGATCGTTTCGGACCCACAGACCAATGGTCAGCTTGTGGAATTGCCGGGGGCGCAACGCGAAGGCGATGAGGTCGAGCAAGTGTTGCGCGCACAAGGTTGGCAAACGACGGCAAGCGTACGGGAAACCGGTGGTGCAGTGATTCGTAAGCTGTTCTGCGATGGTTATCGCATCATCCATTTTGCCGGGCACGGCGTTGATGATGTGGCGCGCTTTGCGCAAGGCTTTGCCAAACCTACTGAGCCTGAAGACAATGCTGAATTAGCGGGCGTGGCGATGCACAAAGCGCAAGGGCCGCGCACGCCACTGAGCGGTTTAGTTGTTGGTGATGGCGAATTCATTACTTCCAAGTCGCTCGAGCAGCTGCGCGAATTGCCTACGTTGGTGTTCATCAACTGCTGCCATCTGGGCGTCATGGTCGACCAACCGCAGCGCAGCGCAGCACAGTTCGCGCAGAAATTCATCGAGCTGGGCGTGAAGTGCGTAATTGCCGCTGGCTGGGCGGTCGATGATCTAGCCGCAAGCACCTTTGCCGCAGCGTTCTACGCGCAGTTTTTAAGTGGGGCCACATTCGGCAACGCCGTTCGCGAAGCGCGCAAGCAAACCTTTTTGGCGCATTCCAGCAGCAACACCTTTGCCGCTTATCAATGCTACGGAGACCCGGCGTTTGTCTTAGTGCGTGACGATGCACAGGCCAAGTTTGCGCTGCAGTCACCCGTTGCAATACCCTCGAGCGATTATTTAATCGACGAGCTGCTTGCCAATTCGACAGACTTTGACGCGCTCAGCAGCTTGCAGCGTCAAGTTGAAAGCTCAGCCGAAGCGCGCCTGCAGACGGGCCGTGTGTACGCCGCTTTTGCGCAGGCTTTTGAGCGATTGGGTAAATTTGAACAGGCCGCAACGTTTGCAAAAAAGGCAATTGATCGCTCCAGTAACAATAGCGACGCTGCCGGTTTCGATACTTTTACCCGCTGGATCAATCTGGAAAGCCGATTCATTGAAGGTGATACGCAACGAAATAAGCAAGAAAAGGCCAGCGCGATCCGCGAGTTAATGGTCAAAATTGAGCACCTGGTGGCAATTTCACCGACCGCCGAGCGCTATGGTCTGCTCGGTGCAACCGCGCGCAGGCTGGCGCTCGTAACCAGTGGCGCCACGCAGCTCAAAGCGCTCAATGATGCTTTCGATGCTTACAGCCTACAGCGCGGCTACTATACATCGCCCAGTTTTGATCATATTTACGCGTGCTTGCGACAGCACTTGTGCGAATACGCCATGCACCAGCACCCAGCAAGCAAACTCGGGAAAACAGCCGCGGCTAACGCGGCGGCCAAGACCGCAGATAAAGCCACGCCGGTTAAAATGCCGACGCTCCAAAAAGTGCGTGAGGAGTGTGCCCAGTTGGATACGCTAGCGCCGGTCACCGGCTTTTGGAATCTAGTAGCGGATACACATGCCGAGACGATTGAAGCCATCATCCGCAACAAACTGAGTTCAGAAAAATCTGAAGCACTAAACGAAAGCTACCAAAAAGAGTTCCGACGCGCGAAGAACGAGGAGCTCAAAAAGGCAATCATTGAGCAAATTGACTTTCTTGAGACATTTACGACCGACCCAGCCAAAGCAAAGTCAATCGCGGCATTGTTGGCTTTGTTGAAGGGGGAGCGGGCTTGAAGCGCGCGTATTTTGGCGCGCCACGCCGCGACTGCGTGCGCGACACGCTGCGCTTGCTTGAAATTGCTAGGAGCTGAGCATGCTTGATCGGGGGAAGCCGGAGGATATTTGGGTGGCGTTTTCGTTTGCGGGCGAGCAGCGACGACGTTATCCTGCTGCGCGCTTATTTTTTGCACAACTAAAGCTCGGAACAAATATTGAAAAGGCTTTATGTCCCTTTGAGTTTCCATTTCAATGAGCGTTGCTCTTCGTCCTGATCAAATCTGGCCGCCCAAAGATCGGCCACGACTTGGTTTCTACAGCGTGGCAATTTCATTTTCTGGCAAAGATGTGGTTTTGGTGCGCAAATTTGCCGAAGCTATAGAAGCGGAGTTATTGCCAGGTGAGGTCTTCTTCGATGAGTTTCAGCAGCAAACAATCTTAGGTGCCGATACCAGATCAATATTGGTGAAAACCTTTCAAAATTATTGTGCGCTAGCAGTTCGCTGCAATAGCGACAGCTATGACCAAACTGTATGGCCTCAAATTGAAGCCGGTTCGATTGATGTTAAGCAAGGTCTTGACCCAGGCTCAGTGCTAGATATTTATTTCAATCGAGCACCAAGTGGCAGTTTCAGCCCTGACGCCAGCGATGAATCAAAGTTTCGAGCTTGGGTGGACTTCATCGTGCAGCGAGCTAAGCTACTCCGGGCAAATCCTAGTAGGAACCAATATGAAGTTCGAAACAGCCATTCGCCCTTTATAATTAAAGCGTTGATCGATTTGGTTAAGAGCATAACTATAGCGCGTTTGCGCGTAGTTGCTGCGGCAAAGCATGCCGGATTTGATTGGCCAGTCGATGAGGCAGCCGCACATCACCACATCGCGTACTGGATTAATTTCAGCAGAAATTACCAGGATGACAGCAAGCTAATTTTGTTTTTCCAAGCACTTTGGGATTTACTTGACGGCGCTCACGCTCAGCTTACAAATTGGTTCCTAAAACATAGCAAACTACAACTGTCTGAGCCTGCGATCCATGCTGCGCCGTTGATCCGTATTTTCCGTTGGCGGCCGCGCAATGCTCCAGGCGGAAGTCTGCTGGAGCTGTTAGAAATTCAAAAGCAGGGCAATATCGAACGGCTTCAAAGCCCCTCGGAGCCGGAAAAACTGCGCGAATGGTTCGCGCAGACGTTTCCCATTTTCATGAGCAAAGCAACTCCGGAGACGCACTTTGAATTTGTGGTTGCACTCGATCAGCTCGATGGCAGCATGCAAAATTGGACATTTGATGATGGTTATGGCGAGCGCCCAGTCGCTGAGCTGGATAAAGTGAGCTTCCGAATTAAAGCTCGGCCAATGTATTCAAGTTGCGATTCGCATTGGAATGCATATAGCAATGCGAATTTTTCATTTCAGTGCATAAACCCACCATTTCTCAGCGGTTGGGAAAACGTTCTAACCCAAGCACCAGCATCGGCATTCTCGCATTTGGAGCATTGCTGCGCACAGCAAAAGAATTTCTTCGTCTCAATCGCGCGTTCACGAACTTCGATCGCGTTTTGGCGCAGCTCGCCAAACCAGAACGCACTTCCACCGCTAGGTGATTTTGTTGCCACCGGAAAAATGCATTCCTTACCCGCTTTGATCAAGAGCTATCGCCAAGAAATGCGCACGCACCCGAGTCAAGCCAATGTAGTTTTGCTTTTTGAAAACACCGATCAACCCATTGAAGAACCGCCAGACTACGGCGACGTGCCACAGGAGCCTTCGTCATGACCCAACTGAAATTCCTAAACCGCCTGTTCACCGGCGAAAAGCTGCCCAACAAACCTATTCGCTTTCCTGATCCGCCGCCTTGGCGCAGCTTTGCCAAACCCAACACGGCAACAGCGGAAGCCTGGCAGCAAAAAGCCGCGCACTATATTGCCGACGAAAAGCAAATCAACGCCGTGAATATAGCGCTTCATTTGCACCGTCCTTTGCTGGTAACCGGCACACCTGGCACCGGCAAGAGTTCGCTGGCCTCGGCCGTAGCCTATCAATTGGGGTTAGATCGCCCGTTGGTGTGGGCAATTAATTCCAAGAGCACGCTCAAAGATGGGCTATATCAATTCGATGCGGTCGCGCATTTTCAAAGCAAAAAAAATCAGTCAGTCGCAGAGTTCATCAAGCTCGGGCCGTTGGGTGCGGCATTGGCGCTATCCGACCAAGCCAAACCAATCGTGCTATTGATTGATGAACTCGATAAGGGCGATTTCGATTTGCCGAATGATTTGCTGCATGCTTTGGACGAAGGCCGCTTTGAGATACCTGAGTTGCAACGTGTGGGCGGTACGTGCTTTGTGGCAGTGCCACAAAGCACTGAAAAAGTGCCGGTTGCAGACGGCGTTGTGCAATGTCGCTACTTTCCCATTGTGGTGATGACCAGCAATGGTGAGCGCGAATTTCCGCCAGCATTTATGCGCCGCTGCATACCACTGCACATTGAATCACCCAGTGCTGAGGCTTTAAAGGAAATCATAGTAAAGCGGATCAATCCCAAGAATCTTGCGAATTATAACGAGCTAATCGAAAGCTTTGCCACGCGCAGCAAGGAGAAAGGCGTCACGCTCGCCATTGATCAGTTGCTCAATGCAATTCAGTTGATGGAGCAAAAGCACCTGCCGGTGGACAAACGTGCTGCTGAACAGCTGCGCATCATAGAGAATTTGGAAGCAAACTAGTGGACGCGCTGGCCAGCTGGCGGTGGTGCTTACAAGCTGAGCGGCTGCAAGATGGCAACGCTGCCTTGCACACAGCAATTGCCGATTTACTTTGGCTGCAGACGCAACAAATTGTCGAGCTGCGCAACGAAATTGAGCATGAGCACAACGATTCGCCGCCTTCGCCTTCACCAGTCAATCCTGGGCCAATCGATGATGAGCCTCCACCTAAACCCAAACCGTCACCTAAACCGATAGACCCGACCCCGCATCCGACCCCAAAGCCAAACCACTTGCGCCCGCCCGAAGCGGATGACGCTTGGCGTTTGCGTACGGCTAGCGCGTCGCCGCTGCCAGAAGCACGCGCACTAGCCAAACATATGCGCCGACTGCGCAAGCCGATTTTGAACCTGCGCGTATTGAAATTGGATGAAGCTGCCAGCATTGAAGCCAGCGTGTGCGCCGGGCGGCGCTGGCCGGTGCTGGGCTATGGTCGCGAACGTTGGCTGAGCTTAGATTTATTGATCGAGCAAAACACTAGCATGGCGATCTGGCAAGACAGCCTGCGTGCGTTTGAAAAACTGTGCCAACGCGTCGGAGCGTTTCGCGATGTGCGGCTTTGGTATTTAGACCCAGGCACACGCAGCATCAGCACACGTGATGGCGCACCAGCGCGCCCATTGCGATTACTCAAGCAAAGCCAAGGCCGAAGTTTGATTTGGTTTGCCGGCAATTTGGCGCATTCGGCTTGGCATCAACCGGATTTGTTAGCCGATTTGTCCATGTTGGCGCGCCAGCAAATCGTGGCGGTGCTGCAACTTTTGCCAGAACGCTTGTGGGAACGCAGCAAACTTGCGCGCTTGCCACAGTCGCAGTGGTGCTATTTTGGCAGCCGACAGGCGGGTAGCCCCAATCAGCGCTACATCGCTGAGCCGCAAGATGCTTGGCCTCTCGCACCCGAACGTGCGACTACGCTCAAATTGCCGATGCTATCGTTCGAGCCGGTGTTGATGCAGGCTTACACGAACTTCCTGCGTACGCCGAGCGCAACGCTAATGCCAGGCTTATGGATAGATCGCAGCGGCATTCCAGAGACCAGCCAAAACAACGCAATGGATGCTACCGCGCAGCCCGCGATCAACATCAAACCGCCTGAGGACGAGGTGTTGCGCCGCCTGCAGCAGTTCAAACGCCACGCCAGCGCGGGTGCAAAAGACTTACTGCAACTTCTTTGGGCCATGCCCTTATGGCTGCCGTTGATTCGGCTGGTTCAACGCAGGCTATTGCCGAATACCGGTAATGCCGAACTGGCTGAAGTGTTGCATTCCGGCTTGCTTTTTCGCATCAATAAAACGGATCAAAGCAAGGAGGAACTCAGGTTCAATTTCTTCGACCCGGTACGACAAGCGCTCAAGGCCGATTCCACCCTACACGATACATTGGATGTTAAACACCTCATCAGCGTTGAGCTGACCCGACGCTTTGGTAGTGATGTCTTGATCGGTGCACAAAGCGGCGAAGACGACTTCGCCACCTTTGCCGAAATCGGTGAATTGTTGCGCTCGCGGCTTTATGCGCATTCTGCTAAGACTGACTTTAGTGTGGTCGATCCGCCAGTTGTTGTAACGGTTACTGCCAGCGTTGCGCCGGGTCTGATTTCGTTGCCAGCGTACTCGATTTCAGAAGGCTCAGGCTCAAGTATTGCGTTGCCATTTCACATCAGCGGCGGCGCTGGGCAGATAACTTGTAAGGTCATGGGCGCGGGATTTTCAGTTTCGCCTAACCCCCTTAGTTTGTTAGTTGGTGTGCCAATCGTTCTAACGGTGAAGCACGCAAGTGCGGTTGCGGGCACTTTCACTGGGCAACTCGTTTGCACACCGATTGCACCAGCGGTGGGTGGGCCGTTTGTTTATGACTTGGCGGTGGTGGTCAATCCGGTAAGTGCCACGCCAAATCGTCCGCTTGAGGAAAAGCAAATTTTGTGGGTGGATGACAGCCCCACAAATAACACTTTGCAACTAGCGCATTTGGAAAGCCGAGGCGCCCTGGTTGCGACCGTTACAACAACCAAGCATGCGCTTGGTCTCCTGCGAAGCAGCACGTTCGATGCGGTTATCAGCGATTTTGGACGAAAAGATGAAGAGCTTGCAGGCCTGAATCTGTTGGATTATTTGGACGAACATGGGCCTCACCTACCGACCGCAATTTACTCACGTGTTGGACCAAAATTCGAGGCTGAGGCAAAGAATTTCGGCGCGATTGCTTGCACGAATAATTTTGAAGAAGTCATTGCATCGCTAGAAAGCGCATTTCGTACCAACAAGCATCTGACACAACGACCCATTTGGGCCCGGCAAAGCGCAGAAACGCTATCGTTGTATGAGGTCATGAGTCCACAAGAACTCCCGTTACTGGCCGAAATACCGGGTAAAAGTAGTGCGTTGGACACTTGGTTACGCGCTTTGATGCAATCGTCGGAAGGATTGAAGTTAGGTCCCCCTTCACGTTTTTTCGCATTTCTTACTGGCGTGCCTTGGCTCCAATTTAAATATGGCGCGGCTAGTATTGAACAAAGGGTGGGGCGAATGGGGCCGCAAGAAAAAGGGCGATGGCTCACGCTTTCGGCTGCCCCCCCAAATGACAATTGGCAGAGCACGACGGTTCGACTCGACCTCGAAATTACTGGCGCGCTTTACTTTACATCCAGACAAAAGCGTTGGTTGGAGCGCGCTCTGACAACCATCATGTTAGGAGATTTTGGCCAAGCTAATTCAATCAAATCTGCGCTTGTAAAGCCTGTAACGCATCCTGGCAAGCTTGTGCTGCCTAGTTATCGAGCAGGGGCAGAAAGTCGCTGTAGCACGGCCCTGAATTTCAATGTCACCGTAGCCAATTGCAGTATGGATTTTGCAATAACTGGCGAGGGCTTTGCCGTGGCGCCAACGCCACTCAACCTAGTCTTAGGAGCTCTCGGCGGTGTGGTGGTTTCGTTTGAGGGAGCCCACGTTGGCGAGTTTCAAGGCAACTTGATTTGTACGCCAATTGCTCCGGCGAAAGGTGGGCCGTTTGTCTATGAGTTGGCGGTAACTGTCTTGGCTGCCAGAGCCCAAGCGTTGGGACCGTTGAATGGAAAGCACGTTTTGTGGGTGGACAATAATTTTGACAAGAAGGCAAGTGAGGTAGCCCAGTTAAACGAGCTGCGTGTTGCGGTTCATCACGTTACGACTACATCAGAGGCGCTTGAAGCAATCAGTCTTAACGGTTTCGACGCCGTGATCTCCGACCTACGTCGAAAAGGCGAAAAGCTGGCCGGACTTACACTCGTGAACGCCCTAGATTCCAAGTTTCCGGCAATTCCTGTGGCGATTTACTCGATGAGTGCTAAGCCGTTTGAAAATCAAGCGCGGCAATTTGGCGCCATAACATGCACAAATAATTTTGATGATGTACTTGAAGCGTTTGCAATCCACTATTTAACCAATAGCTACAGTCGATCAAAACGAATTTGGCCTCGAGCTGCGTTGCAACGTATGCAAGTGGCTTTGAATCTTTCTATGGATTCAAATGAGTTGGACGCCATTACGTTTAAAGAAATTTTGGCGCGTTCTCGTGCTAAAAATCAAAGCGAACGGCTACAGCTAATTGATCAGGTGCTACAGGCATTGTTGGATCGAAAAGTAGTGCATGCCATCGTCGTTCCAACCCCGGCACCTAATTCCACTCTGATCACCAAAGGCAACATTGTTTCCAGGCCCAATAGCGATGGATATGTTTGTATCTCTGTAATTCGAGAAAACGGCGCGCTGCTGCTTTCTGACCGGCAAAATGACTGGGTTTATGAAGCGCTTGGTGAAGTTGTCAAAACTGGGGAAGTTCAGCTGTCCGAGCAATCACCCATTGCGTCTTGGTTTACTGCGAGAACTTTAACCGACCAAGAATTCGTCGAAGCGTGTTGGCGTATGTTTGCTGTTGCGTACAGCAAAATTGATTTCTTCAACGCTCCAAAAATTAATTTGCTTTCCGGTTGGGCCCGCACCCGAGCGATGGTGGCGATTGGGTTAAAGGCGCGGTTTGCAATCTCAGATGAAGTCGCAGGGCCTATGAGCGCTGCTGAACGCGTAATTGCATTCGCGAGTTACGCAAGTACATACCCCGGTCAAAACGCGGATGCAGCTAAGTTTTTTGAGCCATTGAGTAGCGAGCAAGTTCAACTCTTGCTTTCAGCACTCGAAAGCGAGATGGCGACTGACTGGATCGAGCCGTATGGGTATTGTCATATTGACCCTAAAACCACATCTTATTCGATGAAGGTCATCCTTGAGTCGCTGGGCATTGGCACCGTTGAAATTCGAATGCCTCATATGGTGCTTGAGGGTGATGAGGCGCAGCCACCTTATGGAAATCTAGTGGTAAGCGAATTTGGGCTGATTTACAACATGCCGCTTTTTTTAGTCTGCTCGGAAGACGATGTGCCGGAGGTAGCAGAGCAAGCCGCCACCATTCGGGTTTCACAGCTGCATCCGCGCAGTTACAAAGATATCGAAAGCACCATCAGCGAATTAACTTTGCAACTTCACGACCTTAGGCACCCAATTTTCATCCAATTGTTTCCGCCGATCTCAACGCAATGGTTTGAGAAAATGGAAACCGTGCTCCATATGCACCGCGTTGTGCTTGTTAATGCCTCTACATCGAGTAACGTTCCTGGCTTTTTGAGTCTGGACGTGAACGTATTTGCGCATAGCCTGCAAGAAAGTATGTGGGCAGGTACTCGATCTGAATCCGTTGCGACATTGGTATTGGATAGCCTCTACGCCCAGCTGGATTCACAGTATGACTTTACTCGGAAAAACGTCTTTCTATTCGGCGAAGCGTCGCTGGAAAACGACCTCGCCGAATTCGCCCGCGAACTGCGCGACATTGTCGAAGCCAAAACGTACCTAACCGACCCGCAAGACACCCACAAAAACAAATTTGGCCGCTACCCAACCCGTAATCGGCGCGCGCTATCGGCGTCTGTAACGCCCCTGCCATTTTTGGAAGGCGAATACTTGGTGACGCTGCGGGTAAAAGGCGAAGAACATTGGACACTGACGGGCGAGGTGATTTTTCATTTGGATCTGAGCTTTGCGGGGCGTGATTTAATTCCGCCCACGATCAAACAAGTTGCGCACAACAACAGCGCATCGATTCAATTAACTGCCTGGGGCGCTTTTACTGTCGGTGTTTTGTGTGATGAGAATTTAACTAATCTTGAGTTGGATTTGGCAAGCTTAAGTGATGCCCCGGATGAATTTCTGGCTGCTGAAGTTGCGCCAGCTGCATCTGCGTTGCGCGTTTCAGATTTGATGGTTGCGATTGACCGCAAAAACTGGCGAATCCATCTGCGTGGCAAACCGGAAATATTGGCAGCCCTTACTGCGTGTGAAACTTTTGTGATTAATAAAGTTGACGAGCAGGTCGAGGCGCTGATTAAGCGGAAGTTTCAGTGCAAGGCGTCAGGGGCAATTTCCGATAACAGCTTAATCATTCAACTGGATGCGGCGAATTTTGATCGCACAGTTGCGCTGATTAATTTGGAAAACTTGGTGCAGACAATAGCGCCAAGCGTACTGCCCACACCTCTAAATGCCGACATTTTGGTTTTCATTAGCCACGCAGCGCATGACCGCGAAATGGCACTTCAAATCGAGCGCGGCCTTGCATTGCAGGGGATTCAGACCTTCATGTTCACCGGTGACGTTCAATCGGGCGAACAGATTATGGAGATGATCAACTCGGCGTTGGCGCGCAGTACGCACTTCTTGTGTCTACTTACGCCGACCAGTATTGGTCGCGAATTCGTTCGCCGAGAACTCAATGCTGCAACGCATCGGCAAATTCAAGGCAAGTTGAAAATGATTTTGGTCGCTGCGGATGGGTTTAACGCAAAGGAACATTTGCATGACCAGTTTCCCGTCTTGGCAAACTTTCCATTGTTGGATTTCCTAACTGCCGATGTCACCGTACCGCTGTTAGCGGCAGAAATTCTGCGCGAGCCAAGCGAATCTAAGTTGATAGAAGCAGATTCGGCGGCGATTGAGGCCAATCAACATGGCCTTTCAAAAACGGCTTTCGCCATTGTTTCGCATTTCTGTCGTGATTCAGACGATGGCATTGAGTCGCGAACTGTTGCTACTGAGTTCAATGAGCTGCGTCGCTTGACCGATTCAGATCAAGCCGAAATGGAAGCGGCGATTGTTGAACTCAAGGGCGATATCCGGGATTTACGGGGATCGGCGCGGCGTGCGCTTAGCGCATGCCCCACTTTATTTGCGCGTTATGACCACTTGTTTCACGATTGGTGGTCAGAGCTAGATGCCGTCCAAATCGGTACGTATTTGGTGGGTGAACCGAATATTTACCATAGCGTTGAGCAACTTTCACAGAAACTTTCACTGCCGCCGCGCCGGGTGAATCCCGCTGCTCAGTGGCTCATGATGCACAATTTGTGTTTGAGTGCTGATGCGCCGCCTGCGTCGAATTTTTTGAATAAGCGGCTTCGCGCAAACGGATCAACGCGCGAGTTTTTGCGTGAATACGGCGAACGCGTTTAGCCAAACCATGACGCTGCACACTAATTCTTACCCCTCATCCCCGCCTTCTCCCCATACGAATTCTGCGCTTCGTTTTCAAGTTGTGGGTGTGGAGAAGGAGCTATTCGTGGCGATGCCAAGGTTTGTCTGTTTCCTTGCTATTTATTGGATTGCACATGATTAGAACTGGATGCCCACTTTGCAAATCTGAAGCTTCATACACCGTCGAGAAGATGGAGGGTCACACACACCATTTCGAATGCAGAGTTTGTGGAATGTTTGAAACATCGGACTACGGGTGCGATCCAACTACAGATCCGCAGTCGCCCGACATAAATTACGGAAAAATATCGGCATGGACGCGGCAAGAACATGAAGCTGGACGCCGAGCGGCTGTCACCAAAATGCGACTGAGCAACCCACCCAAAATTTTCGATAGCCTAAGTGCTGAATCCAAAATCATCCGAGCTTTACAGGTCATCGCACGGAAATGGCCGGTTCCCGGAACAAATCTAAGACTGAGCCCCGTTGACTGGCCGCTATTTTGCGATTCCGGGCTGGAAGAATGCCGTTGGATTATGCAGGCGCTGTTTGAGCGTGAACTAATTTTCGGGAAGTTTGTGGGAATGGGGGCCGGTGGGTTTAATGTCAATACGCCCCTAACCGCCAAAGCCTGGGCCGAACTCGAAGCCGCCAAAACCAAGCACCAACAACACAATCTATGCTTCGTCGCAATGCGCTTTTTGCCGGAGTTTGCCCCGCTATTTGCGGCAATGGAACGCGCTTGCCATCGCGCTGGGTATGAATGTAAGCGGGTGGACACCGATCCGCACGCCGATCACATCGACAACCGCTTGATCGATATGTTGAACCGCTGCCGATTTGTGATTGCGGATTTCACTGAGGACAGTCGCAATGTTTACTTTGAGGCGGGCTATGCGCGCGGCATGGGTAAGTCGGTGATTTGGACGCGACGTGCAACGCAAGTGGTAGCGTTTGATACGAACCAGTTTTATTTCATTGATTGGCAGGATTCGGACTGGGCAAAGTTCGAGTTCGAGCTGGAAACTAGCATTGGTGCGGTCGTAGGGCGATTGGCGCCGCTTAGTTAGCATTTAAGGGAAAAGTGCGCTCAATACACCCGTAACAGTCTCTCAAAAAGGCAGTCGCTCAATGTCGTTACTGTTGAAGGCATCATTGGACTCAAACTACAGGCGCTTACCAACGATCCACGCCGAGTCCAAGATTGGGTGGACATCCGTAACCTTATTGAAAAGCACCATGCAAACTTAAATCTGACACAGCTTTACGATTACTTTTTACTATTTCCTGAATCCGTGACCCATTTTATTCCACGCACAGTTTAAGCGGTTCACCCAGGTGATTTACCTGCAAGTGCACGCCGAACGCCGATTTGCATCAATCATATTCAAATAATTTAATAATCTCCGCCATTACCCACGCCGCAACCGCCCGGCGATTGCGCGCCGGGTGGCTTATTTCGACTAGCTAGCGGCGCTGCTTTGGACTTTCACGGTGTTCACAAAC